>NZ_QPKK01000132.1 GCF_003344635.1 Desertihabitans aurantiacus
GGGGAGCCACCAGGGTCCCCCAGCCGCTCGGCCGCCGGCTGCGGCTGGGCGCGGCCGTGCTCGCCGGACGGGCCGCCGCCCTGGCCTCCCGGCTGTCCGGGCGTGGCAGCGGCGCCTCCATCCGCGGCCAGGTCATGCTCCGGCTCGACCCGACCGCGCTGGCCACCCTGCTGCAGGGACGCCGGATCGCCGCCGTCTCCGGCACCAACGGCAAGACCACCACCACCCACCTGCTGGCCGCGGCCGTCCGGGCTGGGCTGGGCGCCGACGCCGACCGGGTGGTCACCAACGCCGACGGCGCCAACCTGCACCACGGCATCGCCTCCGCCCTCGGGCAGGCGCCGCACGCCGACGTCGCCGTGCTGGAGACCGACGAGCGGGTGGTCGCCGACGTCGTCCGGCTGGGACGTCCGGAGGTGCTGGTGCTGCTGAACTTCAGCCGCGACCAGCTCGACCGCCACCACGAGATCAAGGCCCTGGGCCGCTCGTGGCGCAACGCCCTGGAGGCCGCCGGGGCCGACGGGCCGGTGGTGGTCGCCAACGCCGAGGAGCCGCTGATCGTGTGGGCCGCGCGGACCGCCCGCGAGGTGGTCTGGGTGGACACCGCCAGCCGCTGGCAGCAGGACGCCTCGCTCTGCCCGCAGTGCGGCGCCGGGCTGGCGCGCACCCAGCCCGACCCCGAGACCGGCGAGGGCGGGGACTGGAGCTGCACCGGCTGCGACCTGGCCGAGCCGAGGGCGGCGCTGAAGGTCCGCGACGGGCAGATCATCGACGCCGACGGCCGCCGCTGGGATCCGCAGCTGCAGGTGCCCGGCGGGTTCAACATCGGCAACGCCGCGCACGCCCTGGCGGCCGCGCACCTGCTCGGGGTGGGCACCGAGGAGGCGCTGGCCGGGATGCGCACCGTCACCTCCCCCGGCGGACGCTTCGCCACCGCCACCATCGCCGGCACCCCGGTCCGGCTGGTGCTGGCCAAGAACCCGGCCGGCTGGGCCGAGGCGCTGCCGCTGGCCCGGTCGGAGACCGTGGTGCTGGCCATCGACTCCGCCGCCGCCGACGGCCGCGACGTGTCCTGGCTGTGGGACGTCGAGTACGAGCAGCTGCGGGGGCGCCGGGTGGTCTGCACCGGCCCGCGCGCGCAGGACCTCGCCGTCCGGCTGACCTACGCCGAGGTCGACTTCGCCGTCGAGCCCGACCTGGCCGAGGCGCTGCGGCTGGCCCGGGCGCACGGCCCGGCCGAGCGGTCGGAGCCCTTCGACGTCATCGCCACCTACACCCCGTTCCAACGGCTCCGCCGGATCGGAGGCATCGCATGAGCACGCCCGAACGCGTCCACGTGGCGCTGGTCTACCAGTCCCTGCTCGGCATCTACGGAGACCGCGGCAACGCGACCGTCATCGTCCAGCGGCTGCGCTGGCGCGGCTTCGACCCGGTGCTCACCGTGGTCGAGCCGGGTGACCCGCTGCCCGACGACGCCCAGATCTACCTGCTCGGCGGCGGGGAGGACGCCGCCCAGATCTCCGCGGTCCGGCTGCTGCGCGCCGACGGGGCGCTGGAACGGGCGGCCGAGCGGGGCGCGGCGGTGTTCGCGGTCTGCGCCGGCTACCAGATCCTCGGCCGCACCTTCACCGTCGGCGAGCACCAGGACGTCACCGACGGGCTCGGCCTGCTCGACGTCACCACCACCCGCGGCCCGCACCGGGCGGTCGGGGAGCTGCTCGGGCGCTGGACCGCACCGGACGGCCAGGTGCACGAGATCACCGGGTTCGAGAACCACGGCGGCTGGACCGAACGCGGCCCGGACGCCGAGCCGTTCTGCACCGTCGAGGTGGGGATCGGCAACGGCGACGGCACCGACGGCGCGGTCAGCGGCTCGGTGATCGGGCTCTACCCCCACGGGCCGCTGCTGGCCCGCAACCCCGCCCTGGCCGACCACGTCATCTCGGTCGGGCTGGGACGCGAGCTGGAGCCGCTGCAGCACCCCGAGATCGACGAGCTGCGCCGGCAGCGGCTGGCCGCCGTCCGCGCCGGCCGCTGAGCGCCCGATTTCGCTCCGGCGATCGCCTGCGGTAGAGTCCTCACTCGCGCGCACCGCTAGCTCAACTGGCAGAGCAGCTGACTCTTAATCAGCGGGTTCAGGGTTCAAGTCCCTGGCGGTGTACCACCACGAGATCCCCGTCCGGCTCTGCCGGGCGGGGATCTGTCGTTGCGGGGGGCCCCGTCCCGGACCCGGCCCGTGCGGCAGACTGCCTCGCAGGGCCGACGGTCGTCCGCGGGACGGCCGCCCGATTCGGGAGGGGACGCGGATGGACCAGGACGGCACCCGGGAGCTGCTCGCCAGGATCGACGACTACGTCGCCGACCTGTTCGCCCCGCAGGACGAGGCGCTGGAGGCCGCCCGGCGCGACAGCGAGGAGGCCGGGCTGCCGGCGATCAGCGTCTCGGCCGGTGAGGGGCGGCTGCTGCAGCTGCTGGCCGGGATCAGCGGCGCCCGGCGGGCCCTGGAGATCGGCACCCTCGGCGGCTACAGCGCCATCCACCTCGCCCGGGGGCTGACGCCCGGCGGCACGCTGCTCTCCCTCGAGCTCGAGGAGCGCCACGCCGAGGTGGCCCGCCGCAACCTCGAGCGGGCGGGGCTGTCGGAGCAGGTGGAGGTCCGGGTGGGCGATGCCCGCGCCAGCCTCGCCGCGCTCGCCGACGCCGGTGCGGAGCCGTTCGACCTGGTCTTCATCGACGCCGACAAGGAGGGCTACCCCGACTACCTCGAGGCGTCCCTGGTGCTCTCGCGGCCCGGCACCCTGCTGCTGGCCGACAACACCATCCGTGACGGACGGGTGCTCGACCCGAGCGACACCTCGACGGCGGCGATCCGGGAGTTCAACCAGCGGCTGGCCGCCGACCCCCGGGTCGAGGCGGTGGTGCTGCCGCTGCTGCGGGAGAAGGTCGACGGCATCGCGATCGCCCGGGTGGTCGGCTAACCGGCCACCGCGCCACGCCCGGACGTCCGGCCGTAGGAGAGCCGCCGCAGCAGCGTCTCGGCCGGACCCCGCTCGCCCCGGCGCTCCAGCAGCACCGCACCCGCCACCGTGACCAGCCACACCCCGACCGCGAGCAGCGCCGTGGCTGCGCTGCCCAGCACCGCCCCCAGCCCCAGCCCCCAGGCCGCCAGCAGCGGCGCGCAGAGCACCGACTGGGCCAGGTAGCACGACAGCGACCGCTTGCCCACCGCCGTCACCGCCCCGACAACCGGACCCTGGTGGCGACCCCTCAGCCGGGCCGCCAGCAGCCCGAACACCGCGACGTACCCCAACCCGCCGGCCAGGCCGCTGCTGCCCTGCAGCACGCTGGACACCCACGACACCGAGTCCGGCACGGGCAGCACGCCCAGGTGGTCCAAGGCGTGCGCGAGGCCCGCCACCCAGGCGACCGGCAAGCCGATCGCGGCCACCCGCCGGAGCAGGGTCAGGTGCTGCTCGGGATGCTCGAGCACACCGCGGCGGGCGGCCCAGAACGCCGCCAGCACGGCGACCGGGATGACCAGCGTGAACAGACCCTGACCGAGCACCAGCAGCGGCCAGAACGTCAGCCGGGCCGGCACCGAGGCCGGCCAGCTCTCGATCCCGTTGATGCCGGTGATCATGCCGAGCCCGGCGAACGCGCCCTCCGGGGCGGGCAGCTGGGCGACGAGGTAGGCGCCCACCACCGCCAGCAGCGAGCCGAGCACGATCAGCGCGGTGAGCACCGCCAGCCACACCACCAGCGTGGTGTCGCGGCGCCGCAGGAACCCGGCCACCAGGATCAGCCCGACCAGGCCGTACGCGCCGAGGATGTCGCCGTACCAGAGCAGGGCCGCGTGCACGAAGCCGAACACCAGCATCCACAGGTGCCGCCGTCGCAGCACCCGCCGGACGGACCGCTCGTCGCCGCCACGGGCCAGCTGGCGCTGGTAGAGCTGCACGATCCCGTAGCCGAACAGGAAGGCGAACATCGGGTACACCCGGGAGTCCACCGCGGTGATGATGACCAGCTGCACGACCCGGTCGAGCATGCTGCCGTCGGTGGGGTGGACGGTCGAGCTGCCGGCGGTGCTGCCGTAGAGGTACCAGGGGGTGTTGGCCAGGGCGATCAGCAGCAGCATCACCCCGCGGGCCAGGTCCGGCGCCAGCGAGCGCTGATCGCCCCGCATCGAGCTCGGCAGTGGTGCCGCGACGGTCGTCATGGGGTCATCGTCGACCGCGGCCGGGCGGGGTCGACAGGCCCGGCGGGACGGTCCCGGGAGCGCCCAGGGTCATCCCCCAGCACGCCGACGGGCCCGGGCGACCTCGCCCGGGCCCGTCGCGGTGGGGCGCTACTTCACGCCACCGGCGGTCAGGCCGGCGACGATGCGGCGCTGGAAGATCAGCACCGCGATGAGCAGCGGCACGGTGACCACCACACCGGCCGCCATGATCGTCCCGTAGGGGGTGTCGTAGCCGTACTGGCCGGTGAACTTGCTGATCGACACCGTGGCGGTCTGCATGTCCTGGTCGCGGCCGAAGGTCAGCGCGATGATGAACTCGTTCCACACCGCGATGAAGGTGATGATCGCGGTGGTGAACACCCCCGGTGCGGCCAGCGGCAGGATGATCCTGCGGAAGGCCTGGCCGGGCGTGCAGCCGTCCACCATCGCCGCCTGCTCCAGCTCGACCGGCAGCTGGCGGAAGAAGGCGGTGAGGTTCCACACGCACAGCGGCATCGCGAAGGACAGGCTGGGCAGCACCAGCGCCTGGTAGGTGTTCATCCAGTTCACCGGGAACCACTCGTAGGTGCCGGTGAACATCTTCAGCAGCGGGATGATCAGCGTGATGCCGGGGAACATCGAGGTGGCGATGATGACCGCCAGGATGATCCCCTTGAAGCGGAAGCGCAGCCGGGCCAGCGCGTAGGAGGCGATGATCCCGAACAGCAGCGTGAGCAGCGTCGTCACCGAGGAGACGATGAGCGAGTTGCCGAGCGACACCATGAAGTTGTTGTTGCCGGTGAAGACGCCGACGAAGTTCTCCAGCGACGCGGGGCTGGGCAGCAGCTCGGTGCTGCGGCCCTCGTCCGGGGTCCGCAGCGAGGAGACGATCATCCAGTAGAACGGCAGGACGCAGTAGATGACGATCAGCGCCATGCCGACGTAGGAGGCGATCCGACCGAGCCGCTGCCCCGTGCTCTGGCGGGGCTTGTTCAGCTGGGCGATCTCCTCCGCGGTGGTGTGCCGCCCCGTCGGCGCCTCCGCGCCGACGCGCTCTGCGGTGGTGCTCACGGCATACCCCCCGAGGTGATGCTGGTGCGTTGCTTGCCCGGCCGGGTGCCGGCGAGCCTGGCCCGTTCCTTCTTCCGCCGGCGTTGCTCCTTGAGCGCCTTGGACTCCTCGTCACCGACGACGTCGGCACCGAGCAACCGGACGAAGAGGTAGGCGATCAGCACGATGTAGAGGAAGAGCACGATGGAGTAGGCCGCCGCCGGTCCGTAGCGCGTCTGGTTCGCCTCCTCGTAGGCGAACATCGACAAGGTCTCGACCGAGTACTTGGCCGGGCCGATCATGCCGTAGGGCAGGTCGAACATCCGCAGCGTGTCGAGCGTGCGGAAGAGCACCGCCACCACCAGCGTGGGCTTGACCATCGGCAGGGTGATCCGCCAGAACGTCCGCCACGCGGTCGCACCGTCGACCTTGGCCGCCTCGTAGACATCCGCCGGGATGGTCTGCAGCCCGGCCAGCACCAGCAGCCCGATGAAGGGGGCGGTCTTCCAGACGTCGGCCAGCACCACGGCCCAGAAGGAGTACGGGTTGTCGGCCAGCCACAGCACCTGCTGGCCGAGGAGACGGTTCATGATCCCGGCCTCGTCGAAGATCAGCCGCCACATCAGGGCCGACACGATGGTCGGGATCGCCCACGGCACGAGGATGCCGGCTCGGACGAACCCGCGTCCGCGGAACGCCTTGGACATGATCAGGGCCATCAGCACCCCCAGCACCGTCTCGATCGCGATGCACACGATCGTGAACAGACTGGTGTTGATGAAGGCGTTGATGAAGCGGTCCATCGTCCCGTAGTTGCCGGTGACGTCGTTCAGCCCCGCGAAGATGGCGGTGAAGTTGTTCAGGCCGACGAACTGCTCACCGCCCTGCAGGATGCCGGTCTGGGGGTCGATGCCCTCGTTCTCACGGAAGAACGCCTCCCGGACCGAGAGCAGGATGGGGATCCCGACGGTCAGCAGCAGCACCACCATGGTGGGTGAGATGAGCAGGGCCGCCAACCGACCCTGGCCATCGCTCAGCACGTTGGCCTTCGGTCGACGTCCTCGACCTGGCGGTGCCTCCGCCCGGGCCGGTCCAGTCACAGTCGCCACCCCTACCTCCTCGCAGACGTGGACGGCGCCGTCGCCGTCCGAAGGTGCCGGTGTGGCCGCCCCGCGGGAGGGGACGGCCACACCGGGTCGACGCACCCGGGCCCGGGGCCCGGGTCACTTCACTGGATCAGACCCTCCAGCTTGGTCTGCAGGTCGGCGAAGGCGGCCTGCGGCTCGGCGTTGCCCTGCAGCGTGGTGTAGGTGGCGTCCTGGATGGCCAGGGTGACGTCGCCGTAGTTGACCACCTTCGGCCGCGGCCGGGCGGTCTCGATCGAGGCCTTGAGCGTCTCCATGTACGGGTAGGCCTCGACCACCTCGGGGTCGCTGTAGAGGGACTCACGCGTCGGCGCCTGCGAGGTGGCCAGCGCGTTGCTCTTCTGCTGCTCCTCCGCGGCCAGCCAGATCATGAAGTCCAGCGCGGTGCCCTTGTTCTCGGCGAACTTGCTGATCGCCCAGTTGTGCCCGCCCAGGCTGGAGACACCCGGCCCGTTCAGACCCGGCAGCGGGGCCACCGCGAACTTGCCGCTGATGTCGGACTCGCTGGCCAGGTTGTACACGTAGGGCCAGTTGCGGTGGAAGACCAGCTTCGAGTCCTGGAAGGCCTGCCGGCCCTCCTCCTCGGTCCAGGTCAGCGCGGCCTGCGGGATGGTGCCGTCGGCGAAGGCGTCGCGCATCCAGGTCAGCCCGGCGACCGCCTCGGGCGTGTTCGCGGTCGGCGCACCGGAGTCGTCGGTGATGTGCCCGCCGGCGCCGTCGACCGCCTCGGAGATGTTGACCGTCAGCCCCTCGTACTTCTGGTGCTGGCCGCCGTAGCAGTCCGCACCCTCGGCCTCGGGCACCTCGGCCTTGACGGTCTCGCAGGCCGCCTTCATCTCGTCGTAGGTGGTGGGCACCTCGACGCCGGCCTGCTCCAGCCAGTCGGAGCGGTAGTAGAGCAGCCCGCCGTCGGACGTGGTCGGGATGCCGTAGAGCTGGTCGAAGTAGGTGACCGAGTCGATGGTGGGCTGCAGGAACCCGGTCAGGTCGACCTTGTCCTTCGGCAGCGCGTCGACGTACTGGTTGGCCGCGAACTCGGCGGTCCAGACGACGTCCATCGAGAGGATGGTGTACTCCGAGCCCTGGGTCTCGGCGTTCTGGATCATCTGGTTGCGCTGCTGGTCGGCCTCGTCGGAGAGCTCGATCAGGGTGACCTGCTCGTCCGGGTGGTCGGCGTTCCACATGTCGATCATGTTCTGCACGTTGCCCGAGGTGTCCTTGCCCTGCACCATCGTGATGGGGCCACGCTGCTCGTAGGCCGGGTCGGTGCCCGGTGCGCTGGCGCCGCCACCGGGAGCGGCCTCCTCGCCGCCGCCACCGCCACCGCCACCGCCACAGGCCGCCAGTGCGAGGAGCACGCCGCTCGAGAGCGCGGCCGCCGCCACCCGTCGGGGCTGTCGTCCAAGTGCCATGAGTCCCTCACTTCGTTGTCGAGAAACACCCGTCGGGTGCACCGTCACAGTAGACAGCACGCTACGCCGGGCAACTCCCCGGGTGGACCGGGGATCCAATCGTTATCAAAGCGCAGCCACGAGAGATCCTGCGGTGGACCGCCCCTCAGCCGCGACGTCTGGTGAGCCTGCGCAGCACCAGCACGAAGGTGACGATCCCGGCCAGGGCCCCGCCGATCAGCGCGATCCGGTCCCAGCGCCAGCCGTGCTCGTCCTTGACGTGGGAGGCGGCCTGGTCGAGCTCGGCGCGGGCCTGCGCCTTGGCCTCGTCGACCGAGCGCTGCACCACCCGCTTGGGGTGCACGTCGTCGACCAGCTCCCGGACGTCCTCGGCCACCCGGGCGCGAGCAGCCGCGACCTGGGCCCTGGCCTCGTCGATCGTGATCCTGGGCTGCTTGTCCTTGGCCATGCTCACTCCTTCGATCGGCTGCGGTGGTCAGCCTAGTGGTGCGGCTGCGCCGGGGTCGGGCGGGAAGTAGGGTGACCGCCATGACGAGCCAGCTCGCCCCGGGCGACACCGCCCCCGCCTTCACCTTGAGCGACGCCGACGGTGGACAGGTCTCGCTGGCCGACTTCGCCGGTCAGCGTGTCATCGTCTACTTCTACCCAGCCGCGATGACCCCAGGCTGCACCACCCAGGCCATCGACTTCACCGCCGCCACCGACTCCCTCACCGGGGCGGGGGTCAGCGTGCTCGGGATCTCCCCGGACGAGCCCAGCAAGCTCGCCCGCTTCGCCGAGCAGGAGGGGATCAGCTTCCCGCTGCTGTCCGACCCCAACCTGGAGACGCTCAAGGGGTGGGGCGCCTACGGCTCGAAGATGCTCTACGGCAAGGACGTCCAGGGCGTCATCCGCTCGACCTTCGTGGTCGACGTCGACGACGAGGGCGTCGGCAGCGTGGTGGAGGCCCGCTACAACGTGCGGGCCAAGGGCCACGTCGAGCGGCTGCTGCGCGACCTCGGGGTCTGACCGAGCGGGCGCAGCCGCGCCGACCCTAGACTGACGACGCACTCCCGCCGGAGTGGTGGAACTGGCAGACACGCAGGATTTAGGTTCCTGTGCCCCTGGGCGTGAGGGTTCGAGTCCCTTCTCCGGCACCCCGCCCGCCAGGGCCTCCCGGATGACCGCCCGGCGTGCCACGCTCAGCAGGTGCAGACCCGCCTCCAGCTCAACCGCCGCACGGTCCTCACGCTGACCGCCGTCGGGCTGGGCGGGGTCGTCGGGTGCTCCTCCCGGGGCACCCGACAGCTCGCCGCCCGGTGCCGCGCGGTACCCGGTGTCGCGGAGGTCGCGATGACCGACCGGGTCGGCTTCGCCTCAGCCGCCCAGCTCCTGCTGCTGCTGGCCGACGGCCTGCCCGCGGCCGGGGCGCACACGGCGGTGGCCGAGGTGTGCCGGCTCTGCGACGCCGACGGCTGGAGCGGTGAGCTGCAGGTACGACGCGTCCGGGACAGCCCCGAGCGGCTGGTCGCCAGCACCACCAGCCCGCCCGCCGCCGCGCTGCTGGCGGACTGGTTCACCGTCGGCGACACGGTGGAGGGATCGGTCTTCCTCAGCACCACCGGGACGCCCGGTGCCCCGGTGGAGCGCGCGACCTGTCAGGTCCGCAGCGCCGACGTCGCCACCGACCTCGAACGGTGCGTCGGGCTGGCCACCACCTCCTTCGACCGGTGGGTGCTGGAGGACCCGGAGGCCTGGCAGCGCTGCACCGTGCCCGCCCCCGAGCCCGACGACGTCCGCCGCTGGCGGCGGCTGGTCGACTCCACCGAGCCGCTGCCCGCACCGCTCCGGCAGGCCTCGTGGTCGTCCAGCCGGCTGCCCGACCTCCGTCAGCTCGAGCTGGCGCTGCGGCTCGAGGACGACCGCCCGCCCGCGGAGGTCCGCGCGGAGGAGGTGCTGCCGGTGGTCGAGCCCATGCTGGCGGCGGCGGGGCTGACGGCCACGGAGGTGGAGGCGACCGGGCCGATCACCCTCGACCTCACCCTGCTCCGGTTCGAGGGCCGCCGGGAGTACCTGGGCAGCTGGCGCAGCGACGAGCGTCCCGGTCCCTCCGCCCCGCTCGACGCCGATCTCGGTGAGCTGCTGCCGCTGCCGGGCTGAGCCTGCGCCGGTCCGCCGGGTCGCGGCCCCGAGCTGGGCCACACTGGTCGCGATGGCGACCACGGAGGCGGTGCTGCGGTGAGGGACGGGTTGCTGGTCGCCGTGGTGGTGGTGCTGCTCGTGCTGGGGCTGGTCGAGGCCGTCAGCAACACCGTGCACCTGGCCGCCGGGCGGGTCGACACCTGGGGACGCCGCCAGCACCGCGAGCTGCCCCGCACCGCCACGGCCGCCGAGGTCCGGCGCAAGGTGCTCGCCATGCTCGCCCTCGGCGTCTTCCTGGTGGTCGCGGTGGTCGGTGCGGTCGCCCTCGACCAGCCGTCGGGGCTGGTCGTGGCCGCGGTGGCCGTCCTCGTCGTCACCGGCCTGGACGCCGTCCGCGCCCGCACGACCGCGGCCCTGGTGCCGGCGCTGCTCGCCCTGCTGCTGCTGGTGCTCACGGTGCTCGCCGTGGTGCCGGGCCAGCCGCCGGCCCCCTGCTCCTGCCGCTGAGGCGCCGCCCGCCGCTGCGACCACCGGGATACCGCGCCTGGGTCCCGCCCCGTGCCGAGC
>NZ_QPKK01000133.1 GCF_003344635.1 Desertihabitans aurantiacus
TGGCGCGGTCAACGCCGTGGTGGCCGAGCGGCTGGCCGATCCCGGCTACGACACGGCGAGTGCCACGACCACCGTGACGGGCATGGTCGAGCAGCTGCTCGACGGCTGAGTCAGCCCGGGGCGTACTCGTTGAACGCCTCGTGGCCGGCGCGCAGGCTCCCGTCGGCGCGGACGAAGTGCAGCCACTCCGCGTGGCTGACCGGTCCGTAGACGTCCTCGTGCAGGTCGGCGACCAGGCTGTGCTGCAGGGCGTGCACGGTGAAGCCGATCCCGCGGGCCCGCAGCGCACCCAGGGTCACCCGCATCACCTCGACGTGCGTGGCGTCGTCACGGGCACCCCACACCGTCTCGTTGGCCAGCAGCGGCTTGCCGGCCTCGGACGCGATCGCGACCGCCTCGTCGAGGAAGGCCTCGAACCCCTCGACGGTGGCCATGTGCGGCTGGGTCGGGTGCCCGTTCCACATGTAGTAGGGGTGGAAGGAGATGACGTCGACCAGCGGCTCGGTCCGCCGGATGGCGGTGAGGCTGGCGAAGTTGCCGATGGTGAGCGGCTGGAACGCCCCCAGGTGGCGGCAGCTGTCGGCCACCCAGCCGAGCCAGCGCAGCTCCGCGGCGAGCACCGGGCTGGCGTCGTCCTCGACGTAGGTGCCCATCAGCGGCTCGTTGCACAGGTCCCAGGCCACGACGCGCTCGTCGTCGGCGTGCGGGCCGACGACGCCGGCGAGGTAGGCGCCGAACAGCTGCTCCACCTGGGTGGTGGCGACGTCGACGGCGGTGAACAGGGTGTCCGAGCGCGACCACGAGCTGGCGCCGGGGAGGATGTGGTCCAGCGGCACCCCGCCGAAGTCGCACCAGGGGTCGCGCCAGCGGTTGAACAGCACCGGCACCACCCCGATGCCGTGCTCGGCGAAGACGCCCAGCCCGGCCTCGAAGTTGGCCGCGAACCGCTCCGGGTCGCGCTGGTAGGCCTCGTGCGAGAGCCACCACCGCGCGGTGTTCCAGGCGGGGAAGTAGCGCTTGCCGCGGGCCACCTCCTTGGCCATCAGCCCGTGGTCGTGGTGCACCCAGAGGTCGAGCCCGCTGGTCCCCCACGAGCCGTCGTAGTTGAAGCCGAAGACCCGGCTGGTGTCCAGCGCCATGCTCACTCTCCGTTCCCTGTGTCCACCACGACCTTGAGCTGGTCGGGTCGTCCGATCTGGTCGAAGGCCTCCGCCGCCCGCGCCAGCGGGTACCGGGCGGTGACGATGCGGTCGGGGGTGAGGGCGCCGGAGGCGATCAGCTCCAGCGTCCGCGGCCAGGCGCCCGGGCTGCCCAGCGAGCCCTGCAGCCGCAGCGACCCGGTCACCACCACGTCCACCGGCACCGGGATCTCCGCACCGTAGAGCGACACGCACACCACCGTGGCGCCCGGACGCGCGGCGGCGATTGCTGTCCGGAGCCCGCCGGCGCTGCCGGAGGCCTCGACGACCCGGTCGAACCGCTGCCGGGGCGGTTCCGTGCCGGTGACGTCGAGGGTGTGGTCGGCGCCCAGCCGCTGCGCCAGCGCGAGCCGGGCGGCGGCGCGGTCGCAGATGGTCACCTCGCTGCCGCGGGCACGGACGGCCTGCATCGCCAGGACGCCGATCGGTCCGGCGCCGACCACCAGGACGGAGTCGCCCGGGCCGGGGTCGGCGGCGTCCACCGCGTGCACGGCGACCGCGGACGGCTCGACCAGGGCGGCGGCGTCGTCGGGCAGGCCCTCGGGGACGTGGTGGGCCGCGCGGGCCGGGAACACCAGCTCCCCGGCCAGACCACCGTCGCGGCCGACGACCCCGGTCTCCTCGCGGTCGGGGCACAGGTGGTAGGCGCCGGAGCGGCAGGTGGGGCACCGGCCGCAGCCGATGCTGCACTCCCCCACCACCCGGTCCCCGGGGGCGAACCCCTCCACGTCGGGTGCGACCTCGACCACCGTGCCCACCCACTCGTGGCCGGGGACCACCGGGTAGCGGGCGAAACCGGTGGTGAAGTAGACCATCTCGCCGTCGCGGATCTCGCGGTCGGTGGCGCACAGCCCGGCCACGCGGACCGCGATCCGCAGCTCACCGGGCCCCGGCGCCCGGACGTCCTCGCGCACCACCCGGACCCGGCCGTCGCCGGTCAGCGTCACCGCGTCGTAGCCCGCCACGGGCTCATCCTGGACCGCCGCCCGTCCGGGAGTGCGGGCGGGGTGGGTCAGGACCCGTCCGCCGCGGGGACCGGGGACTCCTGGCGGCGGATGTCGCCCTCCAGGCCCCGCAGCGCGTCGCGGAGCACCTGCTCGGGGTCGAGCCCGCTGGCCTGGGCGCGGGCGGCGAGGGCGAGCAGCTCGCCACCGAGGACGTCGGCCTCGACCGGCTCGGCCGGCAGCGGCAGGTCCACCGCATGGGAGCGGGCCCGGCTGATCGTCTTGGCCGCCTTGGTCAGCGCCGACAGCTGCGACGGGATGCCGTCCAGGGCGGAGGTGCGCTGCTTCTCGGCCCGCTTGCGCTGCTCCCAGGTGGCGTCCAGGTCGTCGGGGACGTCGCCGTCGGCGAACACGTAGGGGTGGCGGGCGACCAGCTTGTCGGCCACCCCGCCGGCCACCTCGTCGAGGGTGAAGGCGCCCCGCTCGGCGGCGATGGTGGCGTGGAAAACCACCTGGAGCAGCAGGTCGCCGAGCTCCTCGCGCAGGTCGTCCTCGGTGCCGTCCTCGATCGCCTCGACGACCTCGCAGGTCTCCTCGACCAGGTAGCGGACCAGGCTGCGGTGGGTCTGCTCGGCGTCCCAGGGGCACTCCCGGCGCAGCCGCTCCATCACCGCGACGAAGCGCTCCAGCTCAGGGTGGACGGGGCTGCTCACGGGGTGGTGTAGGACTCGACCGACAGCGAGCCGGTGCCGGTCAGACCCTCCTGGCTGGTGGGGTCCCAGGTGCCGTAGCGCGGGTTCACCGTGACCGGGACGGCGAGGAAGGCCTCGCTGAACGCCTCGGGTCCCAGCTGCTGCTGCACCAGGGCGACGTCGGCCAGCGCCTCGGCCAGCGGGGCGGCCTCGGGGTCGGCGGCGAAGGCCTGCAGCTGGGGCTCGGTGTTGATCAGGCTCTCCCGGGCCCGCGGGTCGACGTCGACCCCGCGCTCCTCGGCCACCTCGTCCACCACCGCACCCTGCACCAGCGAGGCCAGCACCGCGCGCTGGTTGATGTCGGTCGGTGCCGCACCGAGTGCCCGGGCGGCCGCCTGCACCGTGGTCTGCAGCGAGGACTCGCTGATCGCGGTGCCGTCGACCACGGCGGCGTCGGTGGGGTGGTTGGCGCAGCCGCCCACCAGCACAGCGACGGCCCCGGCCGCGGCCAGGCGACGTCCCAGCGCGGCACGACGGCTCTGACGCACGCTCACGGACTGCTCCCTTCGTCGGGGGTCGGCGGGTCCGATCCTAGCCAGCCGGCTGCTCAGCCCGCGGCGACCGGCTCGCGGGCGAAGACGTCCTCGACGACGAGGGCGGTAGCTTGAACGATGGCAACGTCCGAGCGAGCAGCCCCGAGTTGAAGGTGCGCTTCTCGGCGCGCAAGCGCTGCTGCCACGCACACGAGCCCGCGCTCACACCTGCTAGGCCAGCGTGAGTCCGTGCCTCCTCAGCACGAACGCACCACCTTCTACGCAGACGCGAGTGAACGAAGACGCGCCTCTGTCGCTCCAGGAAGCAAAGGCCTAACATCCGAGTAGCCACGCAACAATCGCGGATGGAGTCGGCGCCATGGCACGAAGCATGCGGGACCTGGTCGAATGGTGCGATCCGTCGTCCACTGTGCTACTACTTGGCGCAGGCGTGTCCATGCCATCAGGAGCACCTAGCTGGGAGTTGCTTCGCGATCACGTGGTTGCGGACGTGATCCCGAACCTTCAAGTACAGGGAGACCTACCGCTCATCGGTGAAATCATCGAGAACGAGGTGGGTCGGCGAGCCCTAGTGGAGAGCGTGATCAAGCACGTCGACGTTGAACCAACCGGCGGAATTCGCGCCTTGCCGAAATTTCCCTGGCGTGGCATATATACGACGAACTACGACAGACTGATAGAGAAGGCGGCCGTCGAAGCTGGTGTAGAAATCGCGATCATCCGGTCAAGGTTCGACCTGCCTGAACTAGAGCATCGTAGCAAATTACCGATCTTCAAACTACATGGCTGCATCAGCGAGGACCGCGCCTTCGGAGCGCCATCATTTATGGTCATCACAAAGTCAGACTACCGAAGCGTGCGTCGGTGGAAAGCTGACCTGTTGCGCAGAATGCAATCGGACCTTGAGGTCGGGAAACTTCTGATCATCGGACAGAGCCTTGCAGATCAACACTTAGATGAACTCATAGACGATGCGCTCGCATTTCAGCAAGAAATGGGTCTCAGGGATCGGGTATCACTGCTGCTCTTCTCGGGTGAACCTGAAATTCAACGGGTATTTGAGGCCCGGGGCCTGAAGGTCACGATCGGCGACATTGACTGGTTTGCCTCTGAGATGTCCAAGAGGGTTCCACCCAAGGACGAACTCAGGAACAATCCGACCAGCACTGACATGCAGTACTTGACCGACACATTAGCCGCAATCACGGTGTCGGTCAGCGAGGCGGTACGCATACCGACACCGATACGCAAGATGGTCAACGGTGCAGCCGCAACCTACTTCGACATCTCGCGAGGCCGCACTTTCGAACGCGAACTCGTCCCAGTCACGATAGAACGGCTATCGAGGTTTGGAACTGCCGTCATACTCGGCGCGGCCGGGTTTGGCAAGACTACAATGGCGCGACAGGTCATCGCTCAAGCTCGTAGCGAGCATGGAGTCTTAGCGTGGGAACATCGAACCGATTTACCTCTCGACGTCAAGGAATGGCTAGCGGTCAATGCGCGACTCGCTAACGATAATGTGCATGCGATACTGCTGCTTGACAATGCTACGACCTATCAGCGCGCAGTCAATGACCTACTGAAAGGTCTCGAGAGAGCGAGCAACCGCGCACTCTGGGTGCTGGTCACTGCTGAAAACCACCGCTGGGCTAGGCTGATCAAACACCCAAGTTTAATGGCCTCGGATCCATTGCGGCCTAGACTCACTACTGCGGAAGTTCAGCGCCTACTTCTGCTTGCTCGGTCGAACAGCGAGTTGGCTCCGTTCATCCCACACGAGTTCAACTCACTGAGCAGGCATCAACAACGTGTATATCTCGAGCGGCAGTGCGGCGCCGATATCTTCATTTGCCTAAAAAACATCTTTTCAAGTACGGGCTTCGCAACTATCGTCCTCGAAGAGTTCGCCGCCCTCCCCGACGACTTGCAAGAGGTATACAAGTTGGTCGCAGCGCTGGAGTCTCTGGCTGGCGGCTCGCACAGACAATTAATCTTGCGAATGCTCGGCCTCCATCACGAGCAGATCTCGCGGGTACTGACCGACCTCACGGGCTTGATGGCCGAGTCATCAACCAACGTCGCAGACGGCATTTACGTTTGGCGGACCCGCCACCCCGAGATTGCGGACATCATTACGCGCTTCAAGTACTCGGACCCTGACGATCACCTGCAGCTCGTCCAGGACTTAGTTGAGCATATTCGGCCAACTATCGACATAGAGAAGAACGCGATTCGCAATCTATGCAACAATGCCCTCGGGCTTGACAACATCAAGAGTTCTGCGGACCGGGTCGACTTGATTGAACAGTTGGTCGAGCTCTTGCCTCGTGACCATGTACTAAGACATCGGCTCGTCCGAGAGTTTGTGCGGAGCAGGCAGTATGTCGAGGCGGAGCAAGTTCTGGAGCAAGCAATCCTCGCAGTGGGCCTAGATCCACCCCTTCTCCGTTATAGGATCGAACTGTACCGTTTGAGGGCGGAGGAGGACCGAAAGATCCAGCCGCAGGATCGAGAAGCCCTGCTTCGCTGGGCTTGGGCGGACTGTGAGCAAGCTATGCGGCGCTACTCAGATAATTGGTACACCTACCGAAGCGCGGCTGAGGTGGCGGAGGACTGGTTCGATCTGACGAACGATGATGATTGGCTGCGGATAGCTCAACTGGGATTGCGAGCGGCGCAGAGTCGACTCTTCGAACCGGAACTAGATCGCCACATCGCACGAGTGGACGAACTGCTGCGTTGGAACTCGGTGACTACCGAAAGCTGAGGGGGAATGGCTTCACTGACCGTTCCAGTTGCGCCAATGTGATCACGTGTTGGCGTTCCAGTGGCGCAGTATCACGTCGACTGCAACTGCACCTCAGTTTGCGGCGACCGACTCGCGGGCGAAGACGTCCTCGACGACCTTGGTGCACCAGCCCAGCAGCTCGTCCCCGGTCGGGGCGGCCTGCCCCAACCCGCCGCGCGGACGCGGGATGAGCACGAACCCGGCGGCCTCCTTGATGACCGCCTTGGGGTGCAGCCGCTTGAGCCGCAGCACCCGCGACTCGGGCAGGTCGAAGGGGCCGAACCGGATGTAGCTGCCCTGGCTGACCACCTCGGTCAGCCCGGCGGCGCGGGCGGCCAGGCGGAACTTCGCCACGTGCAGCAGGGTGATCACCGGCCCGTCCGGGGCGCCGTAGCGGTCGGTGAGCTCGGCGACGATCGCCGAGATGTCGGCTTCGCTGCGCACCTCGGCGATCCGCTTGTACATCTCCAGCCGCAGCCGCTCGGACTCGACGTAGTCGACCGGCAGGTGGGCCTCGAGCGGCAGCTCGATCCGCACCTCGGGCTCGGGCTCGCCGCCGTCGCCGCGGAACTCCGCGACCGCCTCCCCGACCAGGCGGATGTAGAGGTCGAAGCCGACGTCGGCGATGTGGCCGGACTGCTCGCCACCCAGCAGGTTGCCCGCACCGCGGATCTCGAGGTCCTTCATGGCGATCTGCATGCCCGAACCGAGGTCGGTGTGGGCGGCCATGGTGGCCAGCCGGTCGTGCGCGGTCTCGGTGAGCGGCTTCTCCGGCGGGTAGAGGAAGTAGGCGTAGCCGCGCTCGCGGCCGCGACCCACCCGTCCGCGCAGCTGGTGCAGCTGGGAGAGCCCGAGCAGGTCGGCGCGCTCGATCAGCAGGGTGTTGGCGCTGGAGATGTCGAGCCCGGACTCGACGATGGTGGTGCACACCAGCACGTCGGCCCGGCGCTCCCAGAAGTCGACCATCACCTGCTCCAGGCGGGCCTCCCCCATCTGACCGTGGGCGGTGACCACCCGCGCCTCGGGCACCAGCTCGCGGATCTGGGCGGCGGTCTTCTCGATGGTCTGCACCCGGTTGTGGATGTAGAACACCTGGCCCTCGCGGCTGAGCTCGCGCCGGATCGCCGCGGTCACCTGGCCGCGGTCGTAGGGCCCGGCGAAGGTCAGCACCGGGTGCCGCTCCTCGGGCGGGGTGGCGATGGTCGACATCTCCCGGATGCCGGTGACGGCCATCTCCAGCGTCCGCGGGATCGGGGTGGCCGACATCGCCAGCACGTCGACGGCCGTGCGCAGCCGCTTCAGCGCCTCCTTGTGCTCGACGCCGAAGCGCTGCTCCTCGTCCACCACGACCAGGCCGAGGTCCTTGAACTTCACCTCACCCGACAGCAACCGGTGGGTGCCGACCACGACGTCGACGGTGCCCTCGGCCAGCCCCGCCAGCGTCTCCCTGCTCTCGGCCTCGCTCTGGAACCGGCTGAGCGCGCGCACCGTCACCGGGAACCCGGCGTAGCGCTCGGCGAAGGTCTGGTGGTGCTGCTGGACCAGCAGCGTGGTGGGCACCAGCACGGCGACCTGCTTACCGTCCTGGACGGCCTTGAACGCGGCCCGGACCGCGATCTCGGTCTTGCCGTAGCCGACGTCGCCGCAGACCAGGCGGTCCATCGGCACCACCTGCTCCATGTCGCGCTTGACCTCGTCGATGGTGGAGAGCTGGTCGGGAGTCTCGACGTAGCCGAAGGCGTCCTCCAGCTCGCGCTGCCAGGTGGTGTCGGGGCTGAACGCGTGCCCGCGGGTGGCCTGGCGCGCGGCGTAGAGCTGGATCAGCTCACCGGCGATCTGGCGGACCGCCCGGCGCGCCCTGGACTTGCGGCGGGCCCAGTCGCCGCCGCCCATCTTGTCCAGCGTCGGGTTCTCCCCGCCGACGTAGCGGGTGACCAGGTCGAGCTGGTCCATCGGCACGTACACCCGGTCGCCGGGCTGGCCGCGCTTGGACGGGGCGTACTCGATGACGAGGTACTCCCGGGTGGCCCCGCCGGCGGTGCGCTGCACCATCTCCTGGTAGCGGCCCACCCCGTGCTGCTCGTGCACCACCGGGTCGCCGGGGCTCAGCTGCAGCGGGTCGATCTGGTTCTTGCGGCGGGCCGGCATCCGGCGGGCGGACTTGTCGGCGGCGCGCTGGCCGGAGAGGTCGCCGGCGGTGAGCACGGCCAGCTGCACCGCCTCCATCCGGAACCCGTGCCGCAGGTCGGAGGTGACCAGGCTGACGGTGCCCGGCTCGGGCACGTCGGGCAGCCCGACCAGCCGGCGGGAGGCGATCTCGTGGTCGGTCAGCAGCTCGTGCATCCGGTCGATCAGGCCCTGGCCCTCGGCGGTCATGACGATCCGCCAGCCGGCCGCGACGCCGCGGCGGACCTCGGTGACCATCGCCTCGGTGTCGCCCTGCCAGGAGTCGATGGCCCGGGCCTCGACGATCCGGGTGGGGACGCTGCTGGTGCCGTCGGCCGCGGACAGGTCGACGAGCTCGCCGTCCTCGGTGCGTACCGGCACCGCCGGCCCGCCGTCCTCCGGGCCGGCGCTGAAGGAGGAGAAGCTCCACCAGGCCTGCCCGCGCTCGCGGGCGCAGCGGCGCACCTCGGCGAGGCTGCGGTAGGCCGACTCGCCCAGGTCGATCGGGGTCTGCCCGCCGCCGGCGGCCGCGGACCAGGAGGCCTGCAGGAACTCACTGGAGGTGCTGACGAGGTCGGCCGCGCGGGTGCGGACCAGCTCGGGGTCGCAGACCACCACCAGGGTGTCGGCCGGCATCACCTCCACCAGCAGCTCCATCCCGTCCACCAGGGCCGGGGCGAGGGACTCCATCCCCTCCACCGCGTGCCCGGCGGCGATCCGGCTGAGCATCTCGGCCAGCTCGGGCTGCTCGGTGGTCAGCTCGGCGGCACGGGCCCGGACGGCGTCGGTGAGCAGCAGCTCGCGGCAGGGCGCGGCCACCACCGACTCGATGGTCTCGTCGCCCGAGCGCTGGTCGGCGACGGCGAAGGGGCGGATCTCCTCGACCGTGTCGCCGAAGAAGTCGACCCGGACCGGGTGCTCCTCGGTGGGTGGGAAGACGTCGAGGATGCCGCCGCGGACGGCGAACTCGCCGCGGCGCTCGACCATGTCGACCCGGGCGTAGGCGGCGCCGGCCAGGGCCCGGGCCAGCTCGTCCAGGTCGTGGTCCTGCCCGACGGTGATCCGCACCGGGAGCAGCTCGGCCAGCCCCTTGACCTGTGGCTGGATCAGGCTGCGCACCGGGGCCACCACGATCTTCGGCGCCGGCAGCTCGTCGTTGCCGGCCAGCCGCCGCAGCACCGACAGCCGGCGTCCGACGGTGTCGGAACGGGGGCTCAGCCGCTCGTGCGGCAGCGTCTCCCAGGCCGGGTAGTAGGCGACCTCGTCGGGCTCGAGGAAGGAGCCGAGGGTGGCGGTGAGGTCCTCGGCCTGCCGGTAGGTGGAGGTGACGAGCAGCAGCGGACGCCCGGTGCGCCGGGCCAGCGCGGAGGCGACCAGCGGCCGCAGCGGAGCCGCCAGGGTGAGGTCGAGGACGTCCACGGTGCGCGAGCGCGCGTCGTCGATCGACTCAGACAGGACGGGATCGCTCGCGACGTGCTCGACAAGGCCAGCCAAGGTCACCCGGAAACCTTAGTCGCCGCCTCCGACAACCCGCTCAGCGGTGAACCGGCTTGCCCAGCTTCACCGCGCCGGGGAACGGGCACGGCTCGGGCGTCGGGCGGTAGCCGGCGCGGCGGTACATCCGCAGGTTCTCCTCGCTGCGGGCGCCGGTGAACAGGGTGAACCGGGTGGCGCTGGGCGGTGCCACCGCCTCGGCGTGGGCCAGCAGCCGACGTCCCAGACCCCGCCCCCGCAGGTCGGGAGCGACCATCAGCCGGCCCACCTCCCAGTCGGTGCCGTCGAGGTGGCCGCGGACCGAGGCGACCAGGCGTCCGGCGCTGCGCACCACCCAGGTCGGGTGGTCGGCCAGCGAGGCCCGCAGGTCGTCGAGGGTCTCGTGCAGGGCCGGGATCTCCACGTCGGGGTTGAGCTGGGCCTGGCGCACCCAGCAGGCCAGCTGCAGCACGTACAGCTCGGGCAGGTCGGCCGGCGTGGCGGGGACGACCGCCAGCCCGGCCGGGTCGTCGGCGGCGGTCGGCGCCAGCAGGTCCGGACGCCGCGCGGCGGTGCGCTCCAGCCGCTGCTGGTGCCGCCAGCGCGCGATGGCGGCGTGGTCGCCGGACAGCAGCACCTCCGGGACG
>NZ_QPKK01000134.1 GCF_003344635.1 Desertihabitans aurantiacus
CCTCGGGCACCGGCTACTTCTCCCCCGAGACCGACGACTGGGACGCCGAGCTGGCCGAGCACGCCCTGGGCCACCGGCCGCGGCTGCCCGAGATCGTCCCCGCGCACGCCTCGGCCGGGCAGACCCGCACCGGGGCGCTGCTCGGCGCCGGCACCGGCGACAACGCCGCCGCCGCGCTCGGGCTGGACCTGCAGCCCGGCCAGGTGCTGATCTCGCTGGGCACCTCCGGGGTCGCCTCCACCGTCGCCGCCGACCCGGTGCTCGACCCGTCCGGGGCGGTCAACGGGTTCGCCGACGCGACCGGGCGGTGGCTGCCGCTGGCCTGCACCATCAACTGCGCGCGGATCCTCGAGCTGGCCGCCGGGCTGCTGGGGGTCGGCTACGACGAGCTGGCAGGGCTGGCGCTGGCGGCCCCGGCCGGTGCGCACGGGCTGTCCTTCCTGCCCTACCTCGACGGCGAGCGCACCCCGAACCGGCCCGACGCCCGCGGCACCATGCACGGGCTGACCACCTCGACCACCCGCGAGGACGTCGCCCGGGCCGCCTTCGAGGCGCTGCTGTGCTCGGTGGCCGACGCCGTGCAGGCGCTGGACCAGGTGACCGGCGTGCGCACCACCGCGGTGTCGATGGTCGGCGGGGCGACCAAGTCGCCGGCGGTGCGGGCGCTCGCCCCGGCCGTCCTCGGTGTCCCGGTCACCCTGCCGCCGGACGGGGAGTACGTCGCGCGCGGTGCCGCGCGCCAGGCCGCGTGGGTGCTCTCGGGTGCGGAGCAGCCTCCGGTCTGGGAGCTCGAGGGCACCTCGGAGACCCTGGAGGCCGACGCCACCCCGGACGTCCTGGCCGCCTACCGCGAGCTCCGCGACCGCACCGCGGGCTGGTGAGGCCCTTCGACAGGCTCAGGGCGCTGGTGTCCGGCTGAGCGCGGACGCAACCCAGTGCGCTGAGCCTGTCGAAGCGTGAGTCACTCAGCCCTGCGAGGGTCGCGGGCGGTCAGCCATCAGCGACTCCAGGGTGGCCCGGGCGCCGTGGGCATGCAGGGAGGACAGCGTCGACCGGTAGGCCGTGAGGAAGCGTTCCTGGCTGGCGAGGTCGCCGAAGAGCTGCTCGTTCTGCACGAACACGTCGGGGTCGCCCTCGACCTGGGAGCGGGCGATCGGGACCAGCTGGTCGGCGAGCTGGTCGACCACCTCGATCGGCTCGCCCTGCTCATCGACCCCTTCGGCGTAGCGGGCCCAGGAGGCCACGATCGCCGCCGACAGCTCGACCGGTCCATCGCTGGCCAGGTTCTCCCGGATCACCGGCACCAGCCACTTGGGGATCCGGTCCGACGACTCCGCGCACAACCGGGCCACGGTGTCGCGGACCTGGGCGTTGGAGAACCGCTCGATCAGCGTGGCGCGGTAGGCGGCGAGGTCGACCCCGGGCACCGGCGGCAGCGTCGGGGTGGCCTCCTCGGTCATGTAGGCGAGCAGGAAGTCGGCGAACAGCGGGTCGGAGCAGACGTCGTGGACCAGCCGGTAGCCGGCCAGGTAGCCGAAGTAGCACAACCCCTGGTGGGAGGCGTTGAGCAGCCGCAGCTTCATCAGCTCGTACGGGGTGACGTCCTCGACCAGCTGGACGCCGACCCGGTCCAGCTCGGGACGTCCCAGCGGGAAGTCGTCCTCCAGCACCCACTGGGTGAACGGCTCGGCCACCACCGGCCAGAGGTCCTCGATGCCCCAGCGCTCCCGGACCTCCGCGCGGTCGTCGTCGGTGGTCGCGGGGGTGATCCGGTCGACCATGCAGTTGGGGAACGACACGTGCTCAGCCATCCAGGCACCCAGCTCGGGGTCGAGCTCGCGCGCGTAGGCGCTGAACATGCGGCGGGCGACGTCGCCGTTGTGGGGGATGTTGTCGCAGCTCATCACCGTGAACGGCTCGATCCCGCGCTCACGACGCAGCCGCAGCCCGGCCGTGACCAGCCCGAACACGGTGGTGGGGTGGTGGGCACCGGTGAGGTCGGCGGTGACCGCGGCGTTGCCCAGGTCGAACTCGCCGGTGACCGGGTGCACGTTGTAGCCGCCCTCGGTCACGGTCAGGCTGACGATGCGGGTCTGCGGGTCGGCCAGCCGGTCGATCACCCGCTGCGGATCATCCGGCGCGTAGAGGTAGTCGACCACCGACCCGACGACCCGCGGCTCCAGGGTGCCGTCGGGGTGCTTGAGCACCAGCGTGTACAGCCCGTCGGTGGCGCGCAGCGCGTCCCGCATGGCGGCGTCGCGGGGCATCAGCCCGACCCCGCAGATGCCCCACTCCTGGCCGCCGCCCTGCTCCAGCAGCTCATCCAGGTACATCGCCTGGTGGGCGCGGGAGAAGTTGCCGAGCCCGAAGTGCACGATCCCGGCGCGGACGGCGGTGCGGTCGTAGCCCGGTCGGCGGACCTCGGCGGGCAGGGCGTCCAGGGTGGCGGGGCTGAGCGCGGTCATGCCCGTCACCCTAGGACGCTCAGGCGGGCCGGATCGACAGGGACTCCACCACCGCGTCGGCCGGGGTGGCCAGCGCCTGCGCGACCGCCCGGGCCACCGTCTCGGGACGCATGTGGTCCTCGGCCCGGTACTCCCGGCCGGCGCCGGCCTGGATCCGCTGCTGCATCTCGGTGTCGACCCGGCCCGGGTGCACCGAGATGACCCGGACGGTGCCGCGCTCCTCCTCCCGCAGCGCATCGGTGAACGCGCGCAGGGCGAACTTGGAGGCCGCGTACAGCCCGCCGCCGGCGCCCGCGGTGAACCCGGCGCCGGAGTTGATGGTCAGCACCTGCCCGCGGCGTCGGCGCAGCGCCGGCAGGAGGGCCCGGGTGAGGTCGGCGACGGTGACGACGTTGAGCTCGAGCACCCGCCGCCAGTCCTCGCGGGTCAGCTCGGCCACGGTGCCGGACGCCTCGACGCCGGCGTTGTGCACCAGGACGTCGAGCTCCTCGATCCCGGCGGCCGCCTCCGCGACGGCGTCGGCGTCGGCGAGGTCGACCGGCCACGGTTCGGCGTCCGGCAGGTCGGCGCACACCTGCGCGAGCTGCTCGGGGTCGCGGCCACCGACCAGCAGCCGGTGGGTGGCGGCGAGCTCGCGGCAGATCGCGAGCCCGATACCGCGCGAGCCGCCGGTGACCAGGGCGAGGGGGCGGGTGTCCATGGCGGGAACGCTACTGCGGCCCTAGCCTGGCGCCCATGGCGAAGACCGCAGCGGCGGAGGTGCAGGCCGGCGACCGGGCCGTGCGCGTCTCCAGCCCGGACCGGGTCATCTACCCGGCCACCGACTCCACGCCCGACATCACCAAGCTGCAGGTGGCCGAGTACTTCGCCGCCGTGGGGGGCGGGCTGATGCGGGCGCTGCGCGACCGGCCCACCGCGCTGGAGCGCTGGCCCGCCGGCGTGCACCCAGGGATCACGCTGTCCACGGGGCGTCCCGGCGACAAGTCCGACGCGTTCTACCAGAAGCGGGTGCCGCAGGGCGCCCCGGACTACCTGGAGTCGGTGGAGGTGACCTTCCCCTCCGGCCGCACCGCCGCCGAGGTCTGCCCCACCGAGATCGCGGTGCCGGTGTGGTGCGCCCAGATGGGCACCCTCACCTTCCACCCGTGGCCGGTGCGCCGCGCCGACGTCGACCACCCCGACGAGCTGCGGATCGACCTCGACCCCCAGCCCGGGACCGGGTTCGCCGAGGCGGTCGAAGCGGCGCTGGTCGCCCGCGAGCTGCTCACCGAGGCGGGGCTGACCGGCCACGTCAAGACCTCCGGCAACCGGGGCGTGCACGTCTACGTGCGGATCGAGCCGCGCTGGGACTTCGTCGACGTCCGCCATGCCGCGATCGGCTTCGGCAGGCGGCTGGAGCAGCGCAGCGAAGGCGTCACCACCGCCTGGTGGAAGGAGGAGCGCGGCGCGCGCATCTTCGTCGACTTCAACCAGAACTGCCGCGACCGCACCATCGCCTCGGCGTACTCGCTGCGCCCGCTGCCCGGGGCCCCGGTGTCGACGCCGCTGTCGTGGGAGGAGCTGGCCACCACCACCGACCCGCGCAGCCTCAACCTCTTCACCGTCCCCGAGCGGCTGGCCGACGGCGACCCGTGGGCCGGCATCGACGAGTCCGCGGGCTCGATCGAGCCGCTGCTGGAGTGGTACGAGGAGTCCGGTCTGGGGGAGATGCCCTACCCGCCCGACCACCCCAAGATGCCGGGCGAGCCGCCGCGGGTGCAGCCGTCGAAGAAGAACGCCGCCAACTGGGAGACCGACGAGACCGGCACCGAACGTCGTCGGGAGAAGGCGTGAGCGGCGCCGCGAACCCCGGCGAGCCGCCTCCCGGGCTGCCTGGTGGCGAGGTCGAGCACCTGGTGGCCCACCTGGCCCTCCTGCGCGGACAGGTGGTGGAGGCGGTCGCGGCACTGACCCCGCAGCAGCAGCGCACGGCGGTGCTGCCGTCGGGCTGGAGCCCGCTGGAGCTGCTGTCGCACCTGCTGCACATGGAGCGCCGCTGGATCCGCTGGGGGTTTCTCGCCGAGCCGGTGGACGAGCCGTGGGGCGACTGGGGCAGCGCCGGCAGCGCCGACCCGTCGGAGACCGGCGGTGCCCGGTGGAGCGTGCCCGAGGACGTGGACGCCGCCCGGCTGACCACCCGGCTGGAGGAGCAGGCGCGCACCACCGAGGAGGTGCTCACCGGCACCCCGCTGGACACCCTCGCCCGCACCGGCGGCCGGTTCGCCGACGGCGACACCCTGCCCACCCTGCGCTGGATCGCCTTCCACCTGCTGCACGAGCACTCCCGGCACCTCGGCCACCTGGACGCCGCGGTCGAGCTGCTGCGGGACGGTCGCCCGTGACAGTCGTCATCCGGGAGTCGTGACGCTGCTCGCAGGTCCCTCCCGGCGCGGGCCGCGAGCCTGGTGCCATGACGACGACCACGGCACCACCGGGCACCCAGGCCCTCGAGCTCACCGGGCTGGTCAAGCGGTTCCGCGGTGAGGGCGGCCGCCGCGTGCAGGCGGTCGACGGCGTGGACCTGCAGATCGGCCGCGGCGAGGTGGTGGCGTTGCTCGGACCCAACGGCGCCGGCAAGACGACCACCCTCGATGTCGTCCTCGGGCTCACCGAGCCCGACGCCGGCCACGCCCGCGTGCTCGGGCGCCGGCCCCGTCAGGCGGTGGTCGAGGGCCGGGTGTCGGCGGTGCTGCAGACCGGTGGGCTGATGCGCGATCTCACGGTCTCCGAGACGGTGCGGATGATCGCCTCGCTACACCGTGCCCCGCTGGCGGTCGACGAGGTGCTCGAACGCGCCGGCCTGACCGCGCTGGCCGGACGCCGGGTGGCCCGCTGCTCCGGCGGTGAGCAGCAGCGGCTGAAGTTCGCGCTGGCGCTGCTGCCCGACCCTGAGCTGCTCGTCCTCGACGAGCCCACCACCGGGCTGGACGTCGGCGCCCGCCGCGCCTTCTGGACCGCCATGCGCGCCGAGGCCGCGGCCGGACGCACCGTGCTCTTCGCCACCCACCACCTGGAGGAGGCCGACGCCTTCGCCGACCGGCTCGTCCTGATGGCCGCCGGTCGGGTGGTCGCCGACGGTCCCACACGTGAGATCCGGCGTTCGACGCTGCGCACGGTCGGCGTCACCTGGGACGACCCACCCGCCGACGCCGTGCTGGCCCGCCTGCCGGGGGTCGCCGCCGTCTCCCGGCAGGGCGCCCGGCTCGTGCTGCGGGCGTCCGAGCCCGACGTGCTGGCCCGCCACCTGCTCACCCGCACCCCGGCCCGCGACCTGGAGATCGCCCCGGCCTCGCTGGAGGACGCCTTCCTCCGGCTCACCGACGCACCTCCCGGCGGACCCGTCCTCGAGGAGCCCCGATGAACCTCACCTACGCGCTGCTGGAGCTGCAACGCACCCTGCGCATCTGGAGCAGCACCGTCTTCTCCCTCGCGCTGCCGATGCTGTTCTTCCTGGTCTTCGGAGCGATGGTGCCCTGGGGGTCGGTCCGGCTCGCCCACGGCGACGTGGCGGCCCAGACGATGATCTCGCTGGCCACCTACGGGGCGATCACCGCCGCCGCCGGGATGGCCGGCTCGGCGGCGCTGGAGCAGCACCAGGGGTGGGGTCGTCAGCTCGCCCTCACCCCGATGACCCGCGGCGGGTTCGTCCGGGTCAAGGTGTTCGTGGCGCTGGTGGTGGCGGCGCTGCCGGTGGCCGGCGTGTTCGGGCTGGGCGCGCTGACCGGGGCGGGTGCCGAGCCGCGGGTGTGGGTGCTGTCCCCGGTGCTGATCCTGCTCGGCTCGGTGGTGTTCGCCTGCTACGGGGTGGCGGTGGGCAAGCTGTTCCGCTCCGAGGCCGCGGTGGGGGCGGCGTCCGGGCTGCTGGTGGTGCTGGCCTTCCTCGGCGGCGCCTTCGTCCCACTCACCGGCTGGCTGCTCGACATCGCCCGCTTCACCCCGGTCTACGGCGTGATGGCGCTGGCTCGCTACCCGCTCACCGACGGCGCCACCCCCACCCTCTCGGGCGAGCTCGTGCAGGACCCGCTGTGGCTGCCGGTCGTTAACGTGGGGGCATGGACGCTCGTGCTGGGCGCGCTGGCGGTGCTGGCGGCGCGCCGGGGGACCCGACGGGCGTGACCTCCTCCCCACGGCGCGGTCCCCGCGTCCCGGCCGACCCCGGCTGGGGGTTCGCCGCGGCCTGGCTGGTGCTGCTGGCCATCCCGCTGTTCTTCCTGGTCGTCGGCGACGGTCCGCTGCTGCCGCGGGCGGTGGCGGGCGGGGCGCTGCTGGTCTTCGCGCTCGCCTACGTGCTGGCCAACCGCAACCCCGGGCTGCTGCCGGTCCGCTCGCCGACGCTGCGCACCTGGCTGTGGATCGGCGTGCTCGTCGCGCTGCTGGCGCTGACCCTGCCCGCGCAGGGTGGCTACGTGCTCTACAGCCTGCCGTTCCCGATGGCGCTCGCGGTGTTCGGGCTGCCGCCGCGGCACGCGGTGGCAGCCGTGGCCGCACTGCTCGCGGCGGCGCTGCTGCTGGTCGTGCTCGACCCGGCGCCGGACCTGGTCGGGGTGCTCAGCCTGCTCGGGGTGCTGAGCACGCTGGGGGTGCTGGTGGCCTTCCGCTGGTTCTCCGGCCGGGTCGGCCGGGAGGCGTCGCTGCGTCAGGAGCTGGCCCTGCTGGCCGAGCGGGAGCAGGTGGGACGTGACGTCCACGACGTGCTGGGCCACAGCCTCACCGTGATCAGCCTCAAGGCCGAGCTGGCCGACCGGCTGCTCGAGGTGGACCCGGTCCGCGCGCGGGCCGAGGTGCAGGACGTCCTGCGGCTGTCGCGGACGTCGCTGGCCGAGATCCGGCGCACCGTCGCCCGGCTGCGGATCTCCGACCTGGCCAGCGAGCTGGCCGCCGCGCGGACCGCCCTGGACGCCGCCGGCGTCGCCCTGGAGCAGGACGGCGACCCCGACGACGTCCGTCCCGACCTGCGGGCGCTGTTCGGCTGGGCGCTGCGCGAGGGCACCACGAACGTGGTCCGGCACGCCGGCGCGAGGCACGTCCGGCTGGCCTTCGCCGAGGGGTCGCTGCGGCTGCGCGACGACGGCGTCGGCGTCGGTGACCAGGTCGCGGCCGGCACCGGGCTCAGCGGGTTGCGGGAGCGGGTCGGCGAGGCCGGCGGCACCCTCGTGCTGCGGGCACCGGCCGACGGGGGTACCGAGCTGGAGGTGAGGATGCCGTGACGATCAGGGTGCTGGTGGCCGACGACCAGGACCTCGTCCGGGGGGCGCTGGCGGCCCTGCTCGGGCTCGAGCGCGACCTCGAGGTGGTCGCCGAGGTGGGCACCGGCGACGCGGTGCTCCCGGCGGTCCGCGAGCACCGGGTCGACGTCGCCCTGCTCGACATCGAGATGCCCGGGATGGACGGCATCGCCGTGGCCGGCCAGCTCGCCGCCGCCGGCACCGGCTGCCGCTCGCTGGTCGTCACCACCTTCGGCCGGCCCGGCTACCTGCGTCGGGCGATGGACGCCGGCGCGTCCGGGTTCGTCGTCAAGGACACCCCGGCCGGGCAGCTGGCCGAGGCCGTCCGCCGGGTGCACGCCGGTCTGCGGGTGGTCGACCCGATGCTGGCCGCGGAGTCGCTCACCAGCGGGCACAACCCGCTCACCGAGCGCGAACGGGAGGTGCTGAGGGCGGCGCTGACCGGGGCCAGCGCCGGGGAGATCGCCGCCCGGCTGCACCTGTCGGAGGGGACGGTCCGCAACCACCTCTCCGGGGCGATCGGCAAGACCGGCACCCGCAACCGCGCCGCCGCCGCGAGCGTCGCCCGCGAGAACGGGTGGCTCTAGCGCCTCAGGCCAGTCGACCGGGCGCCGTCTCGGGGGTTGCCCTGGCTCAGACCCCAACCCGCGCCGCTCCACGCCGCGAGCCGTTCCGCGTGTCAGCGGGCCCACCTACGCTGGCCGGCATGGACCTCACGCGTGAGCTCACCGACCTCGTCCGCCGCCGTCCCAGCCTGCCGACCGTGCTGGAGCTCGACCTCAGTCGCGGGGTCCTCTCGGCCCCGCCGCGCTCGCCCGGGGACTTCCTGCGGGCGATGCACGTGCCCACCGTGCGCGGGATCCGCGACGGGCTGCGGGCCGGGGCGAAGGACCCGAAGGTGGTCGGGTTGGTGGTCCACGTCGGCGACTGCCCGCTGAGCGCCGCCCAGGTCGACGAGGTCGGCGCGCTGATCGCCGCCTTCGGCGTGCACAAGCCCACCGTCGCGTTCACCGAGAGCTTCGGCGAGCTGTCCAACGGGCTGCTCGGCTACCGGCTGGCCGCCCATGCCCAGCAGATCTGGCTGCAGCCCAGCGGTGCGGTCGGGCTCACCGGGGTCAGCCTGCAGGTCACCCTGCTCCGCGGCGCCCTGGACAAGGCGGGCGTGGAGCCGCAGTTCGGCCAGCGCCACGAGTACAAGACCGCGGCCAACCAGTTCGCCGCCGCCGAGGTGACCGAGGCCCAGCGCGAGATGATGCAGCGGCTGGCCGACAGCGTCCTGGAGGAGACGGTGGCCGTGGTCGCCGAGCGGCGCGAGCTGCCCAGCGACGAGGTCCGCGCCGCCGTGGACGCCGCCCCGCTGACGGCCGCCGACGCCCGCGAGCGCCGGCTGGTCGACCACCTCGGCTACCGCGACGAGGTCTACGCCTGGCTCCGCTCCGAGTGGGGCGCGGCCGCGACCGGGGAGGGCGAGGACGCCGCCGCCGGCTCCCAGGTCGACCTGCACTACGTGCACCGCTACGCCGCCGAGCGCGGCGGGCCGGCGATGGTCCGCAACCTCGTCGACAAGCGCCGCGACTCGGTCGCCGTGGTCGGCGTGCACGGCCCGATCGTCACCGGCCCCAGCACCCGCGGCAGCGTCCTCGGCGGCCCCACCGCCGGCTCGGACACCATCACCCAGCACCTGCGCGCCGCCGGTGACGACGAGCACGTCAAGGCCGTGGTGCTGCGGGTGGACAGCCCCGGCGGCTCCTACGTGGCCTCCGACGCCGTCCGCCGCGAGGTCCGCCGGCTGGTCGAGGGCGGACGCCCGGTGGTGGCCTCGATGGGCGATGTCGCCGCCTCCGGTGGCTACTTCATCAGCATGGGCGCCAGCGAGGTCGTCGCCGCCCCCAGCACGCTCACCGGCTCGATCGGCGTGCTGGCCGGCAAGTTCGTCACCACCGGGCTGACCGACAAGGTCGACCTGGTCCGCGAGGAGATGACGGCCGGCGAGCGGGCGGCCATGTTCAGCAGCCTGCGCGGGTTCACCGACGACGACTGGGCCGTCCTCGACCGCTGGCTGGACGAGGTGTACGCCGACTTCACCAGCAAGGCCGCCGCGGACCGCGGGATGGCCCTGGACGTCCTCGAGCCGCTGGCCCGCGGGCGGGTCTGGACCGGCGCGGACGCCGCCCGCCACGGCCTGGTCGACCACCTCGGCGGGATGGACGTCGCCGTCGACCGGGCCTGCGAGCTGGCCGGGCTGGACCGGGAACGGGTCGGGCTGCGCAGCGTGCCCGCCTCGGCGGTGCTGTCCCAGCTGCGCCCGGCCCGCTCCAGCGAGAGCCCCCGCGGGGAGACCGGTGCGGGCTGGACCGGCCCGGCCGGTGCTGGTGCGGTCCGGGTGACCCCGGGCGGGCCCGAGGCGCTGCTGCTGCGCGCCGCCACGGTGCTCGGGCTGCGGCTGCCGGGCGTCCTCTCCCTGCCCTGGCAGCTCTCCTTCAGCTGAGCCGGCACTCCCGCTCCCGGCACTGCGTTGTGGTACGAAACAGCCTGAGCCAGGGGGTGTCCGTGCCGCACGACGACTTCGATCCCTTCGCCGACCGCGGACGTCCGGGGTCGGCGGGGCGTCCGTCGAGCCCGGCCCCGGCACCCGAC
>NZ_QPKK01000135.1 GCF_003344635.1 Desertihabitans aurantiacus
GCGTCAGCGCCCCGGTCCCGACGCAGGACCGGGACGCCGACGGGGTCTGAGCCGGGTCAGCCGCGGGCCAGCCAGCGGCGGCCGACCTCCTCGTGGGTCTGCACCGCGGCCAGCACGGCCGGCGCCGCCGACTGCTCGAGCTTGCGCCCCAGCAGCGGGATGTTGACCTTGAGGTCGCCCGACATCTCGAACACCGACCCGCCACCCCCGGGGGCGAGCACGGCGCTGCCGTTCATCACCACCGGCTGACCCGGGACGGTGATCGAGACGGTGCCGCGCCGGCTGCCGTCGGCCTCGGCGGCGCCCCAGCGGATCTCCTCCACCACCTCCAGGGTGGGGCCGGTGAACTTGGCGGCGGCCGAGGGGGCCTCCAGCACACGGGTGGTGCGGGTGGTGGTGCCGTCGACGGAGACGCTGTAGGAGCGGGCGTCGCTGGCCTCGCACACCTCGTTCAGGTAGGCCTCGTCGGTCAGCATGGTGAAGGTCTCGGCGGGGTCGGCGGGGAACTCGGCACGCGTGGAGATGTCCATGGCCACATCATGCCGGGTGCCGTGCCGTCGGGGTGCGCGCAGCGCCCCCAGCCGTCCCGCGACGCCCCCTCAGACGTCCCCTAGTGTGGGGGGTGGGGGCACGCCGCCGTGCCCGCGGACGGGTTCCACAGCGAGAGGGCCGGGCAGCGCAGTGACGACCACAGCAGCACGGGTTCAGGAGACGGCCGAGGAGCTGAGACGGCGCAGGGTCGCCGAGCTGGCCCGCCACGGTGCCCGGCTGGCGGAGTCGATGGGTCAGGACCCGGCCCGCGCCGAGGAGTTCCTGCAGCACTACTTCCGCCATGTCGACGAGGGCGTGCTGCAGCGCGACGCCGACGACGTGGTCGGGCTGGTCGCCGCCCACTTCCGCGCCGCCGGCCGACGTCCCGGCGACACACCGGTGCTGCGGCTGTCCACCCCGCACCGCGAGGACGACGGCTGGGCCGCCCCGGGCGAGGCGGTCGTGCTGCAGCTGGTCAACGCCGACCGGCCCTTCCTGGTCGACTCGGTGACGATGGAGGTGATCCGCCAGGGCTGGGCGATCGGTGAGCTGTTCCACCCGCAGTTCTGGGTGCGGCGCGAGGAGGACGGTCGGCTGACCGACGTCCTGCACGGCGCCGAGGCCGCCACCGACTCCCGCGCCGTGGCCGAGTCCTGGATCCACATCGAGCTCACTCCTGGCAGCAGCCGCCGGATGACCGCCGACGACCTCGACCGGCTCCGCGACGGGCTGCTGCGGGTGCTGGAGGACGTCCGCGTCGTCGTCGACGACTACGAGCCGATGCAGGAGCGGGTCCGCGAGACCTGCGAGGAGCTGGCCGGACGGGCGATGCCGGTCAGCGACTCCGAGCGCAGCTCCTCGATCGAGCTGCTGCGCTGGCTCGCCGAGGGCCACTTCACCTTCCTCGGCTACCAGGAGTACCGCCTCGACGTCGGCGAGGCCAGCCGCCGCTACGTGCCGGTGCCCGGCACCGGCCTCGGCATCCTCTCCGACGGCCGGCCCGAGCGCGAGGACGAGCCGCAGCGCTTCCACGCCAACCCGCCCACCGCCGAGCGGCCGGTGCTGGTGGTCGTCACCAAGGACAACGTGCGCTCCCGGGTGCACCGGCCCTCCTACCTCGACTACGTCGGCGTGCGGCTGTTCGACGCCGAGGGCCGGGTGCTGGGGGAGCGCCGCTTCCTCGGGCTGTTCGCCCACTCCGCCTACACCGAGCCGGTCACCCGGATCCCGGTGCTGAAGGAGAAGTCGGCCGAGGTGCTGGCCCGCACCGGCTACGCCCCCGACAGCCACGGCGGCAAGGCCGTGATGCGGGTGCTCAGCTCCTACCCGCGCGACGAGATGTTCCAGACCACCGCCGCCGAGCTCGCCCCGACCGTGGAGGAGATCTCCCGGCTGCGGGAACGCCGCCAGGTGCGGCTCTTCGCCCGGCGCGACCCCTACGGGCGCTACCTGTCCTGCCTGGTCTACTTCCCGCGCGACCGCTACACCACCGCCGTCCGGCTGCGGATCGAGCGGGTGCTCTCCGACGCGCTGCGGGCGGAGTCGGTGGGCTACCAGGCCACGGTCACCGAGTCGGTGCTGGCCCGGCTGCACCTGGTCGCGCGGATGCCCGCCGACCGTCGGCTGGGGGCCTACGACGTGCCGGCGCTGGAGCGGGCGCTCACCGACGCCACCCGCTCCTGGAACGACCTGCTGCTCGACCAGGTCGCCGAGCACCCCGACCTGGTCGGCGTCCCCGAGCTGGAGCAGGTCTTCCCCGAGGGCTACAAGGAGGACTTCGCCCCGCGGCAGGGGGTGCTCGACCTCACCGCGCTGATGACCCTGGACGAGCACCGCCAGATGGCCCAGGCGATGTACGTCCCCGACGAGCCCACCGACACCGCCGACCTGCGGCTCAAGGTCTTCCGCACCACCCCGATGCCGCTGTCGCAGGTGCTGCCCCACCTCAGCTCCTTCGGCATCGAGGTGCTGGACGAGCGGCCCTACGAGGTGCGCCTGCCCGGCGACCGGCGGGCCTACGTGCTCGACTTCGGGCTCCGGGTGCCGGGTGGTGCGGAGGCGCTGGACGAGCGCTGGCGCCCGGCCGACCGCGAGCGGTTCACCGCCGCCTTCGCCGCCGCGCACAGCGGACGCTGCGAGAGCGACCAGCTCAACCGGCTGGTGCTGGCCGCCGGGCTGACCTGGCAGCAGGTGTCGTGGCTGCGGGCGATCTCGCGCTACCTGCGTCAGGGCGGCACCAACTTCAGCCAGAGCTACATCGCCTCGGCGCTCGTGGCCAACGTCGGGCTGGCCCAGCTGCTCGTCCGGCTGTTCGAGCTGCGTTTCCGCCCCCGCGACGCCGACTGCGCCCCGCCGGCCCAGAGCGAGGTCGAGGAGCTGGTCGAGCAGATCGGCGCCGGCTTGGACGAGGTGGCCAGCCTCGACCAGGACCGGATCCTGCGGGCCTTCCGCGCGGTGGTCCAGGCGATGGTGCGCACCAACGCCTTCCGCGACGACGCGCAGGCGCTGGCGTTCAAGCTGCTGCCGGGCCGGCTGCCCGAGCTGCTGCCGGCGCCGCGCCCGGCCTTCGAGATCTTCGTCTACTCCCCACGGGTCGAGGGGGTGCACCTGCGCTTCGGCGCCGTGGCCCGCGGCGGGCTGCGCTGGTCGGACCGTCCCGAGGACTTCCGCACCGAGGTGCTCGGGCTGGTCAAGGCCCAGATGGTGAAGAACACGGTGATCGTGCCGGTGGGGGCCAAGGGCGGCTTCTACTGCAAGCAGCTGCCCGATGCGTCGGACCGCCAGGCCTGGCTCGCAGAGGGGCAGGCCTGCTACCGGGTGTTCATCTCCAGCCTGCTCGACGTCACCGACGACATCAGCCTGGGCGACAGCGACAGCGGGGAGGTGCGCCACCCGCCGCAGGTGGTCCGCCACGACGCCGACGACCCCTACCTGGTGGTGGCCGCCGACAAGGGCACCGCCACCTTCTCCGACCTGGCCAACGCGATCTCGCTGGAGCGCGGGTTCTGGCTGGGTGACGCCTTCGCCTCCGGCGGGTCGGTGGGTTACGACCACAAGGGGATGGGGATCACCGCCCGCGGGGCCTGGGAGTCGGTGCGCCGGCACTTCCGCGAGATGGGCGTGGACTGCCAGCGCGAGGACTTCACCTGCGTCGGCATCGGCGACATGTCCGGCGACGTGTTCGGCAACGGCATGCTGCTCAGCGAGCACACCCGCCTGGTGGCCGCCTTCGACCACCGCCACGTGTTCCTCGACCCCGACCCGGACGCGGCGACCTCCTTCGCCGAGCGGCGCCGGCTGTTCGACCTGCCGCGCTCCAGCTGGGACGACTACGACCGCGCGCTGCTCTCCGACGGCGGCGGGGTGTTCCCGCGGACGGCCAAGTCGATCCCGGTGCACCCGCGCGTCCGGGAGCGGCTGGGGCTGGCCGACGACGTGACCGCGCTGTCGCCGCCGGAGCTGATCTCGGCCATCCTGCGGGCGCCGGTCGACCTGCTGTGGAACGGCGGCATCGGCACCTACGTCAAGGCCGCCGACGAGACCCACGCCGAGGTCGGCGACAAGGCAGGCGACGCCATCCGGGTGGACGGCCGCGAGCTGCGGGCGCGCTGCGTCGGCGAGGGCGGCAACCTCGGGCTCACCCAGCGCGGGCGGATCGAGTACGCCCGCGGGGGCGGGCGGATCAACACCGACTTCATCGACAACTCCGCCGGCGTGGACACCTCCGACCACGAGGTCAACATCAAGATCCTGCTGGACGCCGCCATCGCCGCCGGCACCCTGGCAGCCGGGGACCGCGAGCCACTGCTGGCCTCGATGACCGACGACGTCGCCGCGCTGGTGCTGGAGCACAACTACGACCAGAACCTGGCGCTGGCCAACGGGCTGCACCAGGCGGTCTCGATGGCCCCGGTGCACGAGAGCTGGATGCGCCGGCTGACCCGGCTGGGGGTGCTGGACCGCCAGATCGAGTTCCTGCCCGACAGCGAGGAGATGGCCCGCCGGGTCGCCGCCGGGGAGGGGCTGACCGCACCGGAGCTGGCCACCCTGCTCAGCTACACCAAGATCTGGCTGGAGCGGGAGGTGCTCCAGACCGACCTGCCCGACGACCCCTACCTGGCCGACCGGCTGGTGCAGTACTTCCCGCCGCGGCTGCGCGAGGAGCAGGCGGCGGTGATGCCGGAGCACCGGCTGCACCGTGAGATCGTCACCACCGTCGCGGTCAACCGGTTCGTCAACTCCGCCGGCATCACCGCGGTGCACCGGCTGGGTGAGGAGACCCAGGCCGCGCCGCAGGACGTCATCCGCGCCCAGCTCGCGGTCCGGGCGATCTTCTCCGCCGGGCGCCACGAGACCCAGCTGCGCCAGCTGGACCACCGGGTCGACGCCGCGCTGCAGACCCGGCTGCGGATCGAGCTGCGCACGCTGGTGGAGCGGGGCACCCGCTGGGTGCTCAGCCACCGGCGCCCGCCGATCGACATCGCCGCGGTGGTCGGGCAGTTCGCCGACGGCGTGGAGCAGGTCCGGGAGGCGATGCCGCGGCTGCTGTCGGGCCGTGACGGTGAGGTCTACGCCCGCCGGCTGGAGGAGCTGCGCGGCCTGGAGGTGGGCGAGGAGCTCGCCGCGGTGGTGGCCTGCCTGCCCTACCTGCAGGGGGCGCTGGCGGTGGTGCAGATCGCCGAGCAGGTCGACCGCGACCCGGTCGCGGTCGCCGGGGTGCACTACCGGCTGAGCGAGCGGCTCGGGCTGGACCGGCTGCAGCGGCGGGTGGCGGCGCTGCCCCGCTCGGAGCAGTGGGACGCGATGGCCCGCAGCGCCCTGCGCGACGAGCTGGGGGCGGTGCACAGCCAGCTCACCAGCGAGGTGCTGGCCCGCTCCGGCTCCACCGACGGCGCCGAGGCGCTCGAGACCTGGTGGCAGGCGAACCCCGGCGTGGAGCCCACCGTCGCCTCGCTGGAGGAGATCTGCGACGCCGACCCGACGTTGGCCCGGATGTCGGTGGGGCTGCGGATGGTGCGCTCGCTGCTGCCGACGCCGTCCTGAGCCGGTCGGCGCGGCGCCGGGGCGACGGGTCGGTCATGATGTCCGGGTGATCATCGACCTGCACACCCACTCCTCGGTCTCCGACGGCACCGACAGCCCGGCCGGGCTGGTGACGAAGGCGGCCCGGCAGGGGCTGGACGTGCTGGCGCTGACCGACCACGACACCTTCGCCGGGCTGGACGAGGCCGGGCGGACCGCCGCCGAGGTCGGGATCGAGCTGCTGCGGGGGATCGAGATGTCCACCCAGCGCAACGGCCACAGCGTCCACCTGCTCGGCTACGGCGCCCGGGAGGACGATCCCGCGCTGGGGGCCGAGCTGACCCGGGTGCGGGCGGGCCGCGACGACCGGCTCGGCCCGCTGCTGGACCGGCTGGCCGAGCTGGGGATGCCGCTGACCGAGGCGGAGGTGCTCGTCCACGTCGGGCAGAGCCCCTCGATCGGACGTCCGCACGTGGCCGACGCGATGGTGGCCGCCGGCTACGTGGCCGACCGGGCGGAGGCGTTCGACCGGTTCCTGGCCGACGGCGGCCCGGCCCACGTGCCCCGTTACGCCACCCCGCTGGGAAGGGCCATCGCGCTGCTGCGCGGCGCCGGCGCGGTCACCGTCATCGCCCACCCCTGGGGGCGGGACCGGGAGCGGCAGCTGCCGGCGGAGGTGCTGGTGGAGCTGGTCGACCAGGGTCTGGACGGCATCGAGGTCGACCACTTCGACCACCGGCCCGACCAGCGGGAGCGGCTGCGCGCCCTCGCCGACCGGGCCGGTCTGCTGGTCACCGGTTCCAGCGACCACCACGGCCTGGGCAAGGTCGACCACGAGCTGGCCCGCCACACCACCGCCCCCGAGGTGTACGCCGAGATCCGTCGCCGGATCGCCGGGCGCCGCTGACCCGGCGCGGTTGCCGACCGGCCCGCGGCTCAGGCCGTCTGGCCGCGCTCGAAGTAGTCGACCAGGTCGGCCGGCAGCGGCGGGACGGGTCGCGCCGAGCCGTCGGAGCGCAGCGACTCGGTGGCCACCACCCCCGCGGCGACGGCCATCCGGGCCGCGACCGGGGAGGTCTGGGTGCTGCCGCCCTCGGTGGCGAACCGGAGGAACTCCGAGATGAGCCGCGGGTCGGCGCCGCCGTGGCCACCCTCGGCCTCCTCGATGGGGAAGCTCTCGTCCGGGTCCGCGGCGCTGGCGTGGCGACGGTTCCACAGCCCGATGGTGCCGCCCGGGCCGTCGCCGAAGTTCTCCAGCCGGCCCTCGGTGCCGATGACGGTGTAGTTGCGCCAGTAGTCGGGGGTGAAGTGGCACTGCTGGTAGGAGGCGAGCACGCCGTTGTCGAGCCGCATCGTCATCATCGACAGGTCCTCGACGTCGACCACCGGGTGCAGCCCGGTCTGGGTGGCGGGCGGCCAGGCGTCCAGGCTGTACCAGTCGTGCATCCGCTCCCCGGAGCGGTCGCGGCGGTCGGTGATGTCGCCGTAGACGGCCAGCTCGCCCATCGCGGAGACGGTGGCGGCGTAGCCCCCGGCCAGCCAGTGGATGACGTCGAGGTCGTGGGCGCCCTTCTGCAGCAGCAGGCCGGTGCTCCTGCTCCGGTCGGCGTGCCAGTCCTTGAAGTAGAAGTCACCGCCGTGGCCGACGAAGTGCCGGCACCAGACCGCCTTGACCTGCCCGATCCGGCCCTGCTGGATGAGCTCGCGCATCTGCACCACTGCCGGCATGTGCCGCATGTTGTGCCCGACGTAGAGCCGGCTGCCGGTGCGCCGGGCGGTGGTGAGCATCTCGTCGCACTCGGCGACGCTGATGCCCAGCGGCTTCTCGCAGAACACCGCGGCACCGGCCTCCAGCGCGGCGAGGGTGGGGACGAGGTGGTGGTTGTCGGGGGTGGTGACGAGCACGGCGTCCAGGCCGAGGCCGAGCAGCTCGTCGAGGTCGCCGGTGACCAGGGCGCCCTCGGGGAGCGCGGCGGCGGCGTCGGCGCGACCACGCTCGGAGGTGTCGCAGGCGCCGACCACCTCGAACCCCTCCTCGGGCCGGTGGGCGTGGCGCCACAGCCCCGCCCGCAGTCCGAAGCCGATGATGCCGATGGTGACGGTCACGGTGACGCCTTTCCTGGGTGGGTGGTGCCCGTGGTGGACTCACGGGCGAAGAGCTCCCAGACGAGCTCGTGCAGCTCGTCGGGTCCGTCGTCGCCGTCGGCGCGCCGCAGCAGCAGCTCGGCCAACGAGCGGAACAGGTGGCGGGGGCCGACCGAGGAGACGCTGGGGGAGACCAGCTCGGTCTGCCGGGCGTTGCCGACCCCGATCACGGCGACGTCGCCGGGGACGTCCAGCCGCAGCCGCTGGGCGGCGTCCACCGCGTCCACCCGGGTCGGCCGGGGGCCGCGGCGGCGGGAGGAGGGGACGTGCCCGGCATCGAGGCTCCGGTCAGGGCGTCGCGGACGCCGTCGGCAGGGCGGTCAGGGTGCTGCCCCCGATCCTGTCACCTCCGGCCGGAGGCACTCAGGTCAGGCCAGCGCCTCGGCCAGCCGCTGCAGGGTCTCCTCGCGGGCGGGGGTGCGGTCCAGCGGGTCGGCCGCGGCGGCCCCGGCGACCGGGTGGACCATCACCTCGTCGACGCCGAACTCCGCGGCCAGCCCGCGCAGCCGGTCGGCCACCGTGGCGGGGTCGCCGACCACCCAGGGTGCGCTCATCTGCACACCGAGCTGCTCGTGGGTCGCGCTCAGCTCGGTCTCGGCGGCCTCCTCGACGGTGGCCTGCGGGCCGAACCCGCCGCCGGTGCGCAGGGCCACCATCGCCAGCAGGTGCGGACGCGCCCGCCGGACGGCCTCGGCCTCGGTGTCGGCCACCACCACGTTGACGGTGAGGAAGGTGGTGGGGGAGCCGTCGTGGCCGGCCTGCTGCCAGCCCGAGCGGTACAGCTCGAGGGCCTCGGCCGTGCCCTGGCCGGAGAAGTGGTGGGCGAAGACGTAGGGCAGGCCCTGCTCGGCGGCCAGCCGCGCGGAGTAGTCGGAGGAGCCGAGCAGCCACACCGGCGGGCTGCCCACCGCCGACGGGGTGGCGCGCAGCGCCTGCGTGCGACCGGGCCCGCCACCGGGCCCGGGCAGGGTGATGGCGGCACCACCGGGGTGCATCATCGCCAGCACCTCGTGCACCGCCTGGCCGAAGCGCTCGACCGCGGCGGTCTCGTCCAGACCCTGGCGGAGCACCCAGTTGGTCACCGGGTCGGTGCCGGGGGCGCGGCCGATGCCGAGGTCGATCCGGTCGGGGAAGGCCGCCTCCAGCAGGGCGAACTGCTCGGCCACCACCAGCGGGGCGTGGTTGGGGAGCATGACCCCGCCCGAGCCGACCCGGATCCGCTCGGTGGCCGCGGCCAGCATGGCGATCAGCACCGGCGGGTTGGTCGAGGCGACCGCCTCGGTGTTGTGGTGCTCGGCCACCCAGAACCGCCGGTACCCCAGCTGGTCGGCCAGCCGGGCCAGCCGGGTCGAGGCCCGCAGCGCCTGCCCGGTGGTCTGGCCCCGGCGGACGGGGATGAGGTCGAGGACGGAGAGCGCAGGCGTGGTCACACAGGGCCAACCGCGTCCGGCGAGCCGGGTATTCCCGGTGCGCCGCAGTCAGGACGCCGTGGCGACGACGGCCCCCACCGCGACCAGCGTGACCACCGCGCCGACGCCCTGCCAGCGGCTCATCCGCTCGTGCAGGACGAGACGGGCCAGCAGCACCGTGCCGACGGGGTAGAGGGAGGCCAGCACCGCCACCACCGGCAGCAGCCCGCCGGTGGTCGCGGTGGCGTAGAGCAGGATCGCGGTGGTGTCCAGCAGACCGACCAGCGGCACCGCCCCGGGACGGGCGAGGCCCGGGCCGACCCGGCGCCAGAGCAGCGCGGCGAGCAGCAGCAGGAGGACCAGCTGGCTGCTCCGCTCCAGCGCCACCGCCCCGACGGCGCTGGCCTGGCTCGCACGGTCCAGCAGGGTGAGCGCGGCACCCATCCCCAGCGCGGCCCCCACGGCGCTGACGACCCCGGCGCGGCTGACAGCCATCCCGGGCCCGCCCGGAGCCCGGGCGGTGAGCACGCACCCGGCGACGGTGACCGTGAGGGCCAGCAGGGTGGGCGTCCCGGGCCGCTCACCCGACAGCGAGCCCCAGACCACCGGCACCACCGCGCTGGTCGCGGCGATCGGCGCCACCACCGACATCGGCCCGATCGCCAGGGCCCGGTACAGCAGCCCCAGCCCGGTGAGGTTCACCCCCGCCGCGACCACGGCGAACGGCCAGTCCGCGCCGACCGGCGCGGGGTGCAGCACGAGCACCAGCACGCCGACCAGCAGCACGCTGGCGGCCCGGGTCAGCAGCATCACCGACAGCACCGGCCGCCCGCGGGAGGCGAGCCCGCCGAGGGTGTCGCTGGCGCCCCAGACCGCCGAGGCCCCGAGCGCCAGCAGGGCTGGTGTCAGCTGCTCTGCTCCTGCCCGGCGGTGCTCTGGTCGCCGCCACCGCCACCGCCGCCGCGACGACGACGCCGGCGACGACGCGGTGCGCCGCCCTCGGCCGTGCCGTTGGGCGAGCCCTGCTCCGCGGTCGGCGAGCTCTGCTCCGCCGTCGGGGAGCTGGCGGCACCCTCGCGGACGACCTCACCGTTGTGGGTGCGGCGCCGGTTGCGCTGGCGGGGCGGACGCGGCTCGCGCGGGCGCTCCCGCTCGGCCGGGGCCGGCGGGCGGCTGCC
>NZ_QPKK01000136.1 GCF_003344635.1 Desertihabitans aurantiacus
CACCGCCACCTCGACCGCGGCGACCGGCGCCCCCGCCCGGTCGGCCCGGGCCAGCGCGTCCGGCACGGTGCCGCGGACGACGAGCACGCAGGGGAACGAGTCACCGTCGAGGGCGGCGCCGAGCTCCTCCAGCCGGTGGTCAGCCACCACGAACGGCCCCACCACCGGGGCGTACCAGGCCGCGCGGTGCCGGCGGTGGGCGGCCACGGCCGCGGGCAGCGGGGCGTCCCCGGGCGGGAACAGCGCGGCGTCATCGACCAGCGCCCGCCAGCACGGGTCACCCGGCCCGCGCGCGGTGGCGTCGGACGTTGACACGCCCCGCAGCCTAACCGAGGATGCAGTGAGAGAACAGACCGTTCGCTGAGCGAACCGAGGAGGCGTCATGGCCTATTACCGTCGGGTGGGCGCGGTGCCGCGGACGCGGCACACCCAGCACCGCGAGGACGGCCGGCTGCTGCGTGAGGAGCTGATGGGCGAGGAGGGGTTCTCCTCGGACTCCTCGCTGCTCTACCACCGCGGTGTGCCCTCGGCGGTCGTGGCGAGCGAGCCGTGGGAGCTGCCCGACCAGACCCGCACCCCCAACCACCCGCTCAGGCCCCGGCACCTGCGTCTGCACGACCTCGACGCCAAGGGCGGAGCCTGCCCGGTCACCGGGCGACGGCTGGTGCTGGTCAACGCCGACGTCCGGATGGGCTACGTGCTCACCGGCACCGACCCCTCGCCGTACTACCGCGACGCGGTCGGCGACGAGTGCGTCTACGTCGAGGCCGGCAGCGGCATCGTGGAGACGGTCTTCGGGACGGTGCCCTACCGCACCGGCGACTACGTCCTCATCCCCCGCGCCACCACCCACCGCTGGTGCCCCGCCGAGCCGTCGCGGCTGTACACCATCGAGGGCAGCGGCCACATCGCCCCGCCGCGGCGCTACCTGTCGCGCTACGGCCAGCTGCTCGAGCACGCCCCCTACTGCGAGCGCGACCTGCACGGGCCCGGTGAGCCGCTGCTGGTGGAGGGCGAGGACGTCGAGGTGCTGGTCAAGCACCGCACCTCCGCCGGCCTCGTCGGCACCGCGATGAGCTATGCCACGCACCCCTTCGACGTGGTCGGCTGGGACGGCTGCCTCTACCCCTACACCTTCAACGTCGAGGACTACATGCCGATCACCGGCAAGGTGCACCAGCCGCCGCCGGTGCACCAGGTGTTCGAGGGTGAGCGGTTCGTGGTCTGCAACTTCCTGCCGCGCAAGGTCGACTACCACCCGCTGAGCATCCCGGTCCCCTACTACCACTCCAACGTCGACTCCGACGAGGTGATGTTCTACGTCGGCGGCGACTACGAGGCCCGCAAGGGCTCCGGCATCGGGCTCGGCTCGATCTCGCTGCACCCCGGCGGGTTCGCCCACGGCCCGCAGCCCTCGGCGATCGAGGCCTCGCTGGGGGTGCAGGAGTTCGAGGAGTCCGCCGTGATGGTCGACACCTTCGCCCCGCTGGAGCTCGGCGAGGCCGCGGTGGCCTGCGAGGACCCGGCCTACCCCTGGACCTGGGCCGCCGACTCCCCCGCCTGAGCGCGCACCCCTGCCGGGTGTCGGAGCCGTGGGTGATGATGGGCCCATGCCGGAGATGCCCGAGGTCGAGTCGCTGCGGTCCTTCCTGTCGGAGAGGGCGGTCGGACGGGTCGTCGCCCGCGCCGAGCTGACCGCGTTCAGCGCGCTCAAGACCTTCGACCCACCGCTGTCGGCGCTGCACGGGCTGGAGGTCACCGGCGTGCACCGCTACGGCAAGTTCCTCGCCCTCGACGTGGACGGGGTGTGGCTGGTGACCCACCTGGCCCGGGCCGGGTGGCTGCGCTGGCGCGAGTCGATCCCGCCGACACCGGCCCGTCCCGGCAAGGGCCCGCTGGCGCTGCGGGTGGTCCTCGACGACGACTCCGGGTTCGACCTCACCGAGGCCGGCACCCAGCGCAAGCTCGCCGTCTACGTGGTGACCGACCCCCACCAGGTGCCCGGGATCGCCTCGCTGGGCCCGGACCCGACGGCCCCGGAGTTCGGACGTCCCGAGCTCGACGCGGTGCTCGAGGCGGCCGGGCGCGCCCAGCTCAAGGGCGTGCTGCGCGACCAGCGGGTGCTGGCCGGGATCGGCAACGCCTACTCCGACGAGATCCTGCACGCCGCCCGGATGAGCCCCTTCAAGGCGTCCAGCTCACTCACCGACGAGGAGCGCGACGTGCTGCTGGCCGCGATCCGCTCCGAGCTGGCCGACGCGGTGCAGCGCTCGGCCGGGATGGCGGCCAAGGACCTCAAGGGGGAGAAGAAGTCGGGGATGGCGGTGCACGGACGGGCCGGGCAGCCCTGCCCGGTGTGCGGGGACACCGTGGCCGAGGTCAGCTTCGCCGACTCCTCGATGCAGTACTGCCCGACCTGCCAGACCGGCGGCAAGAAGCTGGCCGACCGACGGATGTCACGGCTGCTGAAGTAGCGGCTCAGACCGCCAGCGAGACGACCAGACCGCCGAGCAGGAACGCCCCCAGGGCCGCCACCAGGGTGGAGGTCGCGAGGGCCGGGATGAACCGCCGGGCGCCGGTCGGCGCCGGCGCGTCGTGGTAGCGGTGGGTCAGCGCGTGCCCCCGGCCCCGGCGCAGCAGCACGACGTTGACCGGGTAGGCGGCCGCGAACGCGGCGGTCAGGGCGATCGCCATGCCGACCCAGAACACGGGGTTGACCAGACCGGCGTCCATCGCGCCCGGGATCAGGGCCATCACCGCGTTGTCGACCACCTCCATGGTGGCGATGGACAGGGTGTCGGCGGCCAGCACGACGCCCAGCGCGGCACCGAGACCGACGCCGGCCCGCAGCAGCGGCAGCGTGGACAGCGTGTAGCCGAACAGGAAGGCCAGGCCGACGGCCAGCACGATGGTCCAGCCGGTGCCCAGCCCGAGCGCGGTGCCGATCATCAGCCCGGCGATCTCGCCGATCGCGCAGCCGGTGAGGCAGTGCAGCGTCGCCGCCAGCGCCATCGGCCGGATGCTTCCGCCGCCGTGCCCCTCATGCCCGGCGTGCGCGTGGCCGGCGTGCGCGTGGCCGGCGTGCGCGTGGTCGGCGTGGTTCGAGGTCATGGCGCCCTCCGTGGGTCGTGAGGTTCCGGGCGGAGTCCCGGACACCCCACCAACATACCCCCATGGGGTATGTATTCCGGCCCTCCGGGTGCGTCAGCTGCGCGGCGGCAGCCGGTGCAGCTCGACCTCGATCCGGCCGCCGGAGACCACCGCGGTCAGGTAGGTGCAGTGCGGCTGGCGGCGGCGGTCGGTGGGTGAGCCGGGGTTGAGCAGCCGCAGGCCTGCCGGCGTGGTGGTGTCCCAGGGGATGTGGCTGTGGCCGAAGACGAGGACGTCCAGGTCGCGGTAGCGCTGGTCTATCCGGGTCTCACGGCCCTGCGCGGCGCCGGTCTCGTGCACCACGCCGAGCCGCAGCCCGCCGACCTCGGCCCGGGCCACCTCCGGCAGCCGCGACCGCAGCTCCGGTCCGTCGTTGTTGCCGTAGCAGGCCACCAGCCGCGCCGACCGCTGCTCCAGCTCGTCCAGCAGCGCCGCCTCGACCCAGTCCCCGGCGTGCACGACCACGTCGGCCCCTTCGACCGCCTCCCACACCGGGGTCGGCAGCTGCTTGGCCCGCTTCGGCAGGTGGGTGTCGGCCAGCAGCACCAGCCGGACGTCCGCGGCCACCTCAGGAGCTCCAGTCCGCGGGCGGGGCCTTGAGCGCGGCGTGCAGCCGGCGCAGGTAGCCGGCACGGCTCACCCCGACCGCACCGAGGGAGTCCAGGTGCGGGGTGCGCCACTGCACGTCGAGCAGCCGCTCCGCGCCGTCGGCCGACAGCCGCTGCACCAGGTGCATCAGCGCCACCTTGGAGGCGTCCCGGCCGAGCTCGGGGTGGTGGAACATGGACTCACCGGCGAACAGCCCGCCCAGCGCCAGCCCGTACAGCCCGCCGACCAGCCGGTCCTCGGCGTCCCACACCTCCACCGAGTGCACCAGCCCGCGCCGGTGCAGCGAGCCGTAGACGGTCATGATCCGCTCGTCGATCCAGCCGTAGTCCCGCGACGGGTCGGCGCAACCCCCGATCACGCCCTCGAAGTCGCGGTCGACGGTGACCCGGTAGCGGCGGGCGCTCTTGCGCATGGAGCGGGTGACCCGCAGCCCGTCCAGCGGGATCACGGCGCGCTCCATCGGCGAGAACCAGCCGACCACCCCGTCCTCCAGCGGCATCGGGAACACCCCGCGGGTGTAGGCCTCCACCACCAGCGTCTCGTCGACCTCGGCCGACACACCGATGAGGTCCTGCCGGGGCCAGACCTCGTCGTCGCCGAAGGTCGAGAGCTCCATGACCTCCATCCTGCCCCAGCCCCGGAGCCGGGCCGGGGCTCAGGGTCCGATCAGGGACGGCGGCGGTCCGGTCGCCACACGGCGCTGCGTAGGCTGGGCGCGCCGGACCCCGACGCGAGGTGCGGCAGCACCGAGCAGAGGAGACTGCAGATGGGAGTCGGCGACTTCGCCCGCGGGCTGGTGCCCGTCGCCCGCAACGGCACGCGGCAGGCCGGTGGCGTGCTGCGCACCGTGCTCGAGCTCAGCATCGACGGCTTCGCCGGGATGCCGGGGGCGAAGGCGGCGGCGAAGAGCCAGCTGCAGAAGCACGGCTCGGTCGACGACGCCATCGACGCCGTGGTGGCCCAGCACGTCGCCCTCTCCTCCGCGCAGGGGTTCATGTCCAACGTCGGCGGCGTGATCGCCAGCGTGGTGTCGATCCCGGGCAACCTCGCCGGGCTCGCCGCCGTCCAGATCCGGATGGTGGCCGCGATCGCGCACCTGCGCGGCTACGACATCGACGACAACCGGGTCCGCACCGCGATGGTGATGTGCCTGCTCGGCGGCGACCAGATCGTCCGGCTGATCCGCAAGGGTGTGCTGCCCACCACCCCGATGGCGGTCGCCACCGCCCCGGTCTTCGACCCCGACCTCGACCGACGGGTGGCCGAGCGGGTCGTCATGGAGATGGCGGCCCGGGTCGGCGGCACCAACGGCGTGCTGCTGCTGACCAAGCGGATCCCGCTCATCGGCGGCGGCGTCGGCGCCGTGGTCGACGGTGTCGCCACCCGCCAGATCGGCACCTTCACCAGCGGTGAGCTCCGTCGCCGCCGCAGCATCAGCCACTGAGACCCCGGTCGGGCCCCGAGACGGGGCGACCCTCCCGCACCAGGTGCAGGAGGGTCGGCGCGTCGAGGACGAAGCGGGTCAGCGCAGGTCGTCGATCACCTGGTTGAAGGTGGCCGACGGGCGCATCACGGCGAACGCCTTGGCGTCGTCGGGGTGGTAGTAGCCGCCGATGTCGACCGGCTCGCCCTGGGCGTCCAGCAGCTCCTGGGTGATGGTGCCCTCGTTGGCCGACAGCGCCTCGGCCACCGGGGAGAACACCTGGGCCAGCTCGGCGTCCTCGGTCTGCGCGGCCAGCGCCTGGGACCAGTACAGCGCCAGGTAGAAGTGGCTGCCGCGGTTGTCGATCTGGCCGAGCCGGCGGGCCGGGGACTTGCCCTCGGTGAGCACCTTCTCGGTGGCGGCGTCCAGGGTCTCGCCCAGCACCCGGGCCCGCTCGTTGCCCTCGGAGTCGGCCAGGTGGCGCAGGCTCTCGGCCAAGGCCAGGAACTCACCCAGGCTGTCCCAGCGCAGGTAGTTCTCCGACTGCAGCTGCTGGACGTGCTTGGGCGCCGAACCGCCGGCGCCGGTCTCGAACAACCCGCCGCCGTTCATCAGCGGCACCACCGACAGCATCTTGGCGCTGGTGCCGACCTCGAGGATGGGGAAGAGGTCGGTGTTGTAGTCGCGCAGCACGTTGCCGGTGACCGAGATGGTGTCCTCGCCGCGACGGATCCGCTCGACGGAGAACTTCGTCGCCTCGACCGGGCTCATGATCTCGATCTGCAGGCCGTCGGTGTCGTGCTCGGGCAGGTACTGCTCGATCTTGGCGATGAGGTTGGCGTCGTGGGCGCGCTCGCGGTCGAGCCAGAACACCGCCGGGTCGCCGGTGGCGCGGGCGCGTCCGACGGCCAGCTTGACCCAGTCGCGGATCGGGGCGTCCTTGGTCTGGCAGGCGCGCCAGATGTCACCGGGACGGACCTGGTGCTCCAGCAGCACGGTGCCGTCGGAGCCGACCACCTGCACGGTGCCCTCGGCCTCGATCTGGAAGGTCTTGTCGTGGCTGCCGTACTCCTCGGCCTTCTGCGCCATCAGCCCGACGTTGGGCACGCTGCCCATGGTGGTCGGGTCGTAGGCGCCGTTGGCCTTGCAGTCCTCGATCACCGCGGCGTAGATGCCGGCGTAGGAGTGGTCGGGGATGACGGCGAGGGTGTCGTCCTCCTCGCCCTGCGGGCCCCACAGCTTGCCGCCGTTGCGGATCATCGCCGGCATCGAGGCGTCGATGATGACGTCGCTGGGCACGTGCAGGTTGGTGATGCCCTTGTCCGAGTTGACCATCGACAGCCGCGGCAGCTCGGCCATCCGCGCCTCGAAGGCCGAACGCACCTCGTCGCGGACGTCGGCGGGCAGGGCGTCCAGCCCGCTGAGGATGCCACCGAGACCGTCGTCGGGGCTCAGCCCGGCGGCGGCGAGCTGGTCGCCGAAGCGCTCGAAGACGTCGGCGAAGAAGACGCGGACGGCGTGGCCGAAGATGATCGGGTCCGACACCTTCATCATCGTCGCCTTGAGGTGGAGGGAGAACAGCACGTCCTCGCTGGCGGCCCGCTCGACCTGGGCGCGCAGGAACTCCTCGAGCGCGGCGGCGTCCATGAAGGTGGCGTCGACCACCTCACCGGCCTGCACCGGCACCGACTCCTTGAGCACGGTGGTGGTGCCGTCGGCGCCGACCAGCTGGATGGTGAGGGTGTCCTCGGCGGCGGTCACCACCGACTTCTCGTTGGAGGCGAAGTCGCCGGAGTCCATGGTCGCGACGCTGGTGCGGGAGTCGGCCGACCACTCCCCCATCCGGTGGGGGAAGGAGCGGGCGTAGGCCTTGACCGCGGCGGGGGCGCGACGGTCGGAGTTGCCCTCGCGCAGCACCGGGTTGACCGCGCTGCCCTTGACCTTGTCGTAGCGGGCCCGGACGTCCTTCTCCTCCTCGGTGGAGGGGGACTCGGGGTAGTCCGGCAGCGCGTAGCCCTGGGCCTGCAGCTCGGCGATGGCGGCCTTGAGCTGCGGCACCGAGGCGGAGATGTTGGGCAGCTTGATGATGTTGGCCTCGGGCGTCTTGGCCAGCTCGCCGAGCTCGGCCAGCGCGTCGGGCTGCTGCTGCTCGGGGGTGAGACGGTCGGGGAACTGCGCGATGATCCGTCCGGCCAGGGAGATGTCGCGGGTCTCGACCTCCACACCGGCAGCCGAGGTGAAGGCCTCCACGATCGGCTTGAGGGAGTACGTCGCCAGCAGCGGCGCCTCGTCGGTCTTGGTGTAGATGATCTTGGCCATGCGTGGCCCTGCCTCTCAGACGGTGGTGACGACTCGGGGCGAGGCTACCGAACGCCGCCGACCGGAGTCGCCTCCGCCGGGGAGGCCGGCGGTCAGCGGGGGTTGTGGGCGTCGGCGTCGATGACGGTCGGTAGCACGGCCATGGCGCTGATGAGGAGGATGCCGAGGACGGCGCCGACGGTGAGCAGGATCTGGGTGATGTCCATGCCCCCATCCAAGGTCGGCCGACGGCCGCGGACATCGGGGCACGGTCCCCCTCCGACCCCGACCCCGGACCGGGCCGACCCCGGCTGGGCACGACCGCCGTCCTAGGGGTCGGGGTGCCGGCTGCGACGCCGGGAGCGGGGCTAGGTTGGGCCCGTGGCCGAGTACCGGGTCAACCCCGCCGCCGTGGCGGCCTGCCGACGGCGGATCGAGGCCCGTCAGTACGTCCTGGACAGCGACTGGGGCGCGGTCCAGCCGGGCGCCGCGGCGCAGAACGCGTACCTCGAGAAGCACCCGTTCGAGGAGTACGCCGAGTGGCACCTCGGGCTGACCGTCGGCGCGGCCGAGGGCACCAAGGCCCGCCACGCCTTCGTCTACGGCGACCTGCGCCGGGTGCACCGCACCGCCCTGATCGCCTGCGTCTACCGGGCCTCGGAGTGGCGGCACAAGGAGATCGAGCTGGCTGCCCACGACCTGCTGCAGCTGCTGGACGCCATGTCCTCCTGACCAGGCCGGGGTCCGCCGACCCTCCCGGATGTCGGTCCGGCTCGCTACCGTGCCGACCAGACGAGTCCTCGTCCCGGTCAAACGAAGGAGTTCCGGTGTCCACGTTGCTCAACCCGTACCTGCAGTTCGACGGCAACGCCCGCGAGGCGATGGAGTTCTACCAGGGCGCCCTGGGCGGCGACCTCGAGGTGTCGACCTTCGGCGACATGGGCGGCCCGGCCGACGCTCCCGGCGCCGACAAGGTCATGCACGCCCAGCTGACCACGCCCGACGGGTTCACGCTGATGGCCTCCGACACCCCGCCCGGCATGGAGTTCCAGCCCGGCAGCAACTTCGCGGTCAGCCTGAGCGGGGACGAGGCGGAGAAGATGCGCGGCTGGTGGCAGCGGCTGAGCGCGGAGGGCACGGTGTCGGTGCCGCTGGAGAAGCAGATGTGGGGTGACGAGTTCGGCCAGTGCACCGACCGCTTCGGTGTCGCCTGGATGGTCAACATCGCCGGCTCGCAGGCCTGAGCCACCTCGGCCCGTCCAGCTCCCCGACCCCCGGTCGCCGCGTGCGGTGGCCGGGGGTCTCCTCTGCCCCGACCGTTGACCTCGCGCCCCGCGTCTGCCTACCCTCGGGCTCTGCAGTTGCGATAGTCGTTCGAAACTATCGGGGGACGGCCACCCCTCCCGACCGTCCTCGTCCTGCACCCTCCCGAGGAAGTGAGAGACAGATGCGCGAACACCGTCGTTCGACGCCCCGGCTCCTGACCGCGGCCCTCGCCGCAGGTCTGCTGGCCGGCGCGGCCCTGACCACGACCACCGCGACCGCCCCGGCGGTGGCCGCCCCGCAGGAGAGGCCGTCGGTGCAGTCGTTGGACACCCTGCGGGACTGGGCACCTCGCCAGTTCCGGATCGGCACCGCCGTGGCCGGAGGCGGCCACCACACCTCCGCCGACTACCCCGAGCCGTTCCCCTCCGACCCCACCTACCGTGCGTTCCTCGCCGACCAGTTCAGCTCGCTGACGCCGGAGAACCAGATGAAGTGGAACCACATCCACCCCGAGCCCGACCGCTACGACTTCGAGCAGGCCGACGCCATCGTCGACTTCGCCGAGCGGAACGGGCAGGTGGTCCGCGGGCACACGCTGTTCTGGCACAGCCAGAACCCCACCTGGTTGGAGCAGGGCGACCACAGCCCCGAGGAGCTCCGGGCGATCCTGCGCGAGCACGTGGAGACGGTGGTGGGCCGCTACGCCGGCCGCATCCAGCAGTGGGACGTCGCCAACGAGATCTTCGACGACGCCGGCCAGCTGCGCACCGAGGACAACATCTGGATCCGCGAGCTCGGCCCCGGCATCGTCGCCGACGTCTTCCGCTGGACGCACGAGGCGGACCCGCAGGCCGAGCTGTTCTTCAACGACTACAACGTCGAGGGGCCGAACGCGAAGTCCGACGCCTACCACGCCCTGATCCAGCAGCTGCTGGCCGACGGCGTCCCGGTCCACGGGTTCGGGATGCAGGCCCACCTCGGGTTGCAGTACGGCTTCGACGGGCGGATGCAGGAGAACCTGCAGCGCTTCGACGACCTCGGCCTGGCCACCGCCGTCACCGAGATCGACATCCGCGGCCCGGTCGGCGAGGACGGTCAGCTGAGTCCAGAGCTGCGCCAGCGGCAGGCGGACTGGTACGCCGCGGCGCTGGAGGCCTGCCTGGCCGTCGAGGGCTGCCGCTCCTTCACCATCTGGGGGGTGCTGGACGAGCACTCCTGGGTGCCCGGCACCTTCCCCGGCCAGGGTGACGCGCTGACCCTGGAGGGCGACTACCAGCGCAAGCCGGCCTACTGCGCCCTGCAGGAGACGCTGGCGACCGGCACCGGGCGCCCGGGCCGGGACCGCCGGTGGGAGCGGATCTCGCCGCGGCTCGGCTGCGCCGCCGACCGCGGCTGAGCGCGCACGACCCGCCCGCACCGGTCACCGGTGCGGGCGGGTCGTCGAGGCGCGCGGCGTGGCGCCGGGATCAGTGCAGGATCTTGATCTGCGCCGGGTAGGTGTAGAGCACCCCGCGGCTGGCGCGGA
>NZ_QPKK01000137.1 GCF_003344635.1 Desertihabitans aurantiacus
GGCGCGCCGGAGCCTGCGTCTCACGCTGCCCGACCGTCTCGCTCACCTGTCACCGACCTCTCTCGTGCTCGGAGCAGATCTGTCGTGGTCAGCCATTCTAGGTGGACCGTTTCAGCACCGGCACCGGGTCACCGCTCACCAGCCGGCGTCGTCGCTGGAGGGCTTGCTGCGCTCCTTGGGCAGGCTGTCGGTGACGATGTCGGAGGAGCTGCGGCGCACCACCACCAGCCGGTCACCGGTCTCCAGCTGAGCCACCGACGGGTCGTAGTAGCGGCGCAGCGTCTGGTTGCGCACCACCGCCAGCACCCGCACGTCGGACACCTCCGCCGGGGCCAGGCCGACCTCCTCGGCCGTCACCTGGCGCTCGGCGATCTCCAGGCCCTCCCCCGACGACAGCAGGTCCTCGATCACGGTGCCGACCGACGGGTTGACCGCCGACAGCCCGAGCAGCCGGCCGACCGCGTCGGAGGAGGTGACGACGGAGTCGGCGCCGGACTGGCGCAGCAGGGAGACGTTCTCGTGCTCGCGGACGGCCACCACGACGTGCGCGCTGGGGTTGAGCTGGCGGACGGTGAGGGTGGCGAGGATGGCGGAGTCGTCGCGGTCGAGGGTGATGATGACCTCGCGGGCCCGGCTGATCTCGGCCCGGCGCAGGATGTCGCGACGGGTGCCGTCGCCCTTGATCGAGGCCAGCCCGTCGTTGTTGGCGTCCTGGAGTGCGGTGGCGTTGCCGTCGATGACGACCACCTTCTCCATCGCGATGCCGTTGCGCCGCATCGTCGCCGCGGCCGCCCGTCCCTTGGTGCCGTAGCCGACGAGGACCACGTGGTTGCGCATGCGCTTCCTCCAGCGAGCGTCGATGAAGATGCGGCGGCCCTCGGTGGCCAGCACCTCGATGGCCGTGCCGACCAGCAGGACCAGGAACAGCACGCGCAGCGGGGTGACCACCAGCGCGTTGATGATGCGGGCGTGCGGCAGCAGCGGGGCGATGTCGCCGTACCCCGTGGTCGACATCGTCACCGTCGAGTAGTACAGCGCGTCGACCAGGTCGACGCCGTCACCGCCGGTCTGGTCGATGTAGGCGTCGCGGTCGAAGTAGACCAGCAGGGTGGAGAAGACGAGCAGCAGCCCGGCGAGGCCGGCGCGGATCAGCAGCGCCCGTGCCGGGGAGGTGCCCCGTTCGGGCATCTGCACCAGGGGCTCGACGTAGCGGGCCCCGAAGCGGCTGCTCTCCGGCACCGGTCAGTCCGCCGTGACCAGCGCGTCCACCGAGACCCCCTCGGCGGACAGCCGCTCCCGACCGCCGAGCGAGGCGAGCTCGAGCACCACCGAGGCGCCGAGCACCGTCGCGCCCATCGACGAGAGCAGCTGGCAGGTGGCGAGCAGGGTGCCGCCGGTGGCCAGCACGTCGTCGACCACCAGCACCCGGGCCCCGGAGACGACGGCGTCGGTGTGCACCGACAGGACCGCCTCGCCGTACTCCAGGCGGTAGCTCTGGTCGCGGGTGGCGCGCGGCAGCTTGCCCGGCTTGCGGACCGGGACGAACCCGGCGCCGAGGGCGAGCGCGACCGGCGCGCCGAAGACGAACCCGCGGGCCTCGGCACCGACCACCACGTCCACCTCGCGGGGGGCGTTCTCGACCAGCTCGCTCACCGCGGCGGAGAACCCGCCCGGGGAGGCCAGCAGCGGGGTGATGTCCTTGAACGTCACGCCCGGCACCGGCCAGTCGGGCACGTCGGTGATGAGCCCGGCCACCAGCTCGCGGCGGGCGCTGCTCGTCATGGTCGCGGGGCTCACGGACGCCGCCTCTCGCTGCGCGGGACCCGCTTCGGCTGGGAACGTCCGCTGGCTCCGGCGCCGGTCGCCCGGGCGGTGCCGGCCCGCGGCTCGGTGGTCGGGGTCGTCCCCGCCCCGTCCTCGTCGTCGGTGTCGGTGTCGGTGTCCTCGTCGCGATCGAGCACGGCCACCGGCGACCCGGACCCGCCGGTGCGCCGCTCGGCCCTGCGCTCCTCCTTGCGCACCCGGTGCGCCAGCCGCTCACGGTGCTCGACCATCGCCGGGTCGCGCTCCTTGAGCAGGGCCAGCACCGGGGTGGCGAGGAAGATCGAGGAGTAGGCACCGGCCACCATGCCGACGAAGAGCGCCAGCGACAGGTCCTGCAGCGGGCCCTGGCCCAGCACGAGCGCCCCGGCGATGAGCAGGGCGACCACCGGGAGGACGCCGATGATCGTGGTGTTGAGCGAGCGCACCAGCACCGCGTTGAGGGCGGCGTTGGCGGCCTCGCTGTAGGTGCGGCGTCCCTCGCGCAGGGAGGCCACGTTCTCGCGCACCCGGTCGAAGACCACCACCGTGTCGTAGAGGGAGTAGCCGAGGATCGTCAGCACGGCGATCACCGAGGCCGGGGTGACGGTGAAGCCGACCAGCGCGTACACGCCGATGGTCACGATCAAATCGTGCAGCAGCGCCACGATGGCCGCCACCGACATCCGCCAGTCGCGGAAGTAGATCCAGATGACCCCGGCCACCAGCACCAGGAACACCCCGAGCGCGATCAGCGCGCGCTCGGTGATCTGCTCGCCCCACGACGCCCCGATCAGGGAGTAGGCGACCTCTTCGGAGGAGACGCCCACCTCCTCGGCGATCGCGCCGCGGACCTGGGCCACCTCGTCCACGGTGAGCGTGCGGGTCTGCACCCGCACGGTGCCCTCGCCGATGGTGGTGACGGTGGTGCTGTCCAGCTCGGGCAGCCCGGTCGCCTCGACGGCGTCACCGAGGTCGTCGGCGGTGGAGTCGGTCACCTGCACCGGCGCCTGGAAGTCGGCACCGCCGCGGAACTCGATGCCGAGGTTGAGCGGGCGCACCACCAGCGAGGCCAGCGAGACCACGACGATGACGGCGCTGATGATGAACCAGCGGCGCCAGCGCGGGACGAACCCGTAGCTGAGCTCGCCGGTGTTCAGGCGTCGGATGAAGTCACGCATCAGGCCTCTCCTGCCTGTCGGGCCGTCCGCGGACCGGCGATCCCCTGCCGCGACCGCGGCGAGGAGGCGATCGACTGGGCCAGGGCCTTGGCCGGGGTGAGCGGACGCCGCCGCACGGGCCGGGCCCCGGTGTGCTCGGGCTCCAGCCCGGACCAGCGGGCCCCGCTGCTGAAGTACCGCGTCCGCGCCAGCAGCGTCATCAGCGGCTTGGTGAACCAGAACACCACGACGATGTCAATCAGCGTGGTGAGCCCGAGGGTGAAGGCGAAGCCGCGGACCGAGCCGACCGCCAGCGCGAACAGCACCACCGCCGAGAGCAGCTGGACGGCGTCGGCGATGAGGATCGTCCGCTTGGTGTCGTGCCAGCCGACCTCCACCGCCGAGCGCAGGCTGCGGCCGTTGCGCAGCTCGTCGCGGATCCGTTCGAAGTAGATGACGAAGCTGTCCGCGGTCATGCCGATGGCGACGATCGCTCCGGCGATGCCGGGCAGGTTGAGCGCCATCCCGACGGCCTCGCCGAGCAGGGCCAGCGCGGCCCAGGTGAGCGCGGCGGCGACCAGCAGCGAGCTGATGACGACGATGCCGAGACCGCGGTAGGCCGCGACGCAGAACGCGAGCACGAGGACCATGCCGATGATGCCGGCGATGATCCCGGCCTCCAGCTGCTCACCGCCGAGGGTGGCCGAGACGTTGTCGACCGAGGACACCTCGAAGGCCAGCGGCAGGGCGCCGTAGCGCAGCACGTTGGCCAGCTCGGTGGCGGTCTGCTGGGTGAACCCGCCGCTGATCTCGGCCTGACCGCCGGGGATCGCCCGGTCGACCGAGGGTGCGGAGATCGACACCCCGTCGATGACGATGGCGAAGCGGTTCTGCGGGTCGGCCTGGGTGGCCAGCTGCCCGGTGACCTCCTCGAAGCGGGTGGCGCCCTCGTTGTCGAACTCGAGGTTGACCACCCACTCGAAGCGGTTCTGCGGGACGCCGGCGGAGGCGTCGGAGAGCTGGTCGCCGTTGATCAGGGCCGGGCCGAGCAGCAGCTTCTGGGTGCCGCTCTGGTCGCAGGCCACCAGCGGCTGCGCCTCCTCCTCGGGGAAGTCCGAGCCGCAGGTGAAACCGGCGAACTCGCTCTGGATCTCCGGGGTGGGCTGCCAGTCCATCCGCTGCTCGACCGGCACCGGCTCGCCGAGCTGGGGCGGGGCCGGCGGGGCGGTGGGCAGACCGGACGGCTGCTCGGCCTGCGCCGGCTGGACGTCGTAGACCTTGCGGAACGACAGCACCGCGGTGCGCCCGACCAGCCGGACCAGCTCGTCCTGCTGGACGTTGGGCACCGAGACGATGATCTGGTTGCCGCCGGCGGTGGTCACCTCGCCCTCGCCGACACCCAGCCCGTTGACGCGCTGCTCGATGATGTTGCGGGCCTGCTCCAGGCTGTTGTCGTCGACCGAGCCCTGCCCGGTGGTGTTGGAGGCCGTCAGCGTGATGGTGGTGCCGCCGCGCAGGTCGAGCCCCAGCTTGGGGGTCCAGATCTGGAAGGCGGCCATCATGCCGTACAGCCCCGCGATCACCACGGCGAGCACGATCAGCGTGCGCGCCGGGCGTGGGTGTCTACTGGCCACGTCGTCGTCCTCGGGAAGTTGTCGCCCGCGGTGGGGCGGGGGTGGTCAGGAGTCGGTGCGACGGGGGTCGTCGGCCGGGTCGGGCCGGGTGCCGGCCACGGGGCCCGGGGCGCCCAGCTCGTCGGAGGGACGGTCGGCGTCGTCGCGGACCACGCGGTGGGTCGGCGGACCGGCGTCGGCGGGGTCGGCGACGTCGGGCTCACCGGCGAGCGGACGCTCGTCCTCGGCCGCCAGCGGGGCCGCGGTCTCCTCGGTCTCCGGCGGCAGGGTCTGGCCGTAGGCCTGCTTGACCACGGTGGCCACGACGCCGGGGGCCAGCTCCACGTCCAGGGTGGTGTCGGCCACGCTGACGACGGTGGCGACGAAGCCGTTGGAGAGCATCACCCGGGTGCCGGGCGCGAGCGAGGAGACGGCCTCCCGCTGCTGCTTCATCCGCTTCGACTGGCGGTAGGTCTGGTAGCCGAGCATCGCCACCAGGGCGAGCAGCAAGAAGGGCAGTAGAAGGTCCATGACTCCTGCGATCATCGCTCGTGGTCGTCCTCCCCTGCGGCGGGCACACCTTGCCACCACGGGGGGCAGGGCGGTCCGAGCGGTCGCCGCAGGGCGCTGACCGCCGGAGTCTAGCCCGCTCGGCGCGGATTCGGCGACTGCGCCGGACCGGGCGAGCCGCCTCAGGAGAACAGGTCGTCGCCCGAGCCCGGCGCGCCCACCGGGGCGGTGAGCCCGAGGTGGCGCCAGGCCGCCGGGGTGGCCACCCGTCCGCGCGGGGTGCGCATCAGGAAGCCCTGGCGGACCAGGAAGGGTTCGGCCACCTCCTCGACGGTGTCGGTCTCCTCCCCGACCGAGATGGCCAGGGTCGACAACCCCACCGGTCCGCCGCCGAAGCGTCCGCAGATCGCCTCCAGCACCCCGCGGTCGAGCCGGTCAAGGCCGCGGTCGTCGACCTCGAACAGGTCGAGGGCGTCGCGGGCCAGGGCGAGGGAGACGGTGCCGTCGGCCTTCACCTGGGCGTAGTCGCGGACCCGGCGCAGCAACCGGTTGGTGATCCGCGGGGTGCCGCGGGAGCGTCGGGCGATCTCGGCAGCCGCCTCGGTGCTGAGCCGGACGTCGAGCTGGGCGGCCGAGCGCATGAGGATCCGGCGCAGCGCGGTGTCGTCGTAGAAGTCGAGCTGGGCGGTGAAGCCGAACCGGTCCCGCAGCGGGCCGGGCAGCAGCCCGGCCCGGGTGGTCGCCCCCACCAGGGTGAAGCGCGGGATGTCGATCGGGATGGCGGTCGCACCGGGGCCCTTGCCGACCACCACGTCGACCCGGAAGTCCTCCATCGCGATGTAGAGCATCTCCTCGGCCGGTCGCGACATCCGGTGGATCTCGTCGAGGAAGAGCACCTCGCCCTCGCTCAGCCCGGACAGGATCGCGGCCAGGTCGCCGGCGTGCTGGATGGCCGGACCGCTGGAGATCCGCAGCGGCGCCGACATCTCCGCGGCGATGATCATGGCCAGCGTGGTCTTGCCCAGCCCGGGCGGGCCGGAGAGCAGCACGTGGTCGGCCACCGCGCCCCGGTTGCGGGCGGCGGCCAGCACCAGCCCCAGCTGCTCGGAGACCCGCGGCTGGCCCTGGAACTCCCCCAGTGTGGACGGCCGCAGCGCGGACTCGGCGGCCCGCTCGGCGTCGTCGGCCTGCGGGTCCACCGGTCGGGACCGTTCCTCGCTCACGTCAGCCCGCTCACGTCTTGGCCAGGCTGCGCAGGGCCGCGCGCATCAGCTCGGCCACCGGCGGCTGGGGGGTGGTCTCGGCGAGCTCGGCCACCCGGTCGCAGGCCGCCTCGGCGTCCCGCGCCGACCAGCCCAGCCCCTGCAGCCCCTGCGAGACCTGCTCACGCCAGGCCGACGAGACCGTCGGCGTCGACGAGGTGGCCGGCGGCTGGGTGGTCAGCGCGAGGGTGTTGACCTTGTCCCGCAGCTCGATGCAGATCCGCTCCGCACCCTTCTTGCCGATGCCGGGGACCTTGGTCAGGGTGACCAGGTCCTCACTCGCGATGGCGGCGCGCAGCTCGGACGGGCTGAGCACGGCGCAGGCGGCCTGGGCGATCCGCGGCCCGACGCCGGAGGCGGTGAGCAGCAGCTCGAAGCAGTCCCGCTCGTCGGTGTCGGCGAAGCCGTACAGGGTGAGCGAGTCCTCGCGGACGACGAGGCTGGTCTGCAGCGTCGCCGGTTGCTCCAGCCGCAGACCGCTGACCGTCCGTGGGCTGCAGTGCACCAGGGCGCCGAAGCCGTTGACGTCGACCACCACCGAGGTGGCGCCGAGGGCGGTCACGGTGCCGCTGAGCGAGGCGATCACGAGGCCCTCCTCGAGGTCGGGGTGCGGGGCCGCGACGTGCGGTGGGCGGCCACCGCCTCGGCGTAGCGGTTGACCGCGGCTCCGCGCCAGACGTGGGCGATCGCGAGCGCGACCGCGTCGGCGGCGTCGGCGGGCTTCGGGGGCTCGTCCAGCCGCAGGATCCGTGCCACCATCAGCCCGACCTGGCTCTTGTCGGCCCGTCCCGAGCCGGTCACCGCGGCCTTGACCTCGCTCGGGGTGTGCAGCACCACCGGGATGCCGTGCCGGGCGGCGACCAGCATCGCCACCCCGGCGGCCTGGGCGGTGCCCATCACGGTGTGCACGTTGTGCTGGGCGAAGACCCGCTCGACCGCGACCACCTCGGGCTGGTGCCGCTGCACCCAGTCCTCCACCGCGGTCTCGAGCTGCACCAGCCGCCGCGCCGTGTCGAGCTCGGCCGGCGTCCGCGCGACCCCCACGTCGACCAGCACGGGCGGTCGTCCCGGGGCGCCCTCGACCACCCCGAGCCCGCACCGCGTCAGACCCGGGTCGATCCCCAGCACCCGCACACGCACTCCCTCACCGTTCGAACAGACGTTCGGAGCCTAGCGTCGATGGGCCTACGGGGACCGGACGCCGGCCGGGGTGTGTCGGACGGTGCCGGCAGCGCTCAGGACAGCGTCGCGAGGACGTCGTCGGAGGCGTCGGCGTTGGTGTAGACGTTCTGGACGTCGTCGGAGTCCTCCAGCGCGTCGACGATGCGGCCCAGCTTCTCGGCCACCTCGGCGTCCATCTCCTGGGTGTAGTCCGGCACGAAGGAGACCTCGGCGGACTCGTAGTCCAGACCGGCGTCCTGGACGGCGGTGCGGACGGCCACCAGGTCGGTCGGCTCGGAGACGATCTCGAACACCTCGCCGAGGTCGGTGACGTCCTCGGGGCCGGCCTCCAGGGTGGCCTCGAGCAGGTCGTCCTCGGTCAGCGTCCGGTCGCCCTGCTCCTTGCTCACCACCACGACGCCCTTGCGCTGGAACATCCGTGCGGTCGAGCCGACGTCGGCCATGGTGCCGCCGTTGCGGGTGACCGCGACCCGCACCTCGGAGGCGGAGCGGTTGCGGTTGTCGGTCAGGCACTCGATCAGCATCGCGATCCCGGCCGGGCCGTAGGCCTCGTAGAACAGGGTCTCGTAGTCGGCCCCGCCGCCCTCGGCACCGGAGCCGCGCTTGACCGCGCGGTCGATGTTGTCGTTGGGGACCGAGCTCTTCTTCGCCTTCTGGATGGCGTCGTACAGCGTGGGGTTGCCCGCGGGGTCACCGCCGCCGAGCCGTGCCGCCACCTCGACGTTCTTGATCAGCTTGGCGAAGAGCTTGCCGCGCTTGGCGTCGATGACGGCCTTCTTGTGCTTGGTCGTCGCCCACTTGGAATGCCCACTCATGGCAGCCAAGGTTACAGGGGTCCGGCGGCCCCGCTGCTCACACGGCCGGACCGGCCTCGTGGCGGATCACGCTGTCGGCCACGGTGTAGCCCAGCTGGTGGTAGAGGCAGAGCGGCCCCTCGATCCGGTCGGTGTCGACGCCGAGCCCGGCGGCCTGCAGCCCGGCCGCGGCGAAGGAGCGCATCGACTGCAGCAGCAGGGCCCGCGCGATGCCCCGGCCGCGGTAGCGGGGACGGACGCCGAACCGGCCGGTCCAGCCCTGGCTGAAGCCCTGGGCCTCCCACTCCTCGAGGTTGGCCGAGCTGATCGCGTAGCCGACCACCTCCCCGGTGGCGGTGTCCACCGCCGTCCAGGACCACTCCGGACGCAGGGCGGCGCGGGTCATCGAGGCCTCCCACTGCTCCGGGGAGACGGGCCGGGCCCGCCAGACGTCGGAGAAGGCGTCGTTGTGGGCCACCCGGACGTCCTCCGACCGCTCCGGGTGCAGCGGCTCGAGCTCGATGCCCGGGGGCAGCTGCGGCTCGGGGACGTCGTCGCTGAGGGGCCGGTACAGGTCGACGTGGCGCCGCACCGGCCGCAGCCCCACCCGCTGGAACAGGTCGCGCCGGGCGGTGGCCTTCTCGTCGCAGTGGGCCACCACCACGGCGCGGTCGCCGTCGAGGCGCTGGCGCTCGCGAGCCCGCTCGAGCTGCCAGCACAGCAGGTGCCGGCCGATGCCGAGCTGGCGCCAGCTGGGGTGGACCCCGCCGGAGAGGAAGATCTGGCGCTGCTCCTCGTCGGTGCTGACGAGGTTCCAGCCGAGCGCGACCACGGTGTCCCGGTCGGTGCCGATCACCGTGTCGGCCTCGGCGCCGTGCGCGGCGTGGTCCATGTTCTCGCGCAGCTCGGCCAGGCTGTGCCGCTCGGCCGGGTCGTCGTGACGCTCGATCGCGGTGAACAGCTCGTCCACCGCGGCGAGGTCGTCCTCCGCGACCGGCCGCCAGCGCAGCGGTGTCACCTCATCCAGGGCGTGCCCCACGATGTCGACTCCTTCGTCGTCGTCCGCCCGACGTCCGTCGCCCGGAACGCGTGCTCCCGCTGCTCGAGAGCATCCAGAGTCTAGTGCCTCGCCTCCGCGGGTGCTGCCGGTCGCTAGCGCCAGATCCGGCGGCGCCGCCCTGACCCGCCCTCCTCAGCCGGTGCCGTGGCACTCCACACCCGCCGCCAGGTGGGCACCTCGGCCTCGGCCGGTGCCGGGCTGCGCAGCTGGTCCCACCAGGTGCGCACGTCCTCGTCGAGGAGCCGCTGGACCGCCTCCCGGATCGCCTGCGCCGCCGTCTCGTCGGGCCCGTCGACGGGTCGGAGCGGCTCGCCGAAGCGCACCGCCACCCGGCGCACGTCCCCGGCGAGCACACCGGGGAAGGACTCGCCGCGGCCGGGCAGTGCGAAGCTGCCCCGGATGCCGACCGGCACGACGACAGCCCCGGTCCGGCCCGCCAGCCGCACCACCCGCGGGTCGAAGGAACCGACCCGGCCGTCGGTGCTGGGCGCACCCTCGGGGAAGACCGCCCAGACCTGGCGACGGTCGGCGGTCACGCCCTGCAGCCCGGGCACCGTGGCCACCCGGTTCCAGGCAGCCACCTGCCGCAGCCCGAGCACCCGGCAGCGCGCCGCCAGGTCGGCGGGCAGGGCGGCCATCAGCAGCTCGGCGTCGCGGGTGTGCTGGTGGTTGGCCACCAGCAGCAGCGGGCCGGGGAGCCCGTCCAGCCCCGACGCGCCAGCCACGTCCAGGGCGGCGCCGACGCTGACCACGGGACGGGTGAGGTTGCGGTGCGCCCAGTCCGCGAGCGGGCGCTGGGAGGGGCGCCGGCGCGGGGCCACCTCGGTCGGCGGGGTCGACCAGCGGCTGCGGCCCAGCAGGCCGAGGTCGCGGCGGACGGCGCGCCACC
>NZ_QPKK01000138.1 GCF_003344635.1 Desertihabitans aurantiacus
GCTCAGGGGTCGGCGTCGGCTCAGGCGTGGGCGTCGGCTCAGGCGTGGGCGTCGGCTCAGGGGTCGGCGTCGGCTCAGGCGTGGGCGTCGGCTCAGGCGTGGGCGTCGGCTCAGGCGTGGGCGTCGGCTCAGGCGTCGGCGTGGGCGTGGGCGTGGGCGTCGGCTCGAGGTCGTAGGTGTTGGTCGCGGTCACGACCGGGACCGTCACCGGCTCCCGCTCGACGGTCACCGTGGTGGCCGCGAACGAGGTCGCCCCCGAGGAGGCCCGGTCGTCGGCCACGGTGCACTCGGCCCCGTGCGGGACGTCGGTCACCGTGACGACCTCACCGGCCCGGACGGTGAGCAGCCCGCGCTCGCCCAGGTCGACCGGCTCGCCGGCCGAGGTGCAGACCACCTGCAGCTGGAAGGTCTCCGGCGCGGTGCCGGCGTCAGGGCCGTCCACCACCTTGGTGACCTGCAGCGGCCCGGTGGCCAGCGCCGCGCCGACCCGGTTGCCCTCGGTCGGCGGCAGCTCGGTCAGCGCCCCCTGGTCGTTCGCGGTCGCGGAGGAGGCCACCGTGTTCCAGGCGATCGTGTCCGCACCCGCACCGGCCGACTGGGCCGGGGTGGTGGTGACCAGGTCGACCGTGACCGTCCCGGTGGGGTCGAGCAGGTCCTCGGAGAGGTCGAACTCGAACATCAGGGCGGTGACCTCGGACGGGTCGACGTCGTCGGTCAGCAGCTGCCACTCGCCCTCGGGGCAGGTGCCCCCGCGGAGGTCGTCGAGGCAGAGGACGTCCTGGTCGGTCCAGTACACCCGGAGCTCGTCGACCGTGCCGCCCTCGGCGCCGACCAGCCGCACGTCCTCCAGCAGCGGGTGCCACTGCGAGCCACGCGGGGCCGGCACGGTCGCCGCGAAGTCGCCCAGGTCGGGCAGCCGGTCGACCGCCCGCACCGTCTGCAGCGGCAGGTTGCCGGTGTTGGTGAAGGTCATCCGCCAGGTCACCTCGGTGCCTGGGGCGCTGACCGGCACGCAGCCGCCGGTGTGGAAGCCGTCGGCGTCGGGTTCGCAGCTCCCGGTGCCCCGGGTGTCGAGGACGTCGAGCTCCTGCTCGGCCCGCACCGTCTTGTCACCCCGCAGGGCGCCACCCACGAAGGGGTGGACGGTGGTGTCGTCGGTGCACTGCCCGTCGTCGGTCGGGGTGCCGTCGCACTCGTCCCAGGGACGCTCACCGCTGATGCCGGTGACGTTGGTGACCTGGGTGTTCCCGGGCAGGCCGGGACGGAAGCGCATCTGCACACCGATGGTGTAGGTCTGCCCGACCTCCAGCACCGTCCCGGCCGGGAAGGTGAAGGTGATGAGGTCGCCGTCCTCGTCGAGCACGGCCTGCACGCCGTCGGGACCGAGGTCGGTCGGCATCGCCGGGCCGTTGCCGGGCTGCGGCGCGGCCCCCTCCAGCGTGAAGTCGTAGACGGACTCCGGCGTGGCGTCGGGGTCGATCTCGAGCATCGGGCCGTCGGCGTCGGTCGGGATCCGGTCGGTGATGACCGGGTCGACGATCGGCACGTCGCCGGTGTTGGTGAAGGTCAGCTCGAAGGGGATCACCGCCTGCGGCTGGCGTCCGCCGGCCGGGGTCTTGGTGACCTGGACGGCGTTGCGGGCGTGCCGGTAGGTGATGGTGTCCTCGGCCGTCGAGCTCGCGCTCAGCGGTCCGTCCGGACCCTGCTCGAGTCCGGTCACCGTGGTGGTGATCTCGTTGCTGGCCTGGCCGGCCACGTCCTCGCCCGGGGCCGGCACGCTGCCGGCCAGGGTGGAGGGGACGGGACCGCCGGTGTGCAGCTCCTGGCGCCGCTGCACCCGCAGCGGGATCGTCTGGGTCGGCGTGGACGGGTTCTCCCAGATCCGGCCGTCGGCGCGGACGAAGGTGAACCGCAGGCCCTGCACCTGCTCGGGTGCGACCCCGGCCGGGAGCTCCGGAGCGGTCGCGAAGGTGCCCTCCTGCCAGGTCGCGCCGGTCAGCTGCACGTCCTCGCCTCCCACACCGAAGGTGCCTCCGGTCAGCACGTCGACCTTGACCCGGTCGATCGGCGCGGTGAGGCGGAAGCCGTCGCCGAAGCCGGTGAAGTCGTACTGGTTGAAGAAGCTGGCGTCGGTGTCCTCGACCACCATCTGCGCGGTGCGGGTCGGGCCGGAGGGGCGACCGGTCAGGGTCAGGTTCACCGGCTCGCGGGTCGGCTCGGTCTGGGTGTCGGGCTGGAAGGTCTTGGTGGTGACCACGCCGATGCCCTGGGCCCGCAGCTCGATCTCGGCCTCGTCGGTGTCGGTGAACTCCTCGGTGGGCACGTCGTAGCCGATCAGGTCCTCACCCAGCACGGTGGTCTGGTTCTCCACCACCGAGCCGGGCTGCGGTGCCTCGCCGCTGGTGCGCCCGGCCGGTCGCAGGCGGGTGTCGAAGGTGACCTCGGCCCGTGCGCCCTCCACGATGCGTCCGGTGTAGACCACGGTGAAGCCGGTGACGTCGGCCAGGCTGGCCGCGTCGGCGGCGAGCGCCTGGTCCCGGCTGAGCTCCGCGGTCGAGCCGTCGGCCCGCTGCAGCTGCACCACCACCGAGTCGGCCCCGATGGAGCGCGGGTCGGTGAGGGCGGTGAAGTCGGTCAGGTCGAACACCTCGAACGGGTCGGCCCCGCCCGACGGCTCGGTGATGGTGAGCCGGTCGATCCGGCGCGGCGTCGTGTTCACCGCCACGATGCTGGCCCGGCCGGACGGATGGGCCGCCGGGTCGGTGCCTGCGGGCGGGACGCCCAGCGGACCGCCGGACCAGGTCTTGTCCACGGTGACGGTGAGGTTCACCTCGACGATGGTGATGATGTCGGAGGCGTCGTCGCTGACCACCGGCTGGCCGTCGGTGTAGCCGGTGGCACGGGCGTCGTTGCGGACCTCGCCGATCTCGTCCTCGTTGTAGGTGCCCTCGCTCAGCACCGGCACACCCGGGTCGGAGCGCAGCTCGTCACGGACCGCGAACACCAGGTGCACGCGCCGGTCGAGCTCGAAGGTGCGGGCCACGCCGCTGCCCACGGCCGGGTCGGTGATGCTCCGGATCCGGTCGGCGCGGGTGGGGCTCTCGGCGTAGACCAGACGCGCGGCGATGGTGGACGCGCGCTCCTCCGCGGTCAGCACGACCCCGGGGAAGGTGCCGTCGCAGGCCTCCGGGCAGGGGTCGGCGCTGGCCCCGACCCACTGCTGGGTGCGGGAGTCGAAGAGCTCGACCCGCTCGACCCGGTCGAAGCGCAGCAGCGGGTCCTGCTCGCTGGTGATCCGGTCGATGCGGACCAGGTCGAAGGCGTCGAAGACGGTCTCGGCGACCCGGTCGACCGACGGCTCGGGGACGTCGCTGAGGACGACCTCGTCCAGCCCGGAGCGGCCGGCGGTGGACCAGGACAGGGTCAGCCCCGCCTCGTCACCGGTGCGCTCGCCCACGGTCTTGGGCTGGTCCCAGTCCTTCTCCAGCAGGTCGCCCTCGCCCGGGACGACCGGCACGAGCTCGATCGACGGGCAGGGCTGCGGGGTGCTCGCCCGGTCCGCGGTGGCGGTCGGGGCGCTGGCGTCGCTGGAGGCGCAGTTCTCGACCGTGTCGGCCTCGTTCGGCGTGTCCTGCGACAGCGTCACCATGATGTTGGGGTTCACCTGCTGGCCGGGCGGGAAGCCGGACTCGCTGGTGAAGACGAAGCGCAGGCCGCGGACCTCGAGGTCGGCCGGCACCTCACGGGTGAAGGTGGTGGGGCCGGCGACGTCGGCCATGCCCTCGACCACGGCCCAGGAGCCGTCGGGCCGCAGGTACTCCACGGTCACCGACGCATCGGCCGGGACCGGGGTCTGGATGATGCTGCGGGCGTCGAAGGTCTGCCACCACTCGTTGTCGGGGTCGCCGTCGGCCGGGTCGGAGACGACCAGTCGGGTGGCGTCGACGGTGGAGGCGGGGAAGTCGCTGATCCGGCCGCTGAGCTGGATGATCGCCGTCTCACCGGGGACCGCGGGGATGCGGCTGGGCGAGATGCGCTTGCCCACCTCGACGGCGAGCCGCTCGACGATGGTGGTGATCGAGTCGGTGGCAGTGTCGGTGCCGGTGTAGCCGCCCGGGGCGGTGGACTCGACGAGGACATCGTTGTCGTGGGCCAGCTCGTCGACCTGCTGCCCGGTGGGCGCGGTGACGTCGAACGGGACGGTGGCCTCGGCGCCCTCGACGATCTCGCCGGTGAAGGTGACGGTGAACCCGGTCACCTCGCAGCCCTCGGGGGCCTCCGGCAGGGTGTCCGCCGTCTCGGTGGTGCTGGTCTGCTCGCCATCCGCAGCGCACTGCCACGTCACGGTGGCGGCCTGCGCCCCGGAGGGCCAGACCACGGCGTCGGTGAAGCCCTCGAAGACGAAGCCGCGGTCGGTGAAGAAGTTCTCCTCACCGGCCGGCTCGGTCAGCGAGAGCGAGTCGAGCACGCGGGAGCTGGTGTTGGTGGCGCCGAGGGTGACGGTGGCCTCGCCACCGACCACGACCTCGCGGGGGCGGATGGTCTTGCTGGCCCCGACGGTGATGCTGCTCTCGACGACGGTGTAGTCCGCCGAACCGGTGGCCGGCTCGGACTCGGAGTCGCCGACCGCGACGACGGCGTCGGCCTCGTTCGGCACGACACCGGTCTCGATGCCCTCACGCTGCTCCAGCGGGAGCTCGATGCGCGCGCGGGCGTCGACCTCGATCAGGTCGTCGTCGGTGCTGGTGAAGGTGACCCGGACGCCGGTGACGTCACCGGGGTCCACGCCGGAGGGGAAGGCCCCGCCGTCACCGGCGGCGACCCAGCTGCCGTCGACCCGGTACTCGACCTCGGCGGTCTCGGCCCCGGCCGGCAGCTCGATCTGCGGCGCGCCGGTGAGGGCGAGGCTGTCGAAGGGCGCGCCGCCGTCCTCGGTGGGGTCGGTGACGGTGAGCGTCTGCACGCCGACGTTGGAGGCGTTGCCGGCCTCCAGGGTGAGGGTGGTGGCCTGCCCGGGCGACAGCACGGCCTCGTCCGGGGCGAAGGACTTGCTCACCTCGGCGGTCAGGTCGACCGGCACCTCGGGGACGACGGGGAAGGAGTCGCTGACGTCGTCGGCGTTGTCGGCGGTCACGGTGGCGGTGTTGACCAGCTCGGTGCCGCTGACGGCGGCCGGGACGTCCTCGCTCAGCCGCACCGGGATGAGGATGACGGCGGTGGAGGCGTCCACCATGCCGACCGCACCGGCGGGCTCGCTCAGCGGGTTGCGGAACTCCACGGTGATCGGCGAGCCGTCGGTGACCACGGACTCGCCGCCACCGGTCACCGTCACCGCGGCGTCGGTGCGCTCCACCCACTCCGGCAGCGGGTCGGTGACGGTGGCGTTGGTGCAGCCGCCGAACTCGGTGTTCGTGCAGGTCACCTGGACCCGGTAGACGAAGGTGTCACCCGGCTGCAGGGTGGCACCCTCCGCCAGTCCGTCCGCGTCCTTGGTCAGCGTCAGGTAGGCCTGGTTCTCCTCCGCCTGCGCCGGCGTGCCGATCGCGCCGCCGAGGGCGACCAGGGTGGCCAGCAGCACGAGCAGCAGCCGTCGTAGGGCCGATCCCGTGCGGAGCCCGGTGGACGGGCTTGGACGTGGTGACGTGGTCATGGAGCGTGCTTCCCCCTCGAGTCGAACATGGTGCGGACAGCACTGACGACGGGTCCCCCGAACCCGTCGTCGGCTGTTCCGAGTGAGGGACGCGCGAGTGACGGTCGCATGACGCGGCTGCGGTGTGACCCTCGTCACTCCGTGTCGGGACCCGGGTCGCCGGGCGCTCGGTCGTGCCGCAGCTACGCGGCGGGACCTGCCAGCGCGGCCCCCCGGCGCCCGTAGGTGTGGCGCAGCAGGGCGCGGGCGGCGTGGTAGCCGTTCATCCCGTGCACACCGGGCCCAGGGGCGGCGGCGGCCGAGCCGAGGTAGAGGTCGCTGCGACCCACCCGCCACGGGTTGAGGGCGGGGACGGGCCGCAGCAGGGCCTGCTGGCTGGTGAGGGCGCCGCTGTAGATGTCACCGCCGTCGTAGGCCGGGTTCTCCCGTTCCATCGCCGGCGCCGAGCGGGCCGTGCTGGCCACCACGGTGTCGGTGAAGCCCGGCGCCCAGCGCTCGATCTCGGCCAGCACCAGCGCGGTCGGGTCACCCGACCAGCCGGTCGGCAGGTGGGCGTAGGCCCACACGACGTGGTGCCCCGACGCGCTGCGGCTCGGGTCGTGGTCGGTCGGGGCCGAGACCAGCGCCACCGGGTGCTCGGGGACGCGGCCGCGGGCGACGTCCCGCTCGGCCCGGGCGAGGTCGGCCGCGCTGCCACCGAGGTGGATCGTCGAGGCCCGACGCAGCCCAGGGTCGCGCCACGGGATCGGCTCGGAGACGATCAGGTCCACCTTGCCGACCGCCGCCCCGCGACGGACCCGGCGCGCCAGCGCCCGGTACGGCCCGGGCACGGCGGTGCCGCCGATCCGCAACAGCTCGGGCACCGAGGTGGCGAAGAGCACGGCGTCACGGGGCGGCAGCTGGTCCAGGGAGGTGATCCGGGCGCCGCAGGTGATCTCGACGCCGACCGCGTGCGCCTCCTCGACCAGCACGTCGACCACCCGCTGGGAGCCACCGACCACCACCGGCCAGCCGAAACCGTGCGCCTGGGTGGCCAGCGCCAGCCCGGTGAGTGGGGCGCTGAGGGCGTCCAGCCGGTGGTGCACGTGCGCGGCGACCCCGGAGAAGAGGTCGGCGGCGCTCCCGGTGAGCGCCCGCAGCGCGGGCAGTGGTGACCACTGGCGCAGCGCGGGCAGGCCGTAGCGCAGCGCCAGCCCGGGTCGGGTGACCGCGGCCAGAGGGTTGCCGCCCACCAGCCGGGCGACGTCCTCGGCCCGCTCGACCAGGGGCCCGAAGACCCGCTGCCAGCCCCGGCCGTCCCGACCGAGGCCCTCGACGGTGGCCGCCAGATCGGTGAACGCGTAGACGCTGCGGTCCCCGGTGACCGGCTGGGCGTAGGCGACCTCGGGGACGACCAGCTCCAGCCGGTCGACGAGGCCCAGCGAGCGCAGGAACGGCGAGGACAGCACGCCCGGCAGCACCGCGGCGCAGACGTCGTGCCAGGTGCCGGGCTCGAGCAGCTCGCGGCTGCGCGACCCGCCTCCGGGGGTGTCCGCGGACTCCCACAGCCGCACCCGGACGCCCGCCCGGCCGAGGACGATCGCGGCGGCCAGCCCGTTGGGCCCCGCGCCGACGACGTCGACGACCCCGCGCTCGGCGCGGCTGCTAGACACGGGTGGCGGGACGGCCGTCGACCGCCGGCTCCCGCTCGGCCGGACGCTCCCCGACCGGCTCCGTCGCCGGCTCCGCCGAGGCGTCCGGGGGCGGCTCGTCCGGGGTCGCCGCGGCCTCACGCCAGGACCGTCGCAGGTGGTCGCGCAGCGACAGCCAGGTGACGTCGCGGATGAAGATGGAGTCGATCGCGATCATCGTCAGCGAGAACCACGGGAGCCCCATCAGCACCGCGATCCCGATGTGGAAGCCGGTGATCCCGAACAGCCCGATGACGCGGGTGAAGCGGGCGAGCAGCAGGAGGGGGAAGCACATCTGCAGGATGATCGAGGCCCACGACATGATCGTCACGGCCGGCGTCCAGGCCGTCAACAGGTCGCTCAGCTCCGGCCAGGTGCCGAAGCGGTCGGTCTGCAGGGGGTTGTAGATGGCATAGCCCTGCTGCCAGGGCGTCCCGCCGGCCTTGAACAGCGCGCCCGAGGCGTAGACGAAGCAGACGTGGCAGGTGATCGCGACGAGCACCAGGTTGTGGGTGGTGCTGGTCAGCCACGACGGCAGCAGCGGCTCCCCGGCCCACTTGCGGGCCAACCAGCCACGGGACGGGTCGACCGGGCGGGCGCGGCGGCGGGCGTCCACCGACCAGCGCATCGCCGGGTCGGCGAGGAGCAGGTACAGCAGCACCATCCGGTACATGTTGTCGCCCTGGTCGCCGAGGGAGTCGTTCATCTCGATGAAGCTGACCCAGCCGACGAAGAAGACCGGCAGCACGATCCGGGTACGCCATCCGACGGTGAAGGCGACCGCGAGCACCCCGAGCAGCAGGTAGGCGATCGTGAACGCCACGTCGTCGAGCGCGATCCGGTGGAAGAGGCTGAACAGCCAGATCTCGGGGAAGTCGCTGATCGGGTCGGCGGCCTCACCGTTCCACGCCGAGCCGCTGCCGAAGGCGTAGAACCGGGTGCCGAAGTTGGACGCCAGCAGGCCGATCGCGGTCAGCCCGAGGCCGATCCGGGTGACGGCCAGCCCGTAGCCGGCGTGCTTGCCCTCGGTCAGCCACCGCTCGCTGAAGCCGACCACGCGGCCGACGATGCGGGCGACGAGCTCGACCAGGTCCTGCAGCAGGCGGCCGGCGAACCGTCCGACCCGGCGTCCGGGGGAGGTGCTCACTGCCCGGACTCCTCGAGCGCCTCGACGAACACCTCGCGGAAGTGCTCCCGGTCCTGGCCGGGCTCCTCGACCGGCCCCCGGAACCCGACCGGCACCGGCTGCGGGGCGGGACGCTCGGGGTCGGCGTCGTGGCGACGGGCGAAGGGCACCACGTTCTGACGGCTGACCAGGAACTGCACGGCGACGACCTCGTCCCCGAAGGCGGCGTGGGCGACCTGCGTGGAGTAGGCGGTGATGACCCGCTCCACCTCGAGGTAGTCCTCGACGTCGGCCGCATCACCCAGGTCGAGCAGCGCCGTCTCCAGCCGCGGCTGCCAGTCGTCCTTGTACCAGCCGAGCTCGACCACCTCACGGTGCGCCGGCGTCAGCTCCTGCCAGGTGCCGCGGTAGCGGGAGGCCAGCTCGGTCGACTGGATGCCCGCCCGCGGCGGCACCAGGTTGTGCTGGATCATGCTGATCTCGGCCGCGGTGGCGTCCACCCACTCGGTGGTCACCTCCGCGCCGTCGCGGACGACCGTGGCCCGGACCTGGAGCCGGTAGTCGCCGTTGATCGGCTCGGGGGCGAAGACGCTCCAGCTCTGGCCGAACATCGGGATCATGTAGCCCTGCAGGACGCCGTCGGGGTAGAGCTGGCGCAGCCCTGAGGCCGGCGCGATCCACAGGAACTGGCTGAACACGTGGAACGCGGTGAAAGCCACCGCGAGGGCGACCACCAGCCGGACCCACCACGGACGGCGACCGCCGCCAGGCTCTGCAGCCTGGACGGCGGTCGCGTCGGTGTTGTGCGGTGCGCTCACGGACGTCCGCTGCCCCGCAGACGTCGGCCGACCAGGACGGCGGCGCCCGCAGTCACCAGCAGGCCACCGAGGACCAGCACCCAGACCGGGAAGCCGGCGCCGGTGTCGGGCAGGCTGTCCTCGCCGTCGCCCACACCGGGCCCACCGTCGGCGTCGGCGTCCGCGCTGGCCGCAGCCTGGGCGCCGTCCGAGCCACCCTCGGCATCGGAGGTCGCCGAGGCCTGGGCGCCGTCCGAGCCACCCTGGACACCGGCGGTCGCGGACGAATCGCCCACGGCACCGTCGACCACGACGAACGCGGTGTCGTTGTTCTCCTGGGTGACCTGACCGGAGACCTCGCCGACCATGTCGACGTCGTGGTCGCCGAGCTCGAAGTCGGCGTCGATCTCGAAGGTGAAGACCACGTCGCCGTTCTCGTCGGCCGTGCCGGTCAGCTCGAACGGGGTCGAGTTCACCGTGGCGGTGACCCGCTCTCCCGGGGCGAAGCCGCTGCCGTGGGCCTCCTGGACCACGCCGGTGCCGCGGATGATCTCGCGGTAGCGGACCGTCGCCCGCGGCTCGGTCTCCTCACCGTCCTCGTCGCCCTCGGCGTCGGAGCTGGCGGCGGCCGAGGCCTCCGCCGACGAGGTCCCGTTCGCAGCGACGGCGGCCGAGGCCTCAGCGGCGGCGTTGTCGTCGTCGTCGGAGTCCGCGGACCCGACCGCGGTGGAGTCGGCGTTGGCGGTCGCGTCGGCCTCGGAGGTCGACTGGGCCGCCGCGACCGCAGCCGCGTTCGGGTCGGCGTCGACATCGGCCGAGGCGTCGCTGGAGGCGTCGTCGGTCGCTGCCGCCTGCGCCGCTGCGGTGGCGTCGACGTCGGCCTCGGCGCTGGCCGTGGTGGTGGCGTCGGCCAGGGCCGACGCCTCCGCCGCCGCCTGGGCCGCCGGGTCGTTGTCCGCGTCGGCCTCCGCAGACGCGCTCGCCGAGGCGCTCGCGTTCAGGTCGGCGT
>NZ_QPKK01000139.1 GCF_003344635.1 Desertihabitans aurantiacus
CTCCTCCAGCAGCAGCCGCGGTCCGCCGTCGCCCTCGACCAGCCCGCCCTCGGTGCGGGCCCACTCCGCCATCGCATCGGCCTCCGACCGCTGCTCGTCCGAGCCACGGCCACCCGACAGCACCAGCACCGGCACCCGCCGGGCCCGGGCCTCGGCGATCCCGGCGCGGACCCGGCCGGCCAGCAGCGGGGGCACCCGCTCCCCGCCGGCCAGGCCCGAGCCGAGGACCACCACCCAGGACGCCGGCCAGCCGCGCACCAGCCGCGGGTAGAGCCGGCCGTAGCCGAGGAAGGCCAGCAGCACGAACCCCAGGTAGGCCGCCGCCAGGTCGACGAAGAGGACCACCGCGAGCACGACCGGGTGCAGCCCGGTGCCGAGCACCAGCAGCGGGGTCAGCGCCAGGCCGAGCAGCGCCAGCCCGCCGAGCAGGGAGAGCAGGTTGCCCAGCGAGCGGCCCTCCCGGCGCACCATCACCACCCCGTTGGCCAGCAGCAGCACCACCAGCGCCAGCACCAGCAGCGGGGAGAACAGCAGCAGCCCTCCCCCGGCCAGCACCAGCAGCCCGCCACCGGGCAGACCGATGGCGACCAGCGCGTTCAGCGCCAGCAGCAGCGCCGCGAGCAGCCAGAACGCGTTGCCGAGCCGGCGCGGCTCGGCCCGGGTGCGGCCGATGGCCACCCAGCCGAGGAGCAGGGCGGCCAGCAGCCAGAACAGCCCGGTCATGCGTCCGATCGCGCCGGCTGACCGCCGGGAGCGACCGGGCGGGCGTCCACACCGGCCTCCTTGCGCTGCTGGGGGGTGATCGGCGCCGGGGCCGCGGTGAGCGGGTCGTACCCGCCACCGGACTTCGGGAAGGCGATGACCTCGCGGATGGAGTCCGCCCCCGCGAGCAGCGCCACGATCCGGTCCCAGCCGAAGGCGATGCCGCCGTGCGGCGGGGCACCGTAGGCGAAGGCGTCGAGCAGGAAGCCGAACTTCTCCTGCGCCTCCTCCTGGCTGAGCCCCATCACCGCGAACACCCGCTCCTGGATGTCGCGGCGGTGGATACGGATCGACCCGCCGCCGATCTCGTTGCCGTTGCAGACCAGGTCGTAGGCGTAGGCCAGCGCCTCGCCGGGCTCGGTGTCGAAGCTGTCGAGGTACTCCGGGCGCGGGGAGGTGAAGGCGTGGTGCACCGCCGTCCACGACCCGGCGCCGACGGCGACGTCACCGGCGGCGCGGGCGTCGGCGGCCGGCTCGAACAGCGGCGCGTCGACCACCCACAGCAGCGACCAGGCGTCCTCGTCGAGGAGCCCGCAGCGGCGTCCGACCTCGAGCCGGGCGGCCCCGAGCAGTGCCCGGGCCTGCTTGGCCTCCCCGGCGCCGAAGAAGATGCAGTCGCCGGGCTGGGCACCGGTGTGGGCGGCCAGCCCGGCGGCCTCGGTCTCGCTGATGTTCTTGGCGACCGGACCACCCAGGGTGCCGTCCTCGGCGACCGTGACGTAGGCCAGTCCCCTGGCGCCGCGCTGCTTGGCCCACTCCTGCCAGGCGTCGAAGGTGCGCCGGGGCTGGGACGCCCCGCCGGGCATCACGACGGCGCCCACGTAGGGGGCCTGGAAGACCCGGAACGGGGTGCCGGCGAAGTACTCGGTGCAGTCGGTCAGCTCCAGCCCGAAGCGCAGGTCGGGCTTGTCGGTGCCGTAGCGGGCCATCGCCTCGCGGTAGCTCATCCGCGGGAAGGGGCCCTCCAGCTCGACGCCGATGAGCCGCCACAGCGCCTTGGCGATCGCCTCGCCGAGCTCGATGACGTCGTCCTGGTCGACGAAGCTCATCTCGATGTCGAGCTGGGTGAACTCGGGCTGCCGGTCGGCGCGGAAGTCCTCGTCGCGGTAGCAGCGGGCGATCTGGTAGTAGCGCTCCAGCCCGGCCACCATCAGCAGCTGCTTGAACAGCTGGGGGCTCTGCGGGAGGGCGTACCAGGAGCCGGGGGCGAGCCGGGCCGGCACCAGGAAGTCGCGCGCACCCTCGGGGGTGGAGCGGGTCAGCGTCGGGGTCTCGACCTCGACGAAGTCCCGCTCGGCGAGGACGGCGCGGGCGGCCTGGTTGACCTGCGAGCGCAGCCGGATCGCCGCGGCCGGGCCGGGCCGGCGCAGGTCGAGGTAGCGGTGCTTGAGCCGGGCCTCCTCGCCGACGTCGGTGCGCTCGTCGATCTGGAACGGCAGCGGCGCCGAGGGGTTGAGCACCTCCAGCTCGGTGATCGCCACCTCGATCTCGCCGGTGGGCAGGTCGGGGTTGGCGTTGCCCTCGGGCCGGGCCTCGACGGCGCCGGTGACGCGGACGCAGTACTCGTTGCGCAGGTCGTGGGCGCCGGAGGCCTCCAGCACCTCGTCGCGGACCACCACCTGGACCAGGCCGCTGGCGTCGCGCAGGTCGAGGAAGGCCACCCCGCCGTGGTCGCGGCGTCGGGCCACCCAGCCCGCGAGGGTGACGGTCTGGCCGGCGTGCTCGGAACGCAGGGTGCCGGCGCGGTGCGTACGGATCATGGTCGTCCTTCCGGGTCGGGTCCCGGGAGGGTGGGGCCGCCCCGGGACGGGCAGCCCTGGAGGTGTGGGCGGGGGCCAGATCGCGGTGCCACCACACCTTCGCCGGGGATCCCGGCCTCTCGTCGGTCTCGCCGGACGCGCGGGTGCCGGGTCGCCCGGGCCGCGAGGCCCCGGCGGGCGGGTCGTCACGCCGCCCCCGGCTCCGGGATCCACTCTAGCCAGCCACCGCGGTCGGGGCACGTCGATACCGGCTGCCTGCTCCGCCTCCCCGGCGTCCCCCGCCACACACCTTCGCGGGACGGCACCCACGCTGCAGGATGGGTGCCGCTCGGCGAAGGTGTGTGCGGGGGGCGTGGGCGGGCCGCGCCGCCCTGGTTCGGCGTCCGGGACGATTTCCCCGGCCCGGCCCGCCGGGAGCAGGATGATCCGGTGACCGACACCCCTCCCGCCCGCGACGAGCAGACCCGAGGGCTGCTGTTCACCACGGCCGCCTTCGGGCTGTGGGGCGCCATGCCGCTGTACTTCGCGCTGCTGCTGCCGGCCACCCCGGTGGAGATCGTCGCGCACCGGGTGCTGTGGAGCCTGGTCGTGTGCGTGGCGCTCGGCGCCGTTCTCGGCTGGCTGCGACGCCGCCGCGGCGGGCGGGGCGCCCTGGCGACCTACCGCTCGCTGGACCGCCGGGCGGTCCTGCTGCTCGGTGCGGCCGGCGTGCTGATCGCGATCAACTGGGTGGTCTACGTGCTGGCGGTGAACTCCGGGCACGTGGTGGAGGCGGCGCTCGGCTACTTCATCAACCCCATCGTCAGCGTGGTGCTCGGGGTGGTGGTGCTGCGGGAGAAGCTCACGCCCGCCCGCTGGGTGGCCGTCGGCGTCTCGGTGCTGGCGGTGCTGGTGCTGGCGGTCGGCTACGGCCAGCCACCGTGGCTCTCCCTCGCCCTGGCCGGCTCGTTCGGCCTCTACGGCCTGGTGAAGAAGACGGTGAGCACCGACGCCGTCACCTCGCTGACGGTGGAGACCGCTTGGCTGACGCCGGTGGCGGCGGTGACGCTGGGTGTCCTGGGCAGCCAGAACACCTTCCTCGGCCACGGCGCCGCGCACACCTGGCTGCTGCTCTCGGCCGGGCTGGTCACCACCGTCCCGCTGGTCTGCTTCGGCGCGGGCGCCCGCCGGATCCCGCTGTCGCTGGTCGGGCTGGTGCAGAACCTGGCCCCGGTGCTGCAGTTCGTCGTCGGGGTGTGGGTGTTCGGCGAGGCGATGCCGCTGGTGCGTTGGATCGGCTTCGCGCTGGTCTGGATCGCGCTGGTGGTGCTGATGGTCGACCTCGTCGGTCGCGGCCGCCGCGCCCGGCGCAGCCGCCGGACCGCGGTCACCGCCCCGGTCTGAGCGGTCGGGCGGCTCAGTCGAACAGGTGGCGGTGCCGCTCGGTCCAGTTGATCTGCTCCCGCAGCACGTCGGTCGAGGTCAGCCCGTAGGCCGTCGCGCAGAGCCCGAGCCGACACAGGCGGTCGGGCGGGGCGGGGTGGCCCAGCCAGCGCAGGCACTCCGCGTCGTCGCGGAACGGGACCACGTACTCTAGCGCGTGGGCGACGTCGAGCAGCGGGCGACCCACGTGCGCGTACTCCCAGTCGATCAGCCCGACCGGGCGCACCCCGTCCCAGACGAGCCACGGGCCGTAGTCGCCGTGGCAGACCAGGTCCCCCGGTCCGCCGGTACCGGCCGGGCCCGTCGCCCACACCGGTGGCTCGGCCCGGCTGCCAGTCGCGGACGGCGTCGTGGTGCTGGCGCAGCAGCAGCGCGTGCACGGCCGGCGTCCACGGCTGCACCGGGCGACGCACGGTCCCCTCCGAAGCGCAGGACCGGACGGTCGACCCGGTCCTGCCGGACCTCCTCGTCGTCCACGGCCGCCTGGCGGAGCTCAGCCGCGGACCACGCGGGGACGCCGGTCGTCCTCCGGCGGCTGCCAGGTGCCGGCCTCGGCCGCGACCTGCTCGCCGCTGCGGATGTCCTTGACCTCCCCGTACAGCCCGCCGAACCAGACGAAGGGGATGCCGCGGCGCTCGGCGTAGCGGATCTGCTTGCCGAAGCGGTCGGCCTTCGGAGCCACCTCGCAGCTGGTCCCGCCGGCGCGCAGCGCGGCCGCCACCTGCTCGGCGGTGCCCCGGGTGCCCTCGTCGTCGACCGCGACCAGCACCGCGCTCGGCACGCTCCGGGTGGCGGTCAGCTCGCCGCGGGTGAACATCGGCGCCAGCAGCCGGGTCACGCCGAAGGAGAACCCGACACCGGGGTAGGTGGTCCGCCCGTCGCTGGCGAGCGAGTCGTAGCGCCCGCCCGAGCCCACCGAGCCGCGCGACTCGAAGCCGACCAGCTCGGTCTCGTAGACCGTCCCGGTGTAGTAGTCGAGGCCGCGGGCGATGCTGAGGTCGGCCTGCAGCCGTCCCGGCACCCGCTCGGCCGCGGCCGCCACCAGCGCCGACAGCAGCGAGAGCCCCTCCTCCAGCAGCGGGTGCTCCACGCCGAGGGCACGGACCTCCTCGACGAAGCCGGCGTCCTCGCCGCGGATGGTCGACAGCGCCAGGCAGGCGTCGGCCTGCTCGGGGCGCAGCGGGGTCTCGGCCACCAGCAGCTCGCGCACCTTCGCCGGGCCGATCTTGTCCAGCTTGTCCACGCGCTGCAGCACCGCGGCGGTGTCCTCCACCCCGAGCCCGCGGTAGAAGCCCTCGGACAGCTTGCGGTTGTTGACCCGCATGCGCACCGGCGGCAGGTCGAGCTCGCGGTGCAGCCGCTCGAACGCCTCCAGCGCCACCAGCGGGATCTCCAGGTCGTGGTGGTCGGCCAGCGCACCGGAGCCCACCACGTCGATGTCGGCCTGGGTGAACTCGCGGTAGCGCCCCTCCTGGGGACGCTCGCCACGCCACACCTTCTGCACCTGGTAGCGCCGGAACGGAAAGCTGAGCCGACCGCCGAACTCCTGCACGTAGCGGGCGAAGGGCACCGTGAGGTCGTAGTGCAGACCGAGCTGGTCGGTCGGCTCGGCGGTCTCGTCGTCGGTGGCGTGCAGCCGGCGGACGACGTAGATCTCCTTGTCGATCTCGCCCTTGCGGGCCAGCTGGCTCATCGGCTCCACCGCGCGGGTCTCGATCGGGGCGTAGCCGTGCAGCTCGAAGGTCTCGCGCAGCACGGTGAGCACCTGCTGCTCCACCATCCGCTGCGCGGGCAGGAACTCGGGATAGCCCGACATGGCCGAGACGCGGCTCACCGGACGACCTCCGCAGCGGTGGCCGACCCGGCGAGGGCGTCAGGACGGCGCAGGAACGGGTTGCCGGCGCGCTCGCGGGCGATGCTGGTCTGCTCGCCGTGACCGGGCAGCACCGCCAGCCCGTCGTCCAGCCCGAGCACCACCTCGCTGAGCGTGTGCTGCATCGCCGCGGGGTCGGAGCCGGGCAGGTCGACCCGTCCCACCGACCCGGCGAACAGCACGTCCCCGGAGAAGAGCACCCCGCTGACCGACTCGTCGGGGTGGTCGGCGCCGAGCAGCACGCAGCCTGCGGTGTGGCCGGGCGCCTCGCGCAGCCACAGCTCCAGTCCGGCCAGCTCCAGCCGGTCCCCGGTCAGGTCCACCACCTCCGGCGGCTCCACCATCGGCTCTCCCCCGGTCAGGCCCTGCAGCAGCGGCGCCGCGGCGGCACCGATACCGGCCAGCGGGTCGGTGAGCAGGTGCCGGTCGGCGGGGTGGATCCAGCAGGGCGCGCCGGTCTCGCGGCACAGCGCGGCGGCGTCGAGGACGTGGTCGAGGTGCCCGTGGGTGGCGACCACGCCGGTCACCGTCAGCTGCTGCTCCGAGACGACCCGGCGCACCAGCTCGAGGGCGCCCGGGCCGGGGTCGAGCACCAGGCACGGCCCGCCGGGCTCGGGGGCGACCACGTAGCAGTTGCTCTGCCACGGGCCGACGGCGAAGGAGGCGATCAGCACAGGTGCACCCTACCGAGAGCGTCGTCGGCGGCGTGCCGTTCCGACTGCGGACAGCCGCCCTCACCGACGCCGACCGCGGGGTGGGCCGCCCGGCATGGTGCAAGATGGTCCCCATGACGCAGTCAGCAGGTCCGGAGTCCTTCGGCCGTGTGGCCGAGGACATGACGGTCTACGTCCGTACGCCCGAGGGCGAGCGCGCGGTCGGGCAGATGCCCGACGTGACGCCCGAGGAGGCGCTCGCCTTCTACGTCCGGCGCTTCCAGGCCCTCGAGCTGGAGGTCAACCTCCTGGTCGCGCGGGTCCGGCAGCAGAACCTCTCCCCCGAGGAGGCCCGCAAGTCCGTCGCCACCGTGCGCGGCACGCTCAAGGATGCCTCCGCGGTCGGCGACCTGGCCGCCCTGGAGGCGCAGCTGGACAGCCTCGGTCCCGTGCTCGCCCAGCAGTCCGAGCAGCGCAAGCAGGCCCGCGCGGAGCAGTCGGCCAGCACCCGGGCGGCCAAGGAGGAGATGGTCGCCGAGGCCGAGCGGATCGCCGCCGGCAACGACTGGCGCGGCGGGGTCAACCGGTTCCGCGACCTGCTGGAGCAGTGGAAGTCGCTGCCCCGCATCGACCGGCCCACCGACGAGGCGCTGTGGCACCGCTTCTCCACCGCCCGCACCTCCTACACCAAGCGCCGCAAGGCGCAGTTCGCCGAGCAGGCGCAGCGCCGCGACGCCGCGAGGGTGACCAAGGAGAAGATCATCGCCGAGGCCGAGACGCTGGCCGACTCCACCGACTGGGGCCCGACCAGCGCCGCCTTCCGTGACCTGATGCAGCGGTGGAAGGCCGCCGGCCCGGCCCCGCGCGAGGTCGACGACCAGCTGTGGTCCCGTTTCCGCGGCCTGCAGGACCGATTCTTCGGCGCCCGCCAGGCCCAGCAGGAGACCGAGAACGCCGAGTTCGCCGAGAACCAGCGGGCCAAGGAGGCGCTGCTGGCCGAGTTCGAGCCGCAGGTCGTCCCCGTGCAGGATCTGGACGCCTCCCGCGCCGCCTACCGGACCCTGCTGGAGCGGTGGAGCGAGATCGGCAAGGTGCCGCGGGACGCCATGCGCCCCCTGGACGGGCGGCTGCGGGCCCTGGAGAACGCCGTCCGGGAGGCCGAGGAGGAGAACTGGCGGCGCACCGACCCCGAGGCGCGCGCCCGGGCGGAGGAGACCGCGGCCAAGCTGCGTGCCCAGATCGCGACCCTGGAGGAGCGGGCGGAGAAGGCCGAGGCCCGCGGCAACACCAAGGCCGCGCAGGAGGCGCGTGCGGGTGCGGAGACGTACCGGACGTGGCTGGAGCAGGCCGAGCGGGCGGTGCAGGACTTCAGCGGCTGATCGGTGCTGTCGTCCGCTGTGGTGGGGACGGGTCCCTGCAGAGCGAGGTCATCTCCCCCTCCCCCCGGGGCGTCGTTGATGGCGAGTGTGGCCGGACCGTCGCCCACCCGGCTCGCGGAGCGACGGCATGGGCACACTCGCGGCTGGTCGGAGGGTTGCCGTCGGGGACGGGTTCGGGGCTCCGCTTCCCCGCCCGCTACTGGGTGACGCGGAAGACGTCGTAGACGCCGGGCACCCGGCGGATGCCGTTGACCAGGTGGTCGAGGTGCTTGGGGTCGGCGGTCTCGAACGTCAGCCGGATCTTGCAGAGCCGGTCCTTGGTGGTCACCACGTTGGCGGCCTGGATGCTGACGTGCTGGTCGGAGATCGAGCGGGTGATGTCGGACAGCAGCCCGTTGCGGTCGATCGCCTCGACCTGGATGCCCACCAGGAACGAGCTGGAGGAGTTCGGCGCCCAGCTGACCTCGATCAGCCGCTCGGGGTGGCGGCGCAGGTTCTCGGCGTTGGTGCAGCTCACGGTGTGCACCGACACCCCGGACCCGCGGGTGATGAAACCCATGATCTCGTCGCCGGGCACCGGGGTGCAGCACTTGGCCAGCTTGACCCACATGTCGGTGTCGCCGTGCACCGCGATGCCGGTGTCACCGCTGCCCGAGGCCCGCCGCCGGGGACGGATCGGACGGTCCTCGTGGGTCTCGTCCAGGGCGGGCTCCTGCCCGCCCTCGGTGCCGATCAGCCGGTTGACCACCGCCTGGGCGGCCACCTGGCCCTCCCCCACCGCGGCGTACAGACCCGTCACGTCGGGCACCCTGAAGTCGGCGGCGACCGCGGTCAGCCGGTCGAGGGTGAGCAGGCGCTGCAGCGGCAGCCCGGAGCGGCGCATCTGGCGGGCCAGCTGCTCCTTGCCCTCCTCGATCGCCTCCTCGCGGCGCTCCTTGGTGAACCAGTGCCGGATCTTGTTGCGCGCGCGGGGGCTCTTGACGAACTCCAGCCAGTCGCGGCTCGGCCCGGCGTTCTCGGCCTTGGACGTCTGGATGTCCACCACGTCGCCGTTGCCCAGCACCGACTCCAGCGGCACCAGTCGTCCGTTGACCTTCGCGCCCACGCAGCGGTGTCCCACCTCGGTGTGCACGGTGTAGGCGAAGTCGACCGGGGTGGACCCCTGCGGCAGCGCCAGCGCGTCGCCCTTGGGGGTGAAGACGTACACCTCGCCGGTGTTGATCTGGAACCGCAGCGACTCCAGGAACTCCCCGGGGTCGGCGGTCTCACGCTGCCACTCGCTGAGGTTGGCCACCCAGCGCAGGTCGTCCGGGACGTCGGTGCGCCCCGACCCGACCGCCTTGTACTTCCAGTGCGCCGCGACGCCGTACTCGGCCTTGCGGTGCATGTCCCAGGTGCGGATCTGCAGCTCGACCGGCGCCCCCCGCGAACCGATCACCGTGGTGTGCAGCGACTGGTAGAGGTTGAACTTCGGCATCGAGATGTAGTCCTTGAACCGTCCCGGCAGCGGACGCCAGCGGGCGTGCAGGATGCCCATCACGGCATAGCACTGCTGCGGGTCGTCGACCAGGATGCGCAGCGCGACCAGGTCGTAGATGTCGGAGAAGTCCCGACCGCGGACCACCATCTTCTGGTAGATCGAGTAGTAGTGCTTCGGCCGTCCGGTCACGGTGGCCTTGATCCGAGCCGTCTTGAGGTCGGCCTGGATCACCTCGGTGATCTCGCGCAGCACCTTCTCCCGCTGCGGGGCGCGCTCGGCCACCAGGTGCACGATCTCGTCGTAGATCTTGGGGTGCAGCACCGAGAACGCGAGGTCCTCCAGCTCCCACTTGATGGCGTTCATGCCCAGGCGGTGGGCCAGCGGGGCGAAGATCTCCAGCGTCTCCCGGGCGATCCGGGTCTGCTTGTCGTGGCGCAGGTAGTGCAGGGTGCGCATGTTGTGCAGCCGGTCGGCGAGCTTGATGACGAGCACCCGGATGTCGCGGCTCATCGCCACGATCATCTTGCGGATGGTCTCGGCCTGCGCGGACTCGCCGTACTTGACCTTGTCCAGCTTGGTGACGCCGTCGACCAGCTGGGCCACCTCGCCGCCGAAGTCGCGGGTCAGCTGCTGCAGCGTGTACGGGGTGTCCTCCACCGTGTCGTGCAGCAGCGCGGCGACCAGGGTCGGCTCGGTCATGCCCAGCTCGGCGAGGATGGTGGTGACCGCCAGCGGGTGGGTGATGTAGGCGTCCCCGGACTTGCGGGTCTGGCCGCGGTGGTAGTGCTCGGCGGTGCGGTAGGCGCGCTCGATCAGGGCGACGTCGGCCTTGGGGTGCGCGGTGCGCATCACCTTGATCAGCGGGTCGAGCACGGCGGCCTGCGGCTGGCGGGCC
>NZ_QPKK01000014.1 GCF_003344635.1 Desertihabitans aurantiacus
CGCCGCAGCGGGCGCCGCGTCGGGGGAGGCCGGCGGGGCCGGGTCGAAGCGGAAGGTGACGGGCGGACGTCCGGCCGGAACCGGGGCAGCCGGTGCCTCGAGCGGCGTCGCAGCCGGCGCGGCCACCTCCGAGGTCTCCCGCCCCAGCGCCTCCAGCTCCTCGGCCACCTCGGCCATGGTGGGACGGTCCGCCGGGTCGCGGGAGAGCATCCGGTTCAGCAGCGGGGTCAGCGGGCCGCTGTGCTGCGGCGGCTCGACCGTGCCGGCGGCGACCCGGTGCAGCAGCGCGATCGAGTTCGCCTGGGTGCCGAAGGGCGGCGTCCCCTCGAGTGCGGCATACAGCGTGGAGCCGAGGCAGAACACGTCGGAGGCGTAGGTCGCCTCCTCACCGCGGGCGCCCTCGGGGGAGAGGTAGGCCGGGGTGCCGTGCACCAGCCCGGTGGTGGTCAGCGAGATGTCGTCCAGCGCGCGGGAGATCCCGAAGTCGCTGATCAGCGGGCCGTCCTCGGAGATGAGGACGTTGCCGGGCTTCACGTCGCGGTGCACGATCCCGAGGTCGTGGGCCGCCGCCAGCGCCGAGGCCACCCGCGCACCGATCCGGGCCACCTCGGCCGGTGGCAGCGGACCGCGCTCGCGGACCAGCTCGCCCAGTGTGGTCGAGGGGACGAACTGCATGATGAGGCAAGGCCGGCCGTCGTCGTCGACCACGTCGAACACCGACACCGCGTGGCGGTGGTGCAGCCGGGCGGTGATCCGCGCCTCCCGCATCGCCCGCTCGTTCGCGACCCTGGTCTCGTCCTCGCTCAGCCCGGGCAGCGCCCGCAGCTGCTTGACCGCCACCCGGCGCTGCAGCCGCTCGTCCCAGGCGTCCCAGACGACGCCCATGCCGCCGCTGCCCACCATCTCGACGAGGCGGTAGCGGTCGGCGACCAGTCGTTCCGGCACGGCACCACCTCTCACCTCGACCGGGACCCGGTGGTTCCCCTGGACCGTCCGAGCCTATGACAGGGCGTTCGCGACGCCGGGGGCGACGGTGCTCCCGGCGTCGCGGCGGGGCTCAGCCCTTGAAGGCGTCCTTGACCTTCTCGCCGGCCTGCTTGAGGCTGCCCTTGGTCTGGTCGGCCTGGCCCTCGGCCTGGAGGTCGCGGTCGTCCGTGGCCCCGCCGATGCCCTGCTTGGCCTTGCCCTTGAGCTCGTCGGTCTTGTTCTGGAGCTTGTCGTCGGCGCCCATGCTGGTCTCCTCTCTGGCCCACCCGGACGGGTGGTGCGACGCGGTGCCGCCCGACCAGCCTAGGTCGGGGCCCTGACGTCGGCGGCCTACGGTGAGCCCCATGCGGATCGTGGTGGTGGGTGGCAGCGGGCACGTCGGGAGCTTCCTCGTCCCCCGGCTGGTGCGGGCGGGGCACGAGGTGGTGAACCTCAGCCGGGGGCAGCGCTCGGCCTACGTCGAGGACGAGGCCTGGCAGCAGGTCGAGCAGGTGCTGGTCGACCGCGACGCCGAGGACCGCGCCGGCACCTTCGGCGACCGCGTCCAGGAGCAGCGCCCCGACGCCGTGGTCGACATGGTCTGCTTCACCCTCGACTCGGCCACCACGCTGGTCGGGCGGCTGCGCGGCGAGGTCGGCCACCTGGTGCACTGCGGCTCGATCTGGCGCTACGGGCCCAGCCGCACCCTGCCCGTCACCGAGCAGACCGCCACCCCGCCGGTGGGGGAGTACGGGGTGCAGAAGGACGCCATCGCCCGGATGCTGCGCGAGGAGACCCGCTCCGGCGGGCTGGTCACCACCTCGCTGCACCCCGGCCACATCTCCGGCCCCGGCTGGGCACCGATCGGTCCGCTCGGCAACCTCGACCCCGGCGTCTGGCGGACGCTCTCGGCCGGGGAGGAGCTGACCGCGCCGGGCACCGGCTCGGAGCTGATGCACCACGTCCACGCCGATGACGTCGCCCAGGCCTTCCAGCTCACGCTGGAGCACCGCGACGCGGCCGCCGGGGAGGCCTTCGACGTGGTCGCCCCCGCCGCGCTCACCGTCCGCGGCTACGCCGAGGCCGCCGCCGGCTGGTTCGGCCAGGAGGCCCGGCTGCGGACCACCTCGTGGGAGGAGTTCCGCGCCGCCACGCCGGCCGAGCACGCCGAGGCCAGCTGGGAGCACCTGTGGCGCAGCCACTACGTCAGCATCGAGAAGACCCGGGCCGTCCTCGGCTACACCCCCCGCCACGAGCCGGACGCCGCCACGCTGGAGGCGGTGCGCTGGCTGGTCGAGCACGGCCGGCTCGACGTCGCCGGGCCGCTGGTGGTCTGACCGCCCGGCGAGCCACGACCCCGGCCACGAGGACGCCGCCGACGACCTGCGCGGCTTCGACCTCGCCGGCACAGCCAGCCTCGCCGTCGCCGCGACCGCCTGGCTCGGCGTAGCCTGTGAGCCCATGCCGATGACGCTGCTGCTGTGCGCCACGCCGCTGTACGGCCACGTCAGCCCGGTCCTCGCCGTCGGACGGCGGCTGCGCGAGCGCGGTCACCGGGTGCTGATGCTCACCGGGGCCCGATTCGCCGAGCAGGTCGCCCGCAGCGGGCTCACCCTGGTGCCGCTGCCCGCGGCCGCCGAACCCGCCCCGCCGCCCGTCCGCCGGCCCGGTTCCCGGGTGCTGGCGGCCCGCGGGGACATCCTGTCGATCTTCGTCGACCCGCTGGGGGCCCAGCACGCCGCCCTGCAGCAGGCGCTGGAGGAGCACGAGGTGGACGCGGTGCTCTCCGACACCGCCTTCCTCGGGGTCCTCCCGCTGACCTCCGTCCCGCCGACCGACCGGGTGCCGGTGCTGGGGCTGTCGGTCACCCCGCTGTCGCTGGTCAGCGTCGACTGCGCGCCCTTCGGCTCGGGCCTGGCGCCCGGCTCCTCCTGGTTCACCCGGATGCGCAACGGCCAGGCCAACTGGCTGGTGCACCACGGACCGTTCCGCCGGCTGCACCAGCGGCTGGACGCCGTGCTGGCCGAGCACGGCGTGCCGCCCGGTGCGGTCAACTTCTTCGACCAGACCGCCGCACCCGACCTCACCTTCCACCTCGGGCTGGCCGAGCTGGAGTACCCGCGGCGGGAGATGCCGGCCACGATCCGCTTCGTCGGACCGGTCCGCTCGGCCGCGCCGCCGGTGGCGCTGCCGCCGTGGTGGCACGAGCTGGAGGATGGACGCCCGGTCGTCCACGTCACCCAGGGCACCCTCGACAACGCCGACCTCACCAAGCTGGTCGCCCCCACCGTGACCGCACTGGCCGGGGAGGACGTGCTGGTCGTCGTCTCCACCGGCGGCCGGCCGGTGGAGGAGGTGGGCCGCGCGCTCGGCGGACGGGCGCTGCCGGGCAACGTGCGGGTGGCGACCTTCCTGCCCTACCACCAGCTGCTGCCGCACCTGTCGGTGATGGTGACCAACGGCGGCTACGGCGGGGTGCACGAGGCGCTGCGGCACGGGGTGCCGCTGGTGGTGGGCGGCGACAGCGAGGACAAACCCGAGGTGGCGGCCCGGGTGGCCTGGGCCGGGGTGGGCCGCACCCTGCGCACCGGACGTCCCACGCCCCGACGGGTCGGACGCGCGGTGCGGGCCGTGCTGGCCGAGGACCGCTACCGCGCCGCCGCCCGGACGCTGGGGCAGCGGATCGCCGAGCTGGGGGACCCCGCCGACGCCGTGGGTGAGGTCGTCGAGACCCTGGGACGCCGGTCGGCGCCGGCCGGCAGCGACGTCGACCTGGGCGCCTCCGACGTCGGCTGAGCACGCCCGACGGGATGAAAACGGCCCTTTCAGGATGAAAACGCCGCTTTCACGTCCCAGACCTTGTTCCTGTCGGAGGCGTGTGGTGGTGTGAGCAGCACCCCAGGCACCGTCGCCCCGCAGGAGCACCCCATGCGCCCTCGTCCCACCCGCACCACCCTCGCGGCCCTCCTCGCCGCCGCAGCGCTCACCGTCCCGCTGCTGCCCACCGCCACCGACGCCACCGCCACCCCGCAGGCGACTCCCGCCGCCGAGGTCGACGCCCTCGGCCTCGTCCCGCAGCCCGCGTCGGTCGAGGTGGCAGACGCCGAGCCCTGGCGGCTGACCCCGACCACCCGGATCGCCGCCGCCGGCGAGGCCCGTCCGGTCGCGCGGGCGCTGGCCGAGGAGCTGCGCACCTCCACCGGCTTCCGGCTGCCCGTCCCGGCCCGTCCGCGTCCGGGCGACCTGCAGATCGTCGTCGACGAGGACGCCGCCTACACCGTCGAGGGCGAGGCGCCGACCGAGGAGTCCTACGTCCTCGACGTCACCGCCGACGGTGCCACGATCACCGCACGCACCGCCCACGGCGCCTTCAACGGCGTGCAGACCCTGCGCCAGCTGCTGCCGGCCTGGGTGGGCAGCGACCGCCCGGTGACCACCGACTGGACGGTGCCGGCCGTGCACATCGAGGACGCGCCCCGCTTCGCCTACCGCGGCGTGATGCTCGACGTGGCCCGCTCCTTCCAGGAGGTCGACACCGTCAAGCGCTACCTCGACACCCTCGCCTCGTTCAAGGCCAGCCACCTGCACCTGCACCTGGCCGACGACCAGGGCTGGCGGATCGAGATCACCAACGAGGGACGGGTCGAGGGCGACACCATCGACTACACCCGGCTCACCGAGATCTCCGGCGACACCGCGATGAACGAGCGCGGCTACCGCTCCGAGCTCGGCCGCAGCGGCTACTACACCCAGGAGGAGTACCGCGAGATCGTCGAGTACGCCCGCGAGCGCCACATCACCGTGGTGCCGGAGGTGGACGTCCCCGGCCACACCAACGCCGCCCTGCACGCCATCCCGCAGCTCAACACCGAGCGCTCGCTGCCCGCCCGCGACCCCGAGACCGGTGTGGTCGACTGGAACGGCACCGCCGCCGTCGGCTACTCCGCGCTGGACGAGCTGCACGAGCCCACCTACCACTTCGTCAACCACGTCTTCGGCCAGCTGGCCGACCTCACCCAGGGCCCGCTGGTCCACGTCGGCGGGGACGAGTCGCACGACATGGGCCACGAGCGCTACGTCGACTTCGTCAGCCGCGCCGTCCCCGAGGTCCGCGAGACCACCGGCGTCGGCGTGATGGGCTGGACCGAGTTCGCCGAGGCGGGTCTGACCCAGGGCGAGGGCTACTGGGAGGGCTCGGTGGTCCACTACTGGGTGGGCTCGGGTGACTGGGTGCGCGACTTCGTCTCCAAGGGCGGCAAGGCCGTGGTCTCCGACGCCGGCCGCTCCTACCTCGACATGAAGTACGACCCCTCGACCCCGATCGGGCTCAGCTGGGCCTGCTCCGGCGACTGCGACTACCCCCGCTACTACGACTGGGAGCCCACGACGGTCGTCGAGGGCGGGCTGGCCGAGGAGGACATCCTCGGCGTCGAGGCCCCGATGTGGTCGGAGACCATCCGCGGGGAGGACCAGGCCATGTACATGGCGCTGCCGCGGGCCGCGGCCATCCTCGAGACCGGCTGGAGCCAGGCCGAGGACAAGGACGTCGACTCCTTCTCCACCCGGCTCGGCGCCCTCGGCGCGCACCTCACCGTGGCCGGCACCAACTTCTACGAGAGCCGCCGGGCGCCCTGGCAGTGGACCGTCGCCGGGCTGGAGGCCACCGTGCGGAAGGGCCGCGCCGGTACCGTCGACGTCGGCCTGGTCGCCGCACCGGGCACCAAGCTGTCGGCCGACGGCACCGCGCTGGTGCCCGACACCGTCACCACCGACGGCGACCCCGCCTCGCAGAGCGTGCTGACCGAGCCGCTGACCGCGGTGCTGCGCTGCGGTACCGACGAGCTCCCGGTCACCTTCCGCACCGAGGAGCCGCGCGGTGAGCTGCACGCCGCCGCCACCTATACCGCCTCGGTGAGCGGCACCTTCGACGCCGCCACCGACTGCTCGCTGGAGACGTCGGCCGGGCCCACCGCGCCGGTCACCCTGTCGCTGGGACGACCGGTGGTCGAGCCCGAGCCCGAGCTCGGCGAGCCGACGCTGGAGGTCCAGGACGGCGTCCTGGCCAGCGGGCAGTGGTTCGACCTCTCGGTCTCCGGGTTCGCCCCCGAGCAGCACCTGGACGTGCTGCTGGACGGCACGCTGGTCTACCGCCTGCACACCGACGAGCAGGGCCGCTTCGACCGCACCGCGCTGGTGCCCCGGGGCACCCCGGCCGGGGAGCACGAGCTCGTCGTGGCGCAGGGGGAGCGGCGGGTCGCCACCACCATCACCGTGGGGTGAGCGCGTCGGCCGGCTCGGTGGACTGCGAGGCGGCCGCCGTCCGCGAGCGGTGCGCGAGGACGGCCGCCACCACCCCGGCGGCCAGCGGCAGCAGCATCGCCGTGCGCAGGTCGACGAGGTCGGAGACCGCTCCGACGACCGGGGAGGTGAGCAGGAAGCCCAGCCGCATCAGCCAGCCGAGCAGCGCGATGCCGGTGCCGACGGCCAGCCCGGGTACCCGGTCGGCGGCGGCGAAGGCGGCCGGCACGAGGGTGGCGCTGCCGAAGCCCATCAGCGCGAACCCGGCCATCGACAGCGGGTAGGCCACCGGCAGCACCACCAGCAGCATGCCGCCGGCGATGAGGAGGCCGCCCGCGCGGGCGACCGCGGCCCGTCCCCAGCGGTCGGTCATCGGGTCGCCCAGCAGCCGTCCGACGAACTGGGCCGCGAGCACCACGGTGAGCGCCAGTCCGGCCACCGCGTCGGCGGCCGACGCCTCGGTGCGGAAGAACAGCACGGCCCAGTTGTTCGCGATGTCCTCCACCAGCGTCCCGCAGATCGCCAGCACCACCAGCGGCAGCAGCAGCGCCCAGGCCCGCGACCGCGGGCGGGCGGCGGAACCGGCGTCCGCCGCCGTCGCCTCCCGGGCGCGCTCGCCGGGCACCGGGGCGATGACCGAGGCCAGCACCGCGACCAGCGACCAGACGACGCCGTTGACCAGCATCTGGGTGCCGATCGCGACGTCGGCGGCGGCGGCCCACGCGCCGACCGCCCCGCCGCAGGCCGCACCGAGGCTCCACAGCGCGTGGAAGGAGTTGATCATCGAGCGGCCCGCCCACCGCTCCACCGCGACCCCGTGCACGTTCTGCGCCGCGTCCACCACGGCGTCGAGCGCCCCGGCGACGAACAGCGCGACGAAGAACAGCCACGGCGTGCCGGACACCCCGGCGACCAACGTGCTGGCGGCCAGCAGCACCGAGCCGACCGCGGTCACCGCCCGCGCGCCGAGGGCGCGGACGGCATGGCCCGCCAGCGCCGCGGTGAGGATCGCCCCGAGCGGGAAGGCCACCACCGTGGTGCCGAACGCGACGTTGCTGAGCGCCAGCGCGTCCTTGATCTCGGGGTAGCGCGGGAGCAGGGCGGCGAGCAGCACGCCGTTGGTGAAGAACATCAGCGAGACGCCCAGGCGGGCGCGGCGGGGGGAGGGTCCGGTCCGGGGCACCCGCGCAACCTAGGTGGTTGGATGATCACGTGCAACGATCACTTCGCCACAAGGCGATCATGCGCGCGGTGGCCGGCGGCGGGACGGTCGGCGTCGCCGAGCTGGCCCGGCTCACCGGGGCCTCGTCGGTGACCGTGCGTCGCGACCTCGCCGAGCTCGCCGCAGCCGGAGCGGTCATCCGCACCCACGGCGGCGTCCGCCGGGCGGCCAAGCGGGGGACGCCGATGCCCTTCGCCAGCCGGGTCGAGGCCGACGCCGCGACCAAGACCCGGCTCGCCGCCGCCGTCGCGCACCTGGTCGAGGACGGCGAGTCGCTGGTCCTCGACAACGGCACCACCTGCCTCGCCGTCGCGCACGCGCTGGCGGGCCGACCGCTCACCGTGATGGCGCTGTCGCTGCACGCGGCGGCCACGCTCGGCGCCCGTCCCGGCGCCAGCGTCCTCGTGCCGGGCGGGTCGGTCGAGACCGACTCCCTCGCCCTGGTCGGCACCTCGGTCGTCGAGGCCGTCCGCGAGCTGCGGGTCGACACCGCCGTGCTGGGGGCCTGCTCGGCCTCACCGGCCGACGGCCTGACCTCCACCACCCCCGAGGACGCCCAGCTCAAACGCGCGTGCCTGGCGGTCGCCCGCCGGCGCGTGCTCGTCGCCACCCCGGAGAAGTTCTCCCGGACGTCGACCTTCCGCTTCGCCGCACCGGACGACCTCACCCACCTCGTCACCACCGCCGACGCGCCCGGCGCCGTCCTCGACGACTTCAGTGCCGCCGGGGTGGAGGTCGTCCTCGTCGAGTCCGCCTAGCCGCGAGCGGGTCGCGGGCGCTCGGCGATCCCCGTCCGCGGGGTCGCGGCCAGGCTGGCCAGCAGCCGCAGCCGCTCGTCGGAGGCCGTCCCGGGCTCGGCGGTGTAGAGCGACAGGTCGTGCACCACCCGGGCCCCCGCGGGCAGGTCGACCGACTGGTAGACCAGCTCCAGCTCACCGACCTGCGGGTGGCGCAACCCCTTGGTGCCGGCGTGGCGGATCCGGATGTCGTGCGCACCCCACAGCCGGCGGAAGTCCTCGCTCAGCGTCGACAGCTCCCCGACCAGCTCCCGCAGGTCGCGGTCGTGCGGCTCGCGGCCGGCCTCGGCGCGCAGCAGCGCGACCGTCACCCTCGCGCCGGACTCCCAGTCGGTGAAGAACTCCCGCGAGGCCTCGTCGAGGAAGTGGTAGCGGGCGAAGTTCGCGCGGCCGTGCGCGGCCGTGGTGGGGCTGTCGAACATCGGCGCGTGCAGGGCCCGGGCGAGGGGGTTGGTGGCGATGATGTCGAGCCGGCCGTTGCGGACGAACGCCGCCGACAGGGTGATCGAGTCGAGCAGCCACTGCACCGGGGCGGCGACCTCGACATCACGCCGCCGGATGGGCCGACGCTGCGTCGGGCGGGCGGCCCGGGCCAGGTCGAACAGGTAGGTCCGTTCGTCCTCGTCCAGCCGCAGCGCCTCGGCGACGGCGTGCAGCACCTCCTCCGACACCCCGGCGATGTGGCCCTTCTCCAGCCGGGTGTACCACTCGGTGCTCACCCCGGCGAGGATGGCGACCTCCTCACGACGCAGTCCCGGCACGCGACGGCGGGCGCTGCTCGGCAGACCGACCAGCTCCGGGGTCAGCCGGGCCCGGCGGCTGGTGAGAAAGTCGCGGATGTCGGCACGGGTGTCCATACCGACGACGGTAGGGGCACCCGCCAGCCGGAGGGGGGTCGAGGTTCTACCCCGACCAGCTCGGCCTGTTCCCGGCCCGCGGTGGCGGCTCTACTCGTCCCACCCGAACCCCAACCCCGAGAGGAAGGAACGAGCCATGCTCGCCACCGTCATGTACGGCCCCGGAGACGTCCGCGTCGAGGAGGTCCCCGACCCCGAGCTCACCGCTCCCACCGACGCCCTGCTGCGGGTCACCCACGCCTGCGTCTGCGGCTCCGACCTGCATCCCTACCACTCCCAGGAGGTCTCCGAGCACGGCGTGCGCCGCGGCCACGAGGCCATCGGCGTCGTTGAGCAGGTCGGCGACGCCGTCTCCACGCTGCGGGTGGGCGACCAGGTGATCGTCCCGTTCGCCTGGTCCGACGGCACCTGCGCCTTCTGCCGGGACGGGATCACCACCTCCTGCGTGCACGGCGGCTTCTTCGACGGCGCGCCCTCGGCCACCCAGGCCGAGCGGTTGCGCGTCCCGTTCGCTGACGGCACCGCGGTGAAGATCCCGGCCGGCACCGACGAGGCGCTGATGCCCTCGCTGCTGACGCTCTCCGACGTCTACCTCACCGGCTTCCACGCCGCCCGCACCGGCGGCGCGGCGCCGGGGAGGACCGTCACCGTGATCGGCGACGGCGCGGTCGGGCTGTCGGCCGTGCTGGCCGCCCGCCAGCTCGGCGCGGAGACCATCATCCTGATGGGACGCCACCAGAGCCGCACCGACCTCGGCCGGAAGTTCGGCGCCACGCACGTGGTGGCCGAGCGCGGTGCGGAGGGCGTCGCCGCCGTGCTGGACCTCACTGGTGGCGAGGGCTCCCACGTGGTGCTCGAGGCCGTCGGCCACCTGCCCGCCTACGAGCAGGCCATCGGCGTCGTCCGCCCCGGCGGCGCGATCTCCCGGGTTGGCGTCCCGCAGTACGACGAGGCGCCGACCGGATTCGCCGCGTTCTGGGGCAAGAACGCCACCCTCACCGGCGGGCCGGCCACCGTCCGGGCCTACCTGGAGGAGGCCCTGCCGCAGGTGCTGGAGGGACGGATCGAACCCGGCCGGGTCTTCGACCGCGAGCTGCCGCTGAGCGAGATCGCCGAGGCCTACCGGCTGATGGACGCCCGCGAGGCGCTCAAGGTGCTCATCCGGCCCTGACGGGTGGGCGGTCAGCCGCCGGGTCGCCACACTGGGTGCGTCCGACGGCGGTCGGACCAGACCCGACCCGGAGGAGCCATCCGTGCAGCTCATCGACGACCCCCGCGTCGAGCCCTTCACCCACGCCGTCCCCGAGTCCGAGCTGGAGGACCTGCGGGGGAGGTTGCGGGCGACCCGGTGGCCGGACGCGGCGACCGACCCCCGGCAGGGGGTGGAGCTGGAGCGGCTGCAGGAGCGCTGCCGGGTCTGGGCCGAGAAGTACGACTGGCGGGTCACCGAGGTCGAGCTGGACGCCGTCCCCCAGTACACCACGGTCGTCGACGGGCTGCGGGTGCACTTCCTGCACGCGCGCTCGCCCCGGTCCTGACGCCTTTCCGCTCGTGCTCACCCACGGCTGGCCCGGCAGCGTCATCGAGTACCTGGACGTGCTGCCGCTGCTCACCCGGGCCGGCTTCCACTGCGTCGTGCCCTCGCTGCCTGGCTATGGCTGGAGCGAGAAGCCCACGTCACCCGGCTGGGGCGTCGCGAGGATCGCCCGGGCCTGGGCCGAGCTGATGGCCCGGCTCGGCTACACCCGCTACGGGGCCGCCGGGCACCGACTGGGGCACCAGCATCAGCGCGCTGCTGGGCCAGCAGGACCGGGCGCACGTCGCCGGCATCCACCTGCTGCCGCCGCGAAGCGCACGGCACGGCGGCGCAGGAGCCGCCGGTACATGGAACGGGCCACGACCGCGCCTCCTACGCAGGCCGCCGCGCAGGAGGCACAAGAGGCCGTCACAGCACCTCCCCAGTCGTTCACCCCCGAGTCGTTCACCGCCGCGATGCGTGAGATGTTGGCAAGTCGGCGACTCGACCCCGCGGCACTCCGGCACCGAACCGGGGGACGTCATTCGAGTTCACCGAGTGTACGACCCTCTGCCAGGTCGGAGGCGGGACCGGGTGCTGCTCGCGCGGGCGGTGGGTCAGTGGTCGTCGAGGAGTGCGACGGCCTCGCACGCCGCCCGGATGGGTTCGTCCATCCAGTCCGGGATCGGGTCACCGATGAGGGGGCGCACCATCCCGAGGGGGGTGTCGCGGGCGGCCAGGGCGACCAGCGCGAGTCCTCGGGTGCTGACCCTGCCGTAGCGTCGTTCGGCGAGCTCGGAGAGTAGCCGCCCCACCGGGGCGTTGAGGTCCTGGAGCGCGTCGTGGAGCCCTGCGGGAGGGTCGGCCTGCAGGTCGCGGTAGCGGAAGACCGTCAGCATCCGGGCATCGAGCGGGTTCGCCCGGCAGAACCGGGGGAGGAGCATGCCGGTCTCGACGATCGCCTGCACCGGGTCGGCGATCGCGGCGATCTCGTCGAACTGGGCGTGGTAGCGGCGCACCGCCCTGATCCAGGCGGAGGCGAAGAGCGCGTCTCGTGAGGCGAACCGGTGGTAGATCGACCCGGAGGGGGCGCCCAGCACGGCGGTCACGTGGGCCACTGTGGCCGAGCGCCAGTGCTGGTGAACCGCCTGCGTCGCCGCGTCGAGGATGTCGTCGACGCTGAACCGAACTGGCTTGACCATGCCGGCAGCCTAACCGCATCCTAGAGACGGTCATCTAGAGACCGGTGTCTATTTGGAGGTGTCATGCTCAACCGTGCGCAGCGGATCGCTCTGCTCCTGGTCGTCGTCGCGGTCACGCCGTACACGACGCTGAAGGTCCTGTGGCTCGCGGGCAGCACCGTGGGGCTGCGGAGCGCCTCGGGTGTCGCTGAGCTGCACAGCACGCGGGTGGTGCTCGGCAACGTCGTCACCATCGTGCTGGAGCTGGCCGCGGTGGGGCTCGCATGGGCGTTGACCCGTCCGTGGGGTCGTCGCGTCCCCGGCGGACTCGTGGTGTTCCTGGGCGGGGGAGCGACGGGGCTGCTGGCTCCGATCCTCCTGGGGCTCACGGTGGGCAGCGTTCTGCAGCTGGCCGTGACGGGGTCGCTGCGCACCGAGGGGATGGACAACCTGAGCCCGTGGGTGTTCGCGCTGGTCTACGGCGGGTTCGCTCTGCTGGGGGTGGGGCTGGCGGTGCTCGTGTGGCAGTACGTGCTCGACCGCTGGGCCGGCGTCCTCAGTGTGCCTCCCCGCCCACCAGTCACCTGGGCTGCCGTCGCCGGCGCACTGGGTCTGCTGCCCTTCGGCGCGGCCTCCATCTACTGGGGGCTGCTCGGTCCCGGAGCCAGCGGGCCCCAGGGCATGGAGGTGATCTCCCAGCGCACCGTCCTGGTGCTGTCCGGGCTCCTGGCGCTGGCCGGCTGGCTGGGACCCCTCGTGTGGCGAGCCACGGTGCGCAGGTCGCACGCGGCCTGGATCCTCACCTGGCTGGGGTGCACCACCGCTGCGCTCCAGAGCGTGACCCAGGTGCTCCTGGCTCACCAGGGCGCCCCCACGCCGCAGGTCTTGCTCGTCTCCGCACTGGCCCTGCCCGGGAGCTGTCTCTACGGGCTCTCGGTCCTGCGTGGGCGCCTCGCGGAGATGGCGCCAGGAAGCGGTCAGCTGGCTGAGGCGCGGGGCTGACGCCGAGTGGGCACGGTCATCGCGGGCGACGACGTCGTCGCGCTGTGCACCCTGATCCGCTGTGGGACTGCTGCACCGGCGGCCCCTGGTCATCTTCGTGCTGTGCTGAGGGGCGGCAGCGGGCGCGAGCAGGTCGACCTGGCGACGAACGCGATCCCGTCGTACTCCTGTGCGGGGACCACAGGCGCCACGTGGAACCGGTAGGTCAGGCGCGGCACGTTGGACCCGAAGCTGCGCTGGTTGTGGGAGTCCCGCAGCCACCGCCCGGCGGCGGACTCAGGGTCCACGGTACGGAAGTCGATCAGGTAGTCGCCGCGGACGGCAGTTGCGAACCGGGACTCGATGGTTCTGCCGCTGCGTCCGACGCGGTGCGCGACGGCGTCGCCTTCGAGGTCGTCGCCCCGACGGGCGTTGAAGGACCCTTCGCCGAACAGCAGCCCGAGGGCGTAGTAGGCCTCACCGTGCTGCTGTCTGAGCCGGCTGCCGAGTGACACCACTCCGTTCGCGTACGTGCCCGTGGCAACATGCCCGTTGTGCCCCCACACGGCGATCCGGCCACCGGTGGCGGCGACGAGGGAAGTGATTGCCTCGGCCATGTAGCGGTCTCGGACGGCCATGGCGCTGTCCTCAGCGTTCTCCGTCTGCAACGGCCGGGTGACGAGGTCGGCGGCTCGGACGAGGGCGCCGGCGTGCCACACCGCCGCGTCGGCCGCGTCGGCGCTGGTGCGCCCCGCGAACTCGCCGCGGTGGCTGACCAGGAACGCGACGAGGTCCTCGGCCGCGACCCGCAGTCGCTGGCCGGGATCGGGACGCGATCCCGGGCGTGCCTCGGTCAGCACGTCGAGAAAGTCTGTCTCGTCCCGCTGCGGGGCGACCTCCAGCAGGAACGCACGCACCACGGCGACGGAGTCGGCGCAGCGCTGCGGGTCCACGCCGACGAAGCTCACCTGCTCGGCGACTGGCGCGTTGCCGTTGTGCTCCCTCATCCACTCGACCATGTCGCGGACCTCCTCGGTCCGCCAGGTCCAGAACCCGAGGCGGTCGAGAAGTCGTGCGGCGTCGCCCGGGCCGCCGTGCACGTAGGCGTCGACGGCTCGAGCGGCTGACTCACTGGCCTCCATGGCCAGCGCCGTGCATCCCATCTCCAGGACGAGGAAGCGCAGCAGCCGGTGCTTCAGCTGGAAGAACTCCCGGGTTCCGTGCGTGGACTCGCCCATGCCGATGATCCGTACGTCGTTCAACGGCTCGCGCAGCGGCTCCAGCTCCTCCAGCGCTCCCTCCGCCGAGAGGGTCCTCAGTGGGACGGCGTTCGCGGCCAGCCAGGGCCCGATGTCATCCGGCACAGCGCTTCCTCCTCGACACTCGAGCACGGGGCGCCCGGGTGCTGCCTCCGGGTTTCCCCGACGGGTGCAGCGCCTCGTGGGTCGCCGGGGCTCAGCCGGCGTGACATGACATCACCGCGAAAGCGCAGCCGCGCCGCGGTAGCCGAGCATACGGTCGTACAGGTCGGTGCGCCGGTCGCGGTGAAGGTCGTTGAGCTGGTTCCAGATCGGCGCCGTGCGGGCCGCGGCGAGGTCGATGTCGGCGTAGATGATGGTGTCCTCGTCCGGGCCGGCAATCCGGTCGATCGGCCAACCGGTGGTACTGGCGATCAGTGAGTTCCCCATGAACCCGACGCCGCGCTCCTGGCCGATCCTGTCGGCGGTGGCGATGAAGACGCCGTTCACGTGGGCGGCCGTGTACGTGAGGTGCGCCGCCATGCACACGCCGTTCTCGTCGTAGAGCGGGGGCGGCGTCCACACCCAGCCCGTCGGGATGCAGATGATGTCAGCGCCCAGCTGGGTGACGATGCGCGCGGTCTCGGGGAACCAGATGTCCCAGCAGACGAGTAGACCGATCCGGCCGATGGGGGTGTCGAAGACCTGGTAGCCCTCGTCACCGGGGGTGAACCACAGCTTCTCGGCGTCCCAGAGGTGCGTCTTGCGGTAGCGGCCGATGTAGCCGTCCGGGCCCACCAGGACGGCGGTGTCGTAGAGCCTGCCCGCAGACTCCTCCACCACGTTGCCCACCACGTAGACACGACGATCGCGCGCGACCCGCTCGAACATCCTGAGGCTCCGACCGCCCGGGACCGGCTCGCTGTGGGCATATGCCTCAGCGCGGTTCTCGAAGACGTAGCCCGTCGTCGAGAGCTCGGGCAGCACGATGAGACCCGCTCCGCCGTCGGCGGCCGCGAGCAGCCGCTCCTCCACCGCGAGCGCGTTCGCCCTCAGGTTCTCCACACCGACCCGCGGCTCGAACTGCACCACCGCTACCCGCACCGGACTGACCTGCACACCCGCTCCGCCCGCCGCGACCTTCTCCGCCATTCCGCCCTCCTCAGGAGCAACTGGTTCCAACTTGCAACCATGGAGACGCTATCCGCCTCCGGTACTAAGATGCAACCGGTGTAGGTCGGTGGGGAACAGGGCGAGGGGAGTGGGGGATGGTGCGAAGGGTGACTCACGAGGGTGCCGAGTGCCCGGTGGCTCGAGCAGTCGACGTCCTCGGTGACCGCTGGGCGCTCCTGGTGGTCCGCGACGCGTTCGACGGGATCACGCGATTCAGCGACTTCCAGCGCAGCCTGGGCGCGGCGAAGAACATCCTCACCTCCCGGCTGCGCGCACTGGTCGACGCGGGCATCTTGGAGGTCGTGCCGGCCTCGGACGGGAGCGCCTACCACGAGTACGCGCTGACCGATCGAGGGCGCGACCTGTTCACCGTGATCGTCGCGCTGCGTCAGTGGGGCGAGGCCCACCTGTTCGCGGACGGCGAGCACCACTCCGAGCTCCTCGACGCCACCGGCGCGCGGCCACTGCGCCGGATCGCCGTGCTCGACGCGGCAGGTCGCGCCTTGACGGCTTCCGAGACCTTCGTCCGCAAGGTCTCCCACGAGTCCGCATAGCGCCCGGCGGCGGGCCGAGGGAGTGTCTCCGCTGGGGCGGTGGTCAGGGGCGGGGCATCCGGGCGGCGTCGGCATGGTCCACCAAGGCGATCTCGTCGCGGCGGATCCGCTCCCGTCCCCAGGCACCCAACGGCGAGAGGGCCTGGTTCAGCTTGCGGCCGTCCTCGGTGAGGGAGTACTCCACTCGCGGGGGTACCTCGGCGTACACATGACGGTGGATGAGGCCGTCCTGCTCCATCTCGCGCAGGTGCTGGGTCATCACCTTCTCACTGACTCCCGGCAGCCCTCGCCGGAGCTCGGCGAAGCGCCTGGTCCCGTGCTCGTCGAGCTCCCACAGGATGAGCCCCTTCCACTTGCCGCTCACCACGTCCAGAGCGGCGTCGATACCGCAGATGTAGGGCCCTGTGCGTCCGGCTCTCGTCATGCTCTGACTCCTCTCACTTACCAGAAGGTAAGTACGCAATAAGTTAGTGGGTACTTCCCCGCTGGGGGGCGAGCGTCTCATCATGGATTCACACGTTCAACCACTTCATGAGGAGAGCAGTTCATGGCAAACGCGGAGCAGTCGGTCGTCCTCCTGGGTCTGGGCGCGATGGGCCACGCCCTCGCCGCCGCCCTCGTCGCCAACGGGAGGGAAGCAGCGGTCTGGAACCGGACGCCCGGTCGCGCGGGGAACCTGGTGGCTCGCGGCGCGATCGAGGCGGCGACGCCTCGAGCGGCGGTGGCTCACGGTGGACCGGTGGTCGTCTGCCTCTTCGACCACGCCTCGGTGCACCAGACGCTCGACCCCCTTTCAGCGGAGCTCAGCGGCCGGAGCGTCATCAACCTGACGACCACGACGCCCGACGACGCTCGGGAGCTGGCGGCCTGGGCTGCGCAGCACGGCATCGCCTATCTCGACGGGGCCATCATGGCCACCCCGCCCATGATCGGCGGCCCGGGGGCCCAGATCCTCTACAGCGGTTCGCGTGCGGTCTACGACCAGCACCGGGATGTCCTCGACCTGTGGGCCACGAGTGTCTACGACGGTGAGGACGCGGGCTTGGCCTCGCTGTTCGACCTGGCCATCCTCTCCGGCATGTATCCGCTGTTCACAGGGTTCCTGCACGGTGCGGCCATGGTGCAGGCAGCGGGCATCACCGCTACGGAGTTCGCAGAGCGCGCGACCCCGTTCCTCGCCGCGATGACCCAGTCCTTCGCCTCCACCGCCCAGGTCGTCGACGCCAGGGACTACTCCCGTCCCTTCCAGAGCCTGGACTGGACCACCACCGCGCTCGACACCATCAGCCGTGCCAGCAGCGAGCAGGGCGTCGATCCCGTGCCGGTGGTCATGGTCAAGTCGCTCGTCGAGCGCGAGATCGAAGACGGTCACGGCAAGGAGGACTTCAACCGGATCATCGAGAGGATGCGCTCCTCGAAGGGCGGAACGGTGGCCGAGTGACCACTGCCGTCGCAGCAACCGGCCGCAGCGAGGGCGCGAGCCACGGCCTCCGCCCTCGCACCCAACCGGGCGCAACGAGCTCAACCGAGGAATGAACAGGTGGCAGACGAGCTCCGCAACCACGACGAGAAGGACGACGTCCGCCGGTCACCCGTGAACGGCATGGGTGACCGGTGGCCGAACACCCGGCGCGTGATCTGCGACGGTCGCTCGCTCGGTCGCCTGCTCGCGGGGCCAGGACGTCAGGAGGAATCATGAAAGTCGTCGTGCTCAACGCCAGTCCCCGGCGCGATGGCAACTCCGCAGCAATGTCGGCGCAGGCTGCTCTCGGCGCGCAGAGAGCAGGACACGAGGTCGATACGTTCTTCCTCATCGACCACGTGCAGGGGATGCTCGGTGACTGCCGGACCTGCCGGGACGGTGAGGGACGGTGCAGCATCGGCGACGGCTACGAGCAGTTGCTCACCGAGCACGTCGCCCCGGCCGACGCGGTCATCTTCGCGACGCCGCTGCACTACTACGGCATGACCGCACGGCTGAAGGCCTTCATCGACCGACTGTTCTGCTACACCGCGAACAGCGCCCCCGACGCGGAACGGATCCTCGAGAGCCTTCCGGATAAGCGGGTCGGCCTGCTCATCTCGTGCGAGGAGACCTACCCGGGCGCGACGCTGGGCCTCCTCGCCCAGGTGCAAGAGTTCACCCGGTACAACCGACAGGAGCTGGTAGGAGTGGTCGTGGGTATCAGCAACTCTCGGGGCGAGGTCCGACACGATCCGACCCGTCCTCTCGACCGCGCCTACCAGCTGGGACAGCGACTCTTCGAGGCCCATGTGACGGACTACCGCTTCGACACGCCCCGGTCGAACAAGGTCTGGCTCGCAGACGGTGTGCCGGCAGATCCCTCCGTCAGATGAAGGACCGCAGGATGAGCGAGCAGCAGCGCCGCACACACCCCGATATGTGGCTGGACCCCGCAGACGATCCCCGCACCCCCAGCGACCCGGCCCGGGGCGAGAAGGAGGTAGTCCTCGGCTACCTCGACCACTACCGCACCACTCTGGAGCTGAAGTGCCAGGGTCTGGATCCGGAGCAGCTGGCGCGACGGTCGGTCCCGCCCTCAACCCTCTCCCTGCTCGGGCTGGTGCGGCATCTGGCGGACGTCGAGCACTCCTGGTCGCGCCGGGTGCTGCTCGGGCGGAGCGACCTGCCCCGGCTGTTCCGCACGTCCGAGGACCGCGACGCCGACTTCAACGGCGCAGTGCCCGACAAGCAAGTGGTGGCCGAGGCATGGGAGCACTGGCACCGCGAGGTGGCCCACGCCCGCGAGGTGGAGGCCACCCTCGATCTCGACGCCATGGTGGTGGCCCACGACGGCGAGCAGACCGAGGTACGCGACGTGCTGGTGCACCTGGTCGAGGAGTACGCCCGCCATCTCGGCCACGCAGACCTGCTGCGCGAGGCGATCGATGGCCGCACCGGTCAGTGATGGCGTGCCTGAGCCGCACCGCCCCTGTCTGACGCGCCGGTGGAGTCGGCCCGAAGGACCCCCGAACCCGGTCCCGCCCGCCGCTCCTCACCAAAACAGGACGATCGTCTCGAGCGGGCCGTAGCCGCCAGATCATCGAGATGATGCCGGTCCTCGACGGGCGGAACGGTCGCGGAGTAACCCCCGGCCATTGCAGCCACCGACCGCAGCGAGGTCCGAGTCACGGGCTCCGCCCTCGCACCGAGCCAGGCGCAACGAGCTCAGCCGAGAAATAAACAGATGGTCTGTCATCGAATCGACGTGCGGTCGGACCTGCACGTTCGTGGTTCAACGTGGTGAGCAGCTCTCGTCGAGCAGCAAGAAAACAGGCTGCACGCGAGATTCGAGGCGTGTTACGTTGCTCAACTTTGTTCCCACCCCCTAGGGAAAGTTGAGCCATCCATGGGCCTGCCCTCTGCGGACCAGCGATCCATCTCAGCCGCCACTCCGCGGCGCTCCACGATCGCCGTGGTAGCCCTCGCGGTGACCGGGACCGGGATCGGGCTGGCCGGAACCGATCTGGTGCTGCCGGCAGTGCCTCAGCTGCCGGCCGAGCTCGGCGGCACCGCAGGCGTGGCCCAGCTGGTCCTCTCCGCCTACGCCCTCGGCACGGCCCTCGGCCTGCTCGCCTGGGGAGCGATCGCAGGGCGCCTCGGCCTGGGGCGCGTGCTCGTTGGGGGCATCACCTTGCTTGCCCTCACCTCCGCCGCTGCGACGGCGATCTCGGACCTGGAGACCCTGGTGGCGATCCGGTTCCTCCAGGGACTCACCGGCGCCGCTCCGGCCGTCGTAGCACCTGGCATCATCCGACACGCTCTCAATGCCGACCGCGCCCGCCAGGGACTCGCCCTCCTGGGGAGTGTGGAGTCGCTGGTCCCTGCAGCGGCCCCGGTGATCGGGGCAGCGGCGGCGCTGGGCTTGGGCTGGCGCGGCCCCTTCGCGCTGCTGACCGTCCTCAGCCTCGGGGCGGCTGGGGTCCTGCTGGCCTTGCGTCGCTCGCTGCCCGCCTCCACCTCCACCGCCCCAGACGCGGAGCGGCGCACCTACCGACGCCTCTTCCAGCGGCCCCCCCTTCCTCCGACTCGGGCTTGCCCAGGCCCTCACCCTGGCGGGGCTGTTGACGTTCGTCTTCGGTGCCCTGAGTGTCATGGTCGGATCCCTCGGCGGGTCGGTCGCCCACTTCGTGCTCATGCAGGTCATCAACGTGGCGGCCTTCATCGTCGCCTCGAACCTGTCACCGAAGATCGCGGTGCGAGTGGGAGCGGACCGCATCGTGATCATCGGCACCACCATGGCCCTGATCGGCGCCGTGGCCGCCACCGGCTACGCCCTCACCGACCGGCCGGTCGCCCTCGCCCTGGTGTTCCTCTTCACACCGATCAACGTCGGACTGGGGCTACGCGGGCCCACCGGGTTCCACCTGGCCCTGGAGGCCAGTGACGACTTCGCCCGCGGGGCCGCGGTCATCCTGTTCAGCGCCATGGCCATGACCGCAGTCGGCAACGCCGTCGTCGCCGCGCTGCTCGACTGGGGTCTGCTCGCTCTGGGCGCCACCACAGCGGTCCTGCTGATGGGTGCCTGCGTCTTGACCGGTTGGAGCAAGGCGGCCGGGGACTTCGACGGAGAGCTCACCACCCCGACCCCGAGCCGGTCACCGACAGCCAGCGGTCCTAGTCGATCGGCCCCGTGACCCGCCTGACGAGCCCGGCGGCGAGACCCACCCCCGGGGCTCAGTGGGCGGCATCGAGCTGGGTGGAGCCGCTCTCGTGGGCATGAAGATCCGCCGGATCTGCAGACGGGCTCGCTGCGGTGCTCCACACCGCCCAGGCGATGAACAGCAGCTGGAAGGGGAGTCGGACCCAGGGGTACATACCGCCGGGCTGGCCGTCCACGTCGACCCCGGCGATCGCCACGTAGGCGTTGGCGGGGAAGATCGCGACCAGGTAGGCAGCCAGGACGAGCCCTGCGCGACGCCGCAGCGGGGGGCGGAGCAGCAGGGCCGCGCCGAGCCCGGTCTCGAGCACGCCCGAGACCGCCACCAGCAGCTCCCTGGCGGGAACCCAGGCCGGGAGGTGCTGCAGGAAGGGAGTCGGCATCAGCAGGTGGGTGGCACCGACGACAGCCATGGCCGCCGCCATCCCGATCCGGGCGGCAGCGCGGGCGGAGAAGGTCCTGCGGACCGTGAGGACGAGCGCGGTCAACGTGGTCGCGGCACCGAGGACGATCAGGAAGAGCATGCAGACACCTCTCGCAGATTGGCTAGTGGTACTCGCCAATAATGGAGAGTGCTACTCTCCGTGTCAACTGCAGCCTGGATAGGGGAAGCGTGCGGATTTCCGAGCTCGGACGGGTGACCGGTGTGCCCGTGGCGACCGTGAAGTACTACCTGCGTGAAGGTCTCGTGCACCCGGGACGAGCCACCGGCGCCACTCAGGCCCAGTACGACCAGACCCATGTCGCCCGGCTGCGCCTGGCCCGGGCACTGGTCCAGGTCGGCGGACTGTCCATCGTCTCTGCGCGTGAGGTGATGACCACCCTCGACCAGCCCGAGAAGTCCCTGCACGAGGTGCTCGGGACGGTCCACGACTCCTTGCCGCCCCAGCCCGACCACCCCGGCACCCCGCGAGCACAGTCCTTGGTGGAGGACCTCGGCTGGCAGGTGCGCCCAGAGGCCACCGCACTCCGCCAGCTCGAGCAGGCGCTGAGGGTGCTCGAGGAGGTGGGCGCACCCGCCAGCGAACAAGGTCTGCAGAGCTACGCACGACTCGCCCGCCAGATCGCCGAGCTCGACGTGGCCAGCGTGCCCCGCGCCTCTCCTGACGATGCCGCCACCGCAGTCATCGTCGGGACCGTGCTGTGGGAGCCGTTGCTGCTCGCGCTGCGCAGGCTGGCCCAGGAGGCCGTCTCGGCGGAGAGCCTCGACGGCCACCAGAGCCGACCGGATCAGCCCCGGCCGTGATCCTCCCGACCGCGGCCCTTGTCTCGCTGACGGCACCGATCATCGCTCGATCGCCCGGCTGCTGGGGCTGCGCTGGTCCTGGCGGGGTGGGTGACGGCGTCCTCCAAGCATCGACCACAGTGATGCCCACGCCGTGGCGTCGAGGTCACGAGGCAACCGCTCAGGATGGACACCCGCGAGCCGGAGGGCTCGCTGCACCTGCGCCGGGGAGGCGCTGGTCTCACGCTGCAGGATCTGCCGCAGACCACGCCCACGACCGGTGAACACGGAGTAGACGAACGACTCATACCGCCGCCGATCGCGCCAGGGGACCAGGGGCCGCTCGCGGCGCCGGATCGCCAGGATCCCGCCATCGACGCTCGGCCGCGGGGAGAACGCCGAGGCCGGCACGCGCTGGTGCAGCTCGAACTCAAACCAGGGCACGGCCTGGGCGGTCATCATCGTGCTCCCCCCGACGCCGGCCCGTTTGCGCGCCACCTCCCATTGGGTCAGCAAGATGGCGTGCTTCCACGCAGCTGCGTTGAGCAACCGCCTGAGGATCGGTGTCGTGAGATGAAAGGGGATGTTGCCGACCACCACCTCCGCCTCCAGTGGATGCCGCAGAGCGTCAGCCCGAAGGACGCGCACCCCATGTAGCTCGCGCGTGAGCCTCTGAGCGCGGTGTTCGTCGATCTCGAGGGCTGTCAGGTCGCGGCGCAGGCCGGCGACCGCCCGGGTGAGTGCCCCGTCGCCGGCGCCGATCTCCAGGACCGGCCCATCCGTTCGGTGCACCAGCTCGGTGATGAAGGCGATCGTCGGCGCGTGAGTGAGGAAGTTCTGGCCGAGCTCATGGCGGCCTCCCTGACTCGAACGAGGGAGTTTTCGCGCACGGGTCTCACCCATGGCTGACCACCCCCCCAGGGGCGACGTGGAGCCGCTGCAGCCTCGCATCGCGGGCAGCCCGCTCCCGCCAACGACGGTCGTGGGTGACCGTGATGACTGCGCCCGGGTACTCCTCCAGCGCATCCTCCAGCTGCTCGGTGAGCTCGGGTGAGAGATGGTTGGTGGGCTCGTCGAGCAGAAGCAGATCGCTGTCCACGGAGACGGCCACCGCTACCTCCAGGCGCCGTCGTTGCCCGACCGACAACGCCGACAGCGGACGTCCCAGATCTGCGGCGTCGAACAGGCCGAGTGAGAGGAGGGTCGCAGCAGCGTCCTCGCGGTAGGCCCCCAGCTCTGCGGCGAAGGCGTCGACCAGCGGTCGGCGCGAGCGCGAGGTCAGCTCCTGACGCAGCCAGACCACACGCGCACCGGGACGTCGGAGGACGACCCCTTCGTGCGGGGCCACCTCACCTGCCAGCACCCGCAGCAGCGTGGTCTTCCCCGCGCCGTTCAACCCCTCGACCAGCCACCGGTCACCGTCGCCCACGATCAGCTCCTCGAGGGTGAGGCCGGGACCAAGATCGTCCACGCCCCGCCTCACACCGTTGACCGTCAGGAGCGCCGGCGCTGTGCCCTCCACCCCCGGCGCCTCCTCCTGCCGACGAAACCGCGGGGTGAACCGCAAGGGGTCTGCGGGCTTGGGGGCAGGGTTGGCGCGCAGGGTCGAGACGCGCGACTTGGCCATCTTGATCCGGCTCATCGCCCCGTGATCTCGGCTGCGTGCCCGGAACGAGGCGTGACCGAAGACGGCTAGCTCACGTCGGCGGGGGATGCCTTCCAGGCGGAACGCGTTCGCCTTGACCAGTGCCTCATTGCGCGCAAGGTCCGCCTGCCACGCCCGGTGCAGCTCCAGGGCACGCTGGCGCTCCGCAGCGCGCGCGGTCAGGTAACCGGAGTACCCGTCCCCGTAGCGTCTGATCTTCCCGTTCTCGATGGCGAGGATGTCGCTCGCGAATCGGTCGATGAAGTGCCGGTCGTGGGTGACGACCACCAGTGCGCCCTGGTGGGCCGCCAGGCTCTCCTCCAGCCACTGGATGCCCACCTGGTCCAGGTCGTTGGTCGGCTCATCGAGCAAGAGAAGCTCAGCCTCAGCCGACACCGCCGCCGCCAGAGCAAGCCTCGCCCTCTCACCGCCAGAGAGCTGAGCCACCTTTCGTCGGCGATCGACACCGCCCAGACCCAGCTGGTCCAAGGCGGCGTCGACGCGCAGGTCGACGTGATAGCCGTCGCGTGCCTCGAAACGGTCCAGCGCCTCGTCGTACCGCTCCATGAGCGCATCCCGTTCGGGTGCTCCGGCACCGGCGATGGAGTCAGCCAGCACCTGCAACTCTTTCTCCAGGCCGCGCACATCGGCCAGGAGAAGGTCCAAAGCGTCAGCCACCGTGGTACCGGCAGGGAACGCCGGGTGCTGCTCGGCGATGGCCACACCTCCAGGGAGGTCAACCAGCCGCTCACCGTGAGCCAAGGGGATCGAACCGGCGAGAGCGCCGAGCAGGGTGGACTTGCCGGCGCCGTTGTCGCCGACGACGGCCAGTCGATCAGTGGTGCCGATGACGAAATCGACGCCGCGAAGGACTGTGCGCTCACCGAGGCGCACCATCCCGTCACGTATCAAGCACTGACGTGGGGAGGGTGCGATTGAGCTCAGTCCGGGGTGCGAGGACGCAGCGAAGGAAGGATCGGGGGTCATGGGAGTCTCTTCTCCCCGCGCCGTCGCGACAATGACACGACAGACGCGGACAAGCGCACACAGTGCGCGATGTACGGATGATCCTCGCGGTCGACTAGGAGCCGAGAACGCGCTTAGGACCCACCGCGGAGCAGCTCAACGCGGTGTCCCGTACTAAAGAACCAATGCACCCATGGCGGGCATCGTACAACGACCCACGAGAGGTCCGCCCTGAATAATGAAGAGGCCCGAGCGGTCCGCGACGACCACCAGACGGCAGCGGGTGGTCGACGGGCTGACCGGGGGAGGAGTCGAGCGGGGCACGGCCAGTTGCGGAAGGCGGTCGAGTTACCTGGTAATCGTGTCGATGCCATCGCGACGGCGGTGATCCCGCTGCGCCCGCGGTCCTACCAGCCGAGCGTCGCACCGGCGACGCGGCCGACCCGGGAGGAGGCAGGGGTGCGGTTCACCGACCTGCGCCACTGGGGCGAGCCGTCCCTGGGAGGCCATTTCCCGGCGCTGGAGCAGCCGGAGACCTTCGCCGCCGAGCTGATCGCCTTCTTCGACCTCGTCCGCTGAGCCAACCGGGGCCGCCCGCCCTCCTTCCCCGGGCTCCAGCCCTGCCGCGCCGTGAACCGGTCGACGGGTTGGCCTCCACCATCGCACCGGACGACCTCACCCACCTCGTCACCACCGACGACGCGCCCGCCCCGGTCCTCGACGACGTCCGGGCAACTGGGGTGGAGGTCGTCCAGGCCCGGGGCGGGAGTGCGGCCGCGGAGCTAGCCGGCGATCGTGGCGAGCTCGTCCAGGTCCTCGGGGAAGAGCTCGAGCGCGGCACCGGCGATGTTCTGGTGCAGGTGCGCCACCGAGGACGTGCCGGGGATGAGCAGGATGTTCGGCGAGCGGTGCAGCAGCCAGGCCAGGGCCACCGACATCGGCGTCGAACCGAGCCTCCTCGCCACCGCGGACAGCGCGTCGGACTGCAGCGGGCTGAATCCACCGAGGGGGAAGAACGGGATGTAGGCCACCCCCTCGGCGGCGAGCCGGTCGACGAGGGCGTCGTCGTGACGGACCGCGAGGTTGTACAGGTTCTGCACCGAGACGATCGGCGCGATCGACTGCGCCTCGGCGACCTGCTCGGCGGTGGCGTTGCTGAGGCCGAGGTGGCGGACGACACCTTGCTGCTGCAGGTCGACCAGCGTCTCGAACGCCTCGCCGATGCGCTCGGGGACCGGCCCCGCGGCGTCGCCCAGCCGCAGGTGGACGAGGTCGAGGGTGTCGACCCCGAGCGTCTGCAGGTTGTCCTCGACCTGCTGGCGGATCTCGTCGGGCCGGCGGGCGCTCGGCCACCCGCCCTGGGCGTCTCGGCGTCCGCCGACCTTGGTCGCGACCAGGAGGTCGTCGGGGTAGGGGTGCAGGGCCTCGCGGATCAGCTCGTTGACCACGCGGGGTCCGTACGCCTCGGCGGTGTCGAGGTGGGTGATCCCGCTGGCCACGGCGCTGCGCAGCACCTCGAGCGCGCCGTCGCGGTCCGCCGGCGGGCCCAGGACCCCCGGGCCGGCGAGCTGCATGGCGCCGTAGCCGAAGCGGGTGACGGACCTGTCGCCCAGCGGCCAGGTGCCGCCGGGGAGGTGGAGCTCGGTGCTGGTCACAGTTGTGCCTCCCGGGTCGTCGTCGCGAACGTGTGCGCACCACTGTCGACGACGGACTTACGATAGGGAAGTAGTTACCCATGAGTGCGTAGGTATCGGAGGGGCACGTGGCGACGAGGACTGCTGCGCAGCGGAGGGCTGAGGCCAGGGTCGAGTACAACGCGTTCCTCGCGACGTGCCCGAGCCAGCAGCTGCTGGCCCGGGTGTCGGGGAAGTGGGTGACCCTCGTCCTGTCCGCGCTGGGCAGCGGACCGGACTGCGACGGTGACCCGAGGCCGATGCGCTACTCCGAGCTCGGACGGGTGCTCGCCGGGGTCAGCCCGAAGATGCTGTCGCAGACCCTGAGGTCGCTGGAGCGTGACGGTCTCATCAGCCGCACCGCCGCGGCGACGGTGCCCGTCACGGTGACCTACGAGCTGACCGACCTGGGGCTCTCGCTGCACCAGACGGTGCGACAGCTCAAGCGCTGGTCCGAGAGCCACCAGGACGAGGTCACCGCCCACCGGGCGGCCTTCGACGCTGCGCGCGGCGAGGACCCGGTGCCCAGGGGCGGCGCTCAGCCCGAGGCGGTGCCGTAGCGGCGCCGGAAGCGCTCCACGCGGCCCTCGGCGTCGACGAGGCGGCCGCGACCCGTCCAGAACGGGTGGCTGGCGGTCGAGACGTCGACGTCGTGCACCGGGTACGTCCGGCCGTCCTCCCAGACCACCGTCTCGGTCGGCTGCAAGGTCGAGCGGGTCAGGAAGGCGAACCCGGCCGAGCGGTCGCGGAAGACGACCGGGCCGTAGCTGGGGTGGATGTCCTTCTTCATGGGTGTCTCCTCTCCCGGGCGGTCAGCCCTGCCGCGCCTTGAACCGCGGGTTGCGCTTGTTGATGACGAACGTCCGACCCCGCCGGCGGACGATCTGGGCGCCGGGGATCTTCTTCAGGGCACGGAGCGAGTTGCGGACCTTCACGGAGGTCTCCTTCGGGGTTCGGGTTCGGTGTCGGTGGTGTTCAGGCGGCGGCGCGTCGGATGGCGCCCAGCCAGGGCTCGAAGCCGTCGGAGAAGGCCTCCCAGAGCATCCCCCGGGCCTCGATCTCGTCGTCGTCGAGCAGCAGCCGGTCGAAGTCCTCCCGCAGCCGGCCGATCCGCGCCCGGCTGGGGGTGGTGCCGGTGACCGAGATCCGGGTGAACGGGCGGGTGGAGCCCCACGGTGAGCCGGTGCCGATGCTGAGCTGGCCGCCCGCGCCGTCCCAGACGCCGACGTCCCCGGGCCGGGTCGGCAGCCAGAAGCAGCCGCGGGTCCGCACGCCGGCACTGCCGAGCAGCTCGATCCCCTCCAGCAGCCGCTCGGGGTGGAAGGGCCGCACCGAGGACAGCTCGAGGCTCCAGGTGTGCCGGTTCACCACGAGCGGCACCGTCGGTGGTCGGGTGGGGGAGACCCACGCCTCGGTGCGGGCGTGCTGGTGCAGCCCGTCGAGCAGACCGCGGCCGTCGAGCCGGGAGGTGTCGGTGACGAGCTCGACACCGGGACGGGCCAGCGCCCGCAGCAGGGCCCGGCCCTCGTCGTCGCTGGTCCCCGTCACGGCGAGCAGGTCGGCGTACTCGACCAGGCTGCTGCAGGTCTCGGCGACCCCGCGGTCGTCGTCGGGGGCCGCGTGCAGCCCGCGTTCGCGCAGCAGGTCGTCGCCGAGCAGGTCGGCGGACAGGGTGGTGCCGTCGAGAGCCGTCACCACGGCGCTGATCCGCACGTGCGGTGCGGCGGTCAGCTCCAGCAGGCGGCACACCTGCACCGCCTCCGCGGCCACCGGCAGGTGGGCGACCACCGCCTCCCACCGCCCGTCCGCGCAGAGCCGCTCGAGGGTGGGGATGATGTCCTCGCGCAACGCGCAGCTGACGCAGGCGTGGTCGAGCTGGTGCACCACCTGCTCGACCACCCCGTCGACGTCGCTGACCACCCGGTGCAGCTGCTGGGCCTCGACGTCCAGGTCGTGCCGGACGACGACCGCGCGCGGCAGGTCCCACTGGCAGCCGATGGTGACCGCCGCCATCGCCGTGGCGTCGATCCCGGTGACCAGGACCACCGGCACCGTCCCGACCCGGCTCACCGCTCCCGCACCTCGACCAGGCCCCGCTGGACGGCCTTGACCAGGCGGCGGGGCACCCGGACGACCCGGCCGTCCACGGTCACCGGGACGAGGTCGGGCACGGTCACCCTCCACTGCGCCCGCCGGTGCCGGGTGTTGCTGCGGGACATCCTGCGCTTGGGGACGGCCATCTCTCTCCTCGGTGTCGACGTGCTAAATGAGAATGATTCTCGTATGCTCGAACCACACCGTACACGAGGAGGACCTCTTGTCAGCCACCTGCCAGGTCACCGGGGCCACCCCCGGGTTCGGCCACTCCGTCTCGCACTCCCACCGGCGCACCAGGCGACGCTTCGACGTCAACCTGCAGCGCAAGACCTACTGGGTGCCCAGCCTGGGTCGCCGGGTCACGCTCACCCTCAGCGCCCGCGGGATCAGGACCGTCGACGCCCGCGGGATCGACGCCGTCGTGGCCGACATCCGCGCCCGGGGAGGTCGGCTCTGATGGCCAGGCGCAACGACCTGCGTCCGCTGGTGAAGCTGCGCTCGAGCGCCGGCACCGGCTACACCTACGTCACCCGCAAGAACCGCCGCAACGACCCCGAGCGGCTCACCCTGCGCAAGTTCGACCCGATCGCCCGGCGCCACGTCGAGTTCAAGGAGACCCGCTGATGGCCAAGCGGTCCACGATCGCCGCGAACGAGAAGCGGAAGCGGACGGTCGCCCGCTACGCCGCGCGACGGGCCGAGCTCAAGGCCGAGATCCGGCGTCCCGACGCCACTGCCGAGGAGCGGCTCGCCGCCGTCCGGGCGCTCTCGGCGCTGCCCCGGGACGCCTCGCCGACCCGGGTGCGCAACCGCGACGCCGTCGACGGACGTCCCCGCGGGCACCTGCGGAAGTTCGGGCTCTCCCGGGTGCGGGTGCGGGCGCTGGCCCACCAGGGCGTGCTGCCCGGGGTCACCAAGTCCAGCTGGTGACGACCCGTCAGCGTCCGGTGGACGGGGACGGTGCCGGGAGGGGGACGTCCCGCAGGGCGACCGCGGTCGCGACCGCGGCCTGCGCCGCCTCGAACCCCTTGTCCTCGGCCGAGCCCTCCAGACCGGCCCGGTCGAGCGCCTGCTGCTCGTCGTCGCAGGTGAGGACCCCGAAGCCGACCGGGACCCCGGTGCGCACGGCCACCTCGGTGAGTCCGGTGGTGACGGCCTGGCAGACGTAGTCGAAGTGCGGGGTGCCGCCGCGGATGACGACACCGAGGGCGACGACGGCGTCGTGGTGCGGAGCGAGCCGCGCCGCGGCCACGGAGAGCTCGACGCTGCCCGGGACCTCCACGTACCGCACGTCGCGGACACCCGCTCCGGCCAGTCCGCGGCGGGCGCCGTCGACCAGGCCGGCCATCACGGTGCGGTGCCAGGAGGCGGCGACCAGCGCGACCGAGAGGCCGCTGCCGTCGACGTCGACGGAGGGTGCGCCGTCCTTCATCGTGCACCCCCGCTCGCCAGCGGACGGACTGCCGGCCCCGCCGGCAGCGGGTCGTCCAGCCCCTCGAGGGCTCCGAGCCGGTGCCCCAGGCGGTCGCGCTTGGTGCGCAGGTAGCCGGCGTTGGCCGGGGTGGGCGGGGTGAGCAGCGGCTCGGTGGAGGCGACCTCGACGCCGTGGCGGTGCAGCCCGTCGGCCTTGCGGGGGTTGTTGGTCAGCAGCCGCACCGCACCGACCCCGAGATCGGTGAGGATCGCGGCGCCGGCGCCGTACTCGCGGTCGTCCACGGGCAGGCCGAGGGCGGTCTGCGCCTCGACGGTGTCCGCGCCCCGGTCCTGCACGGCGTAGGCCCGCAGCTTGTCCAGCAGCCCGACCCCGCGCCCCTCGTGGCCGCGGAGGTAGACCACGGCCCCGCCGTCCGCCGCGACGCGGGCGAGCGCGGCCGACAGCTGGGCGCCGCAGTCGCAGCGCTGCGAGCCCAGGACGTCACCGGTCAGGCACTCCGAGTGCAGCCGGACGAGCGGGTGCCCCGTCAGGCCGGCGGGACTGACCAGAGCCAGGTGGTCGGCGCCGGTGAGGAGGTCGCGGTAGCCGACGGCGGTGAAGGTGCCGTGCTCGGTGGGGATCGTGGTCTCGGTGACGCGGCGCACCCGGTCGTGCACCGCCCGCCACCGGACCAGCTCCTCGATCGAGAGCAGCGGGAGGTCGTGCTCGGCGGCCAGCCGGACGAGCCCGGGGGAGCGCATCATCGTCCCGTCGTCCTCGACCAGCTCGGCGATCGCCGCCACCGGCTGCAGGCCGGCGAGCCGGCACAGGTCGACGGCGGCCTCGGTGTGCCCGGGTCGTTCCAGCACCCCGCCGGGACGCGCCCGCAGCGGCACGACGTGCCCGGGGCGGATGAGGTCGTCGGCCGTGGTCGCGGGGTCGGCGAGGGTGCGGACGGTGTGCGCGCGGTCGGCGGCGCTGATGCCGGTGCCGATCCCGGTGCGGGCGTCGACGGTCACGGTGTAGGCGGTGCGCAGCGGGTCGCCGCTGTCGGTGACCATCAGCGGCAGCTGCAGCGCGTCGGCCCGTTCCTCCGGCATCGGGGCACACAGGTAGCCCGAGGAGTGGCGGATCGTCCAGGCCATCCACCCGGCGTCCACCGTCTCCGCGGCCAGCACCACATCACCCTCGTCCTCGCGGTCGGCGGGGTCGGTGACCAGCACCGGACGGCCGGCCCGCAGCGCGGCCAGGGCCTCCTCGACGCTCCACCGCCGGGACGCCGGGAGCGTCGGGGCGCTCACCGCAGGCCCCCGGTCGTCGCCGCGGCGCCGCTGGTCTCGAGCAGCCGCTCGACGTACTTGGCGATGACGTCGACCTCGAGGTTGACCAGGTCCCCGGGCTGCTTGGTGCCGAGCGTGGTCAGGGCCAGGGTGGTGGGGATCAGCGAGACCTCGAAGACGTCGGCGCCCACCGCCGAGACCGTCAGGGAGACGCCGTCGACGGTGATGGAGCCCTTCTCGACCACGTAGCGCGCCAGCGAGGCGGGCAGCCCGATCCGGACGACCTCCCAGCCGGGGTGCGGCGTCCGGGCGAGGATCGCGGCGGCGCCGTCGACGTGACCCTGCACGATGTGGCCGCCGAACCGGTCGGTGGCGGCCATCGCGCGCTCGAGGTTGACCCGGTGCCCGACCGCCAGCGCGCCCAGGCTGCTGCGCCGCAGCGTCTCGGCCATCACGTCGAAGGTGATGATCTCGCCCTCCCGGCCGGTGACGGTGAGGCAGACGCCGTTGACGGCGACCGAGGTGCCGTGCACGGCGTCTGCCCCGGCCCTGGGGCCACGCACGGCCAGGACGGCCGAATCACCCTGCCGGCGCAGGTCGACGACCTCGCCCAGCTCTTCCACGATCCCGGTGAACACGATCACGAACCTCTTTCGTCGGTGGGGGTGGCTCGGACCCGCAGGTCGGGACCGAGGGTGGTGACCTCGTTCAGACGCAGCCGCAGCGCCTGCCCGAGGGTGGTGGTGCCGAGGTCGGCGACGGCCGGTGCGCCGCCGCCGAGCAGGGTGGGAGCCAGGTAGGCCACCACCTCGTCGACCAGGCGCTCGGCCAGGAAGGCGGCGGCGAGGGTCGGCCCGCCCTCGAGCCAGACCCGGCGGATGCCGCGGTCGGACAGCTGGCCCAGGACCGCCGCGGGGTCGCGGCTGCGGACGTGCCAGGTCTCGGCCGCCGTGTCGAGGACGCGGGCGCCAGGCGGCAGGTCCCGCTCGCCCATGACGACCCGGAGCGGTTGCCGGCCCGCGGGCGTGCCGTCGGGGCCGCGCACCGTCAGCCGCGGGTCGTCGGCCAGCACGGTGCCGGTGCCCACCAGGACGGCTCCCGCCTCGGCGCGGAGCCGGTGCACGTCCGCCCGGGCCTCCGGTCCGGTGATCCACCGGCTGCTCCCGTCCGCCGCCGCGGACCGGCCGTCGAGGGTGGCCGCGAACTTCCACACCACCCGTGGCCGGC
>NZ_QPKK01000140.1 GCF_003344635.1 Desertihabitans aurantiacus
ACCCCGGACCCCACGCCGACCCCGGACCCGACGCCGACCCCGGACCCGACGCCGACCCCGGACCCGACGCCGACCCCGGACCCGACGCCGACCCCGGACCCGACGCCGACCCCGGACCCGACCCCCACGCCGGACCCGACCCCGACGGCGGACCCCCGCCTCGGCACGCCGCGGCTGACCTCCGGGGTGCTCGGCTGGTGGGTGACGATCCCGGTGCACGACGTCGGTGCGGGTAGCGTGCTCGAGGTGTCGGTCGACCAGCTGCGCGGTCTCAACGGTCCTGCCGGGTGCCGGCAGGACGGCGGCACGATCACCTGCACCCTGGCGGAGACCACGCGGACCGACGTCCGGCTGTACCTGTGGACGTCGGCCGCCGCCCTCGACGGCACCGCCCAGCTGAGCGACCCGTCGGTCGAGGACACCGACCCGACGAACAACACCGCGACGCTCTCCTCCTGAGCCGGCGCCGGCGCGGTCCGAACGCGGACGACACGCGCGAGGCGACTCCGTAGACTGCGCCCTTGTGAACCGCGTCCCGGAGAAGCCCGTCCTCGAAGGCCTGGAGGCCTCCTGGTCCGCCCGCTGGGAGGACCAGGGCACCTACCGCTTCGGGGGCTCGACCGACCGCGCACAGGTGTTCTCCATCGACACCCCGCCGCCCACCGTCTCCGGGTCGCTGCACGTCGGCCACGTCTTCAGCTACACCCACACCGACGTCATCGCCCGCTACCAGCGGATGCGCGGCAAGGACGTCTTCTACCCGATGGGCTGGGACGACAACGGCCTGCCCACCGAGCGTCGGGTGCAGAACTACTTCGGCGTCCGCTGCGACCCGTCGCTGCCCTACGACCCCGACTTCACCCCCCCTTCGACAGGCTCAGGGGGTTCGGGCAAGGGTCAGCGGCAGCTGCCGATCAGCCGGCGCAACTTCATCGAGCTGTGCAACCAGCTGGTGGAGGAGGACGAGAAGGTCTTCGAGTCGCTGTGGCGCACCCTCGGGCTGTCGGTCGACTGGTCGCAGAGCTACACGACCATCGGCACCGAGGCCCAGCGGGTCTCCCAGCGCGCCTTCCTGCGCAACCTGGCCCGCGGCGAGGCCTACCAGCAGGACGCCCCCACGCTGTGGGACGTCACCTACCAGACCGCGGTCGCCCAGGCCGAGCTGGAGGCCCGCGACTACCCCGGCGCCTTCCACCGGATCGCCTTCCACCCGACCGCCGACAGCCCTGCCGAGGGGCCCATCCACATCGAGACCACCCGGCCCGAGCTGCTGCCGGCCTGCGTCGCCCTCATCACCCACCCCGAGGACCAGCGCTACGCCCACCTGGTGGGTTCCACGGTCACCTCGCCGCTGTTCGGCGTCGAGGTCGAGGTCCGCGCATCGGAGGCCGCGGACCCGGAGAAGGGCTCGGGCATCCTCATGTGCTGCGCCTTCGGCGACCTCACCGACGTCCAGTGGTGGCGCGAGATGCAGCTGCCCACCCGCACCATCATCGGCCGTGACGGCCGGATCCAGCGCGAGACCCCCGAGTGGATCCCCGCCGCCGGCGAGGAGGCCTTCCAGCAGCTGGCCGGCAAGACCGTCTTCTCCGCCCGCGAGGCCGTCGTCGAGCTGCTGCGCGCCAGCGGCGACCTCGACGGCGAGCCGAAGCCGACCCAGCGGATGGCCAACTTCTACGAGCGCGGTGACAAGCCGCTGGAGATCATCTCCACCCGCCAGTGGTACCTGCGCAACGGCGGCCGCGACGCGGAGCTGGCGAAGACGCTGATCGAGCGCGGCGGGGAGCTGGAGTGGGTGCCGCAGCACATGCGCGCCCGGCTGACCAACTGGATCGACGGTCTCAACGGCGACTGGCTGGTCTCGCGCCAGCGCTTCTTCGGCATCCCCTTCCCGGTCTGGTACCGGCTGGACGCCGAGGGCGAGCCGGTCTACGACGAGCCGATCCTCGCCAGCGAGGACGAGCTGCCCGTCGACCCCGCCTCCCAGGCCCCGCGCGGGTTCGACGAGAGCCAGCGCAACCAGCCCGGCGGGTTCATGGCCGACCCGGACGTCCTCGACACCTGGGCGACGTCCTCGCTGTCCCCGGAGCTGGTCTGCGGCTGGGAGCGCGACCCCGCCCTGTTCGCCGCCACCTTCCCGATGGACCTGCGCCCGCAGGGCCACGACATCATCCGCACCTGGCTGTTCGCCACGCTGGTCCGCTCCCACCTGGAGTTCGGCACCCTGCCCTGGCGGGTCGCCGCGCTCTCGGGCTGGGTCCTCGACCCCGACCGCAAGAAGATGAGCAAGTCCAAGGGCAATGTCGTCGTCCCCGACGACATCCTCGCCAGGTACGGCTCGGACGCCGTCCGCTGGAGGGCGGCAGCCGCCCGCCCCGGCGTCGACTCGGCCTTCGACGAGGCCCAGATGAAGGTCGGCCGGCGGCTGGCGATGAAGGTGCTCAACGCGTCGAAGTTCGTGCTCGCCGCGCCGGAGGCCTACGGGCTGGGGGCCGACGCCTCGCTGCTCGACCCGGCCCTGGTCACCGAGCCGATCGACCGCGCCCTGCTGACCCGGCTGCGCGGGGTGGTCGAGGAGGCCACCGAGGCGCTGGAGCGCTTCGACTACACGACCGCGCTGGAGACCACCGAGCGGTTCTTCTGGGACTTCTGCGACGACTACCTCGAGCTGGTCAAGGTCCGCGCCCGCGGGGAGGACGCCGCCGCGACGTCGGCTCGCGCCGCGTTCGTGCTGGCGCTGTCGACCCAGCTGCGGCTGCTCGCGCCGTTCCTGCCCTTCGTCACCGAGGAGGTCTGGTCGTGGTGGCAGGACGGGTCGATCCACCGGGCGTCCTGGCCGACCGTCGACGAGCTCGCGGTCGAGACCGGTGACCTGGCCGTGCTCAGCACCGCCAGCGAGGTGATGGCCCAGATCCGCGGCAGCAAGTCCACGGCGAAGGTCAGCCAGCGCACCGAGGTCACCGCGCTGGAGATCACCGCCAGCGAGGAGGCGCTCGCCGCGCTCACCCTCGCCCTGGACGACCTGCGCGCCGCCGGCAACGTCACCGGCGAGGTGACCACCCAGCCGGCCTCGGCCGCCGACGCCCCGCTGGTCGAGGCCACCCTCGCCGGCTGAGCCTCCCGCCGGTCAGGCCGTGGTCAGTCCCGGCCGCCGAGGGTGGTGACGTCCTCCTCGCCGAAGGCGCGCCGTCCCCGTTCCAGCGCCACCGCGACCGAGGCCGCGCTGAAGGAGTCCGAGCTGCTCTGCCGGGCCACCTCGCGGACCTCCTCGCGCAGCCGGGTGGTCGCGGCGTCGAGGGCGTCGAGGTCGGGGGGCTCGGTGTCGGTGCCGACCCGGTCCAGGGCGTCGGCGTAGGCGCCCAGGGCGTCCACCACCACGGTCCGCAGCCGCGGGCCCAGGGCCGGCTCCTCGGCGTCGCGGGTCTCCTGCTCGGTGACGGTGAGGGTGAGCACGTCGACCACCCGGGCGTGGATCTCCAGCCGGTGCGCCAGATCGGTCTGCCGGGTGCTCCGCTCGGCCCACCAGCGCGCCAGCCAGTTGCCCCGCCGGGCCTCCTGGGTGGTGGCCACCGACGCCCGCGCCCGGCCGACCACCGGTTCGAGCTCGAGCCGGCGGTCCTGCCACTCCTGCGCGGTGGGCAGCTGCTCGGCGCCGAGACCGTCGGCCAGCCGGCGCAGCTGGTCGGCGAGCACCCCGCCCAGAGAGGTGAGCTCCCGTTCCGAGACCGACAGCGGCAGCGGCGGCAGCAGGAGGTTGACGCCGATGCCGATCAGCGCTCCCAGCGCGATCAGCCCCGCGTAGGCGCCGACGTAGGCCTGGGGGTTGGTGTTGCCGAGGATGAGGACGAAGATCGCCGAGGTCGCCACCCACGTCCCGGTCCCCGCCACCGGACGCCACCCCGCCAGCACGGTGGAGACGGCCACCACCAGCCCGAGCGCCAGCAACCCCGGCCCGAGCGACAGGTCGACCAGGGCGGCCACGCCGGCGCCGAGCAGCACCGCCAGCACCGTCCGGGCCGCCTCGCGCACCGAGCTCGCCACCGTGAACCCGGTGGAGATCACCGCACCGAGCGGGGCGTAGTAGGGGTAGTCGGCCAGCGGCGGCGGGACCAGCTGGCCCAGCAGCCAGGCGACCACGGCCGCCACGGCCGTCCGCACCGAGAGCGACAGCCGCGGGTGCAACCACCAGGCGGTGACCGCCCGCTGCGGGAGGCTCAGCCCTTCACCCCCACCGAGGCGACCCCCTCGACGAAGTAGCGCTGGCCGAAGGCGAACACCGCGATCATCGGCAGCGTCACCAGCAGCGAGGCCACCATGACGTACTGGTAGTCACCCTGCCCGCCGTTGGTCGGGCTGTAGACGCTCATCGCGTGGGCGATCCCCAGCGGCACGGTGAAGTTCTCCACCCCGGTCGCGTTGAGGTAGATCAGCGGACCGGTGAAGTTGTTCCAGGCGGCCTGGAACTCGAAGATGAAGACGATCACCGAGGCCGGCAGCGCCAGCGGGAACGCGATCCGGGTGAAGAGCCCGAGCGCGGAGCAGCCGTCGACCCGCGCCGCCTCGAACAGCTCCTTGGGCAACGACAGGTAGAACTGGCGCATCAGGAAGATGTAGAAGCCCGAGCCGAACAGCGCCGCCCCCCACAGCGGCACCGAGGTCCCCAACCAGCCCAGGTAGCGCCAGATCAGGTAGTTCGGGATCAGCGTCACCGCACCGGGCAGCATCATCGAGGCCAGCAGCAGCCGGAACAGCCAGGCCCGCCCGGGGAAGCGGAAGTAGGCGAAGCCGAAGGCCACCAGCGAGCTGGAGATTGTCATCAGCCCGGCCGAGAGCAGGGCGATCACCACCGAGTTCCCCAGCCAGGCCAGCAACGGCAGCTGGTTGAACACCTCGACGTAGTTGTCCCAGACGACGGTGTGCGGGATCAGCCGGTTGTCGAAGATCTCCCCGCGCGGCTTGAGGCTGGCCGACAGCAGCCAGGCGAAGGGGTAGAGGAACAGCAGCGAGAAGCCGCCGAGCAGCGTCCAGCGCACCACCTGGCCGGCGACCGCCAGCACCCGGTGCCGCGGCGGCCCCGCCCACTGGGTGCCCTCGACCTCCGAGCTGCGGCGGACCGGGGCGACGATGCGTTCTGAGGAGATGTCGGTGGCCATCAGCGTCCTCCCTCGTAGTGCACGGTGCGGTTGCCGACGAGCATCTGCACGGCGGTGATGCCGAGGATGATGACGAACAGCAGCCACGCCATCGCCGCGGCCAACCCGAAGTTGAACTGCTGGAAGGCCTGCTGGAACAGGTACACCCCGTAGAACAGGGCGGCGTCGGGGGCGTTGCTGTTCCCGTCGCGGTAGAAGAGCAGGTAGGCCTGGTCGAAGACCTGGAGCGCCGCGATGGTGTTGACCACCACCACGAAGAACACCGTGGGCGAGATCATCGGCACGGTGATGCTGAAGAAGCGCCGGGACGAGCTCGCCCCGTCCACCGCGGCCGCCTCGTGCAGCTCACGGGGCACGTTGCGCAGGGCCGCCAGCAGCAGCACCATCGAGCCGCCGACGCCCCACAGGCCCATCACGACGATGGACGGCTTGACCCAGCTCGGGTCCGACAGCCACTGCGGGCCGGGGATCCCGAAGAGCTCCAGCACCGCGTTGATGGCGCCCTCGTTGCCGTTGAGCAGCAGCAGGAACACCGCCGCGGTGGCGACCGCCGGCGTCATCTTGGGCAGGTAGAGCAGGGTGCGGAACAGCCCCGACCCCCGCCGGACGGTGTTGAGCAGCAGGGCCAGCACCATCGCCAGCACCAGCTCCAGCGGCACCGAGAGCACCACGAAGACGAAGGTGTTGAGCAGCGAGGTGATGACCTTCGGGTCCTCGACCACCAGGCGGTAGTTGTCCAGCCCGGCCGGGGTCTGCGAGCCGGTGGCGAGGTTGTAGTCGGTGAAGGAGAGCACCAGGCTCCACGTCATCGAGATCACCGTGAAGGTGAGGAACCCGATCAGCCAGGGGCTGATGAACAGGTAGCCGGCCAGCGACTCCCGCCAGCTGTACTTCTCCCTGACCTTGCGGCGACGCCCGCGCGGGGTGCGCGGCGCAGGGGTGTCGGTGAGCTCGGCCGCCGCCCTCGGCCCGGCGGCCCCGCTCCCCGTCACGCCCACCGAGTGGGCGGAGCTCACGAACCGGCCCTCGACTGCTCCCAGGCCCGGGTCGAGGAGGCCTGCGCCTCGGTCAGTGCGGTCTGCGGGTCGCTCTCCCCGGACAGGGTGACGACCACCGCGTTCTCCAGGTCGTTGCCGATCTGCTCGCCGATGGCGGAGGCGCCGCGGGTGCGCGGGTTGGCCAGCACCTCGTAGTAGGTGTCGATGACCTGGTCGAACTGCTCGTTGCCGGAGCCGGTGACGAAGGCCTCGCGGACGGCCTGGTCGGCCACCGGCGAACCGGTGAACAGCCCGGTGTTGATGCTGCCCTCCTCCTCGACGGTGGCGGCCCGGGCCTCACCGGCGGCCATCCAGGCCTCGGTGGAGGTGACCTCGACCGCCCAGGCGCAGGCGGCCGCCGGGTTCTTCGCCGCGGTGGGGATGGCGAAGGCGCTGCCGCCGGCCCACGCGAAGGGCTGCCCGGAGGCGTCGGTGATCGGCACCGCGGCGAGCTCGATGTCGTCGGCGTAGTCCGACAGCACGTTGACGTACCACTGGGCCCAGGTGGCGACCGCGACCTCGTCGGCCACGTAGGGGTTGGCGTCGCCGAAGACGTCCTGGGAGTCCTTGAAGCTCTTGATCGACGGGTAGCCGCCCTGGGCGTCCATCAGCTCCTTCATCCAGGTGAGGGTCTCGACGTTCTCGGGCGTGTCGAGGGTGGGACGTCCGTCGGGCGCCTGCACCGCCCCGCCGCGCAGGGTCATCCACATCGCGGCCGAGCCGGGGATGTCGGCGTCGAAGCCGAGCCGGGTCGGGTTGTCCCCGTCCAGCTCGGTGAGCCGCTCGCCGAGCTCGACCACGGCCTGCGGGTCGGAGGTCGACACCTCCTCCAGCGACACCCCGGCCTGCTCCAGCACCCGGGTGTTGACCAGCAGGGCGGAGGGCTGGAAGAACTCGGGCACGCCGTAGACCGCGCCGTCGTAGGTCACGTCGTCGACGGTGGCCGGGTAGAAGTACTCCCGGGGCGCCACCTGGTGGGCGGCGAAGCACTCGTCGATCGGCTGGACCAGCTCCTGGTCGGCCAGCGTGGCGACGAGGTTGCGGTCGGCGCGGATGAGGTCGGGCACATCGCCCGAGGCCGCCTGGGCGGCGAACTTCTGGGTGTCGAAACTGGTGGTGTCGAGGCTGATCTCGACCTCGGCCAGCTGCGCCTCGGCGTAGTCGGCGCGGGACTGGGCCACCTCGTCCGAGGGGTTGTAGCCGCTGACCAGCAGGCTGCCGGTGGGGGCGCTGGCGAAGTCGGTGCCGCCCTCCTCCGGGGCCGGCGCGGGGTTCTGAGCGGCGGGGTTGCAGGCGGCGGTGCCGAGCAGCCCGAGACCCAGCACGCCGGCGGCGAGACCCCGGCGGAGGCGCTGCTGGCGGGGGTTCGGTCGGAGGCGGTGCAGCTCGTCGAGCGTCGTCGGTCGATGTGTTGCAGTCATGTGGCACCTCCTGATCGGGTCCGGCACGAACGGGCCGGAACTTCGCTGTACCCGGAGAAGTGATTCATACGCTGACTTCTCCTCCTCCCCCGGGATTGAACCGCAGGTGTCGCGCCGCACCTAGACTTGCCGCCATGTCCGACCCCGCGGGTACCCAGGTCGACCATCCGGCGCGGGGCGAGGTCGTCCACGGCTGGGCGACGGTCCCCAACGCGATCACCCTGGCCCGGCTGGTGGTGTTCGTGCCGCTGGTGGTCTGGCTGGTGCTGGGCACCGACGCACGGCTGGCCGCCACGGTGGCGCTGGTCGTCTTCGGCGCCACCGACTGGGTGGACGGGTTCCTGGCGCGCCGCACGCACACCGTCAGCGACGTCGGGATCTGGCTCGACCCGGTGGCCGACAGGCTCGGCATCCTCATCATCCTGGTGACGATGACGGTGGCCGGGCTGGTGCCGTGGTGGGTGCTGGTGCTGATCGTGGTGACCGACGTCGTGGTGCTGCTGGCCGGGCTGCGGTTCCGGTCCCGGATCGGGCGGATGCGGGCCTCCTGGGCCGGCAAGGTGCGGACCGCCCTCATCATGGTGGCGATGCCGGCCGCGCTGCTCGGGGACGCCGCCATCTGGGGCGCCGGCGCGTTCACGCTGGTCGGGCTGGTCGCCTTCGCGGCCGGCGCGGTGCTGCACGTGCTCGCCGGTACCGGATACGTGCTGCGGCTGGCCGGACGCCTCGAGGCCGACCCCGACGCCGGCACGGCCATCTTCTGAGGTCGCCGTGGCGGCGCGGGCGGTGCTGGTGGTGGATGCCGCCAACGTCGTCGGCTCGCGCCCGGACGGCTGGTGGCGCGACCGGGCCGGGGCGGCGCGCCGGCTGCTCGAGCGGCTGACCGCGGCCGACCTCGACTCCGACGTCGTGCTGGTGCTGGAGGGTCGGGCCCGTGAGGGGGCGCCGGCGGGACGTGCCGGGGCCGTCGAGGTGGTGCACGCCTCCGGCGAGGGCGACGACACGGTGGTGGCGGAGGTGGTGGCCGCCGGCGGGGCCGGGGTCACGGTGGTTACCGCCGACCGGGGGCTGCGGGCCCGGGTGGTCGCGGCCGGTGCGGCGGTGCAGGGCCCGGGGTGGCTGCTCGACCGGATCTGAGCCGCGCGCCTCAGCCCGGACCGGGCGGGGCGGCGGCGCTGCGCTGGTAGCGGCCGGGGGTGGTCTGCAGCAGCCGCCGGAAGTGCCGGGTCAGGTGGGACTGGTCGTGGAATCCGGTGCCGACCGCCACCTCGGCCGGGGCCTGGCCGGCGAGCAGCGCGCGGCGGGCGAGGTCGAGCCGGCGACCGACGAGGTAGCGGTGCGGCGGCAGCCCGTAGGTGCGGGTGAAGGACCGGATCAGGTGGGTGCTGCTGACGTCGAGCCGCCGCGCGATCTCGGTGAGCGGCGGCGCGCCGACCGGGTCGGCGTCCAGCAGCGTGCGCAGCTGCCGGGCCACGGCCGGGGCGGGAGGCTGCCGACCGGTGCCCGGTCGTCCGTGGAGGTGCCAGCCGAGGCGCTCGACCACCAGCCCGAGGGTGGCGTCGGCCGTCCACCGGTCGCCGGCGAGCAGCGTGTGGTGCAGCCGGGCGAGCTGGTCGCGCAGCGTGCGGTCGACCAGCAGCGGCTGGTCGACGGCACGCCCGACCAGCCGGGGGTCGAGGACGTCCTGCTCGAGGTAGAGCACCCGTTTGCCGAACCCGGCCGGGGTCACCGTCCGGCCGTCGTGGGGCACGTGCGGCGGCAGCACCGTGATCGCTGACCCCAGCACCGCGTGCTGGTGGCGGTCCAGGCCGAAGCCGATCAGGCCGTCGTCGACCAGCAGCACCGTCCAGGTGTCGTGGGTGTGGGCGGGGTAGGCGTGCTGGTGCCAACGGGCGTGCAGCACCTCGGCCACCCCGGGCAGCCGGGGTCGCCAGGCGGTGACCTGGTCGGTCGGCGGCATGGTCAGGAACGTACAAGACCATCTGCGCGACCGCGGCGACGCTGGACCCCATGGCCTTCGAGAGACCCAAGATCGTGGTCGTCGTCCGCGACGACCTGCTCGCCTGGCAGGAGCTGAACGTCACCGCGTTCCTGGTCAGCGGGCTGACCGCCGCGCACCCCGAGCTGGTGGGCGAGCCCTACCTCGACGCCGACGGGCAGTCCTACCTGCCCATGCTCGGCCACCCGGTCAGCGTGCTGTGCGGGGACGCCGCCACCCTGGCGGCCGCCCGGTCGCGGGCGGTCGGCCGGGGGATGGCGCTGAGCATCTACACCGCCCAGCTCTTCGCCACCGGCAACGACGCCGACAACCGGGCCGAGGTCGCCGCGGTCGGCTCGGACGGCCTCGACCTGGTCGGGGTCGGGGTGGTCGGCGAGCGCAACGCCGTCGACCGGGTGGTCAAGGGCGCGCGGCTGCACGGGTGACCCTCCGACAGGCTCAGGGCGCTGTGGCGGGGCCGGGCAGGGCGCTGTCGGGGTCGTGACCCTTCGACAGGCTCAGGGCGCTGGGGTGGGGACGGCTCAGGGCGCTGGGGCGGGCAGCGCGTCGTGGGCGGGGGATCAGGGGGCGGCGGCGCGGAGCTTCTCCAGCAGGGGCTCGGC
>NZ_QPKK01000141.1 GCF_003344635.1 Desertihabitans aurantiacus
CAAACTCTCCATCGAAAACAAACACCCCAAAGGGCGTCCATATCAAACAAAAGAGCAGACCATGACACCCCGCACCCCCAGAAGGAAAACCAGAGACACGGAGCCTTACACAATCACTCAAAGAAACCACCAACCCCACCCACCCCAAAAGGCAGACAAGGCCGACGGAAACCAAAAAAAACTGGCAATGACCTTAAAGCACACTGTTGAGTTCTCAAGAATCACCCACACACCTCGAACCAGCTCACCGCCAGCCCTCGGGGCAACTCGCCTAACGTTACCCATCCGCCTCACCGGAGTCAAACCCCGGTTTCCGCTTCCGGCACCCGCCCGCGCTCCGACCCCGGTCTCTGGTGGTCCTGGTGAGGACGCACCTCACCGTGATCGTCTCGGTTGGGTGGCCGCTGTTCGGAGCTCGGATCCTCGGGGCTCTGCCCCTCGGTCCGGGCTGCTCCGCCCTGGCGACTCGGAGAACATTACGCCCGGGTCGTCAGTCGCGCAACCCGGGCCGGGGTGGTCGTCGTCACACTTCGGTGGGACCGTCTCAGCTTGCACGCGAGACGGCGCCGACGGTACGGCGGCCACGCCGCAGCACCACCCAGCGACGGTGCAGCAGGTCGCCCTCCGACAGCCGGGCCTCCGGGTCGGTCACCTTCTGGTTGTTGACGTAGGCGCCGCCCTCGGCGATGGCCCGGCGGGCGGCCGAGCGGCTCGGCACCACCCCCGCCAGCTCCATGGCCTCCGCCACCGTCGGCAGCTCGTCCCCGCGGAGCGGTACCGCCCCGACCTCGCGCATCGCCCCGGCCAGGGCGGACTCGCTGAGCTCGCCGAGCTCGGTGCGTCCGAACAGCGCGCCGGCGGCATCCACCGCCTCGTCCCGCTCGCGCTCGGAGTGCACGAACGCGGTGATGTCGTCGGCCAGCGCCTTCTGGGCGGCGCGGCGGTGCGGCTCGCGCTCGGTCAGCTCCGCCAGCTCCTCGATCTCCTCCCGGGAGCGCCCGGTGAACACCTTGAGGTACTCGACCACCTTGGCGTCCTCGGCGTTGAGGAAGAACTGGTGGAAGGCGTAGGGCGAGGTGAGCTCGGGGTCGAGCCAGACGGTGCCGCTCTCGGTCTTGCCGAACTTGGTGCCGTCGGCCTTGGTCAGCAGCGGGGTCGCCAGCGCGTGCACTCGCTCCCCCTCGGAACGGCGGATCAGCTCCACCCCGGCGGTGATGTTGCCCCACTGGTCGCTGCCGCCGAACTGCAGCGTCACGCCGTGTCGGCGGAACAGCTCGCGGTAGTCCAGCGACTGCAGCAGCACGTAGGAGAACTCGGTGTAGGAGATGCCGGAGTCGAGCCGGGTCCGCACCACGTCGCGGGCCAGCATCCGGTTCACCGGGAAGTGCTTGCCGACGTCACGCAGGAACTCGATCGTCGACAGCGGTCCGGTCCAGTCGAGGTTGTTCACCACGGTGGCGGCGTTCTCCCCGTCGACGTCGAGGTAACGCGCCACCTGGGCCTGGATCCGCCGCACCCAGCCGGCCACCACGTCCGGGTCGTTGAGCACCCGCTCACCGGTCTGCTTGGGGTCCCCGATCAGGCCGGTCGAGCCGCCGACGAGGATCACCGGACGGTGCCCGGCCCGCTGCAGGTGCCCGGCGACGATCAGCTGCACCAGGTTGCCCATGTGCAGGCTCGGCGCCGTGGGGTCGAAACCGACGTAGTAGCTGACCGGACCGCTGCCCAGGTGGGCGCGCAGGTCGTCGAGGTCGGTGCAGTGGGCGATCAGCCCCCGCCAGGTCAGCTCCTCCAGGACGTCAGTCACGCGGCCCAATGTAGCCACGGGCCCAGGTGCGCAGCCGCTCCGTCTCGGCGCGCACCTCCTGCAGCTGCTCGGCCACCCGCGACGGCGCCGTGCCACCCCGCTGGTCCCGGGCGGCCACCGAGGCCTCGACATCGAGCTCGGCCACCAGCTCCGGCCGCAGGTGCTCCGAGACGGCGGCGAGGTCGTCGGGCGTGAGCTGCTGCAGCTCGAGGCCGCGCTGCTCGCAGTAGCGGACGCAGGCGCCGGCGATCTCGTGCGCCTCGGCGAAGGGCACCCGCCGTCGCACCAACCAGTCCGCCACGTCGGTGGCCAGGGAGAACCCCTGCGGCGCCAGCGCGGCCATCCGCTCGGGGTGGAAGGTCAGCGTGCCGACCATCCCGGCCACCGCCGGCACCAGCACCCGCAGCTGGTCGAGGGAGTCGAAGACCGGCTCCTTGTCCTCCTGCAGGTCGCGGTTGTAGGCCAGCGGCAGGCCCTTGAGGGTGGCGAGCAGCCCGGTGAGGTTGCCGATCAGCCGTCCCGCCTTGCCCCGGGCCAGCTCGGCGACGTCGGGGTTCTTCTTCTGCGGCATGATGCTCGACCCCGTCGACCAGGCGTCGTCGAGGGTGGCGAAGCCGAACTCCGAGGTGCACCAGAGGATGACGTCCTCGCTGAGCCGGGACAGGTCGACCCCCACCTGGGCCAGCACGAAGGCGGCCTCGGCGACCAGGTCGCGCGCCGCCGTGCCGTCGATCGAGTTGGCCACGCTGCCCTCGAAGCCCAGGTCGGCCGCGATCGCCTCCGGGTCGAGGCCCAGCGAGCTGCCGGCCAGGGCGCTGGACCCGTACGGGCTGAGCCCGAGCCGGCGGTCGAGGTCGACCACCCGGGCCCCGTCGCGCAGCAGCGGCCAGGCGTGGGCGAGCAGGTGGTGCGAGAGCAGCACCGGCTGGGCGTGCTGGAGGTGGGTGCGTCCGGGCATCACGGCGCCGAGGTGCCGCTCGGCCTGGTCGGCGAGGGCGTCGACCACCTCCAGCACCGCGGTCAGCACCACCGCGAGCTCGGTGCGCAGGTAGCGCCGGACGAGGGTGGCGATCTGGTCGTTGCGGGAGCGGCCGGCACGCAGGCGTCCGCCCAGGTCGGGGCCCACCCGCTCGACGAGGATGCGCTCCAGGGCGCCGTGCACGTCCTCGTCGTCGGGGTCGGGGCCGAGGGTGCCCTCGAGGACGTCGGCGCGGATCCGCCGCAGCTCCTCGACCATCGCGGTGTGCTCCTCGGCGGTCAGCAGCCCGACCCGCAGCAGCGCGTTGGCGTGGGCCACCGAGCCGTCGAGGTCGTGCGGGGCGAGCCGCCAGTCGAAGGCGGTGGAGCGGGAGAGCTCGGCCATCGCCTCGGCCGGGCCGCCGGCGAACCGACCGCCCCACAGCCGTCCCGCCGCGACCCCGCTGCCCTGCTCCACCGTCACGCCGTCCGTCTCCTCGTTCGTCATGGCACCCGTCCCGTGGTCAGCCCCAGCAGCTGCGCTGCCAGGTCGGGCCCGCCGTCGGGCTCCCGGCTGATGACCATCACCGTGTCGTCGCCGGCGATGGTGCCGAGCACCTGCGACCAGGCGGCGTGGTCGATCGCGGAGGCGAAGTACTGCGCCGCGCCCGGCGGGGTGCGCAGCACCGCCAGGTTGGCCGAGCCCTCCGCCGAGATCAGCACCTCCCCGCAGAGCCGGGCCAGCCGGGCGTCAGCGGTCTCGGTCTCGGAGGCCGGGATGGCCCGCTCGCCCTCCGACGGCACCCGGTAGACCAGCCCGTCGCCGGTGCGCACCCGGACGGCCCCGATCTCGACCAGGTCGCGGGACAGGGTGCCCTGGCTGACCGCCATCTGGTCGGCGGCGAGCCGGTCGGCCAGCTGGGCCTGCGAGGTGACCCCGCCGGCCTCGATCAGCTCGATGATGCGGGCGTGCCGGGCGGCGCGGGTGATCGGGCGGTTCATCGCTGGTGCTCCCCCGCCAGCTCGCCGAACCCGACGCAGAGCAGCGCCAGCACCGCCTTCTGGGCGTGGCGGCGGTTCTCGGCCTGGTCCCAGACCACCGACCGCGGCCCGTCGATCACCTCGGCGTCGATCTCCTTGCCCCGGTAGGCCGGCAGGCAGTGCAGCACGATGCCGTCCGGTGCCGTCTCGGCCACCTCGGTGGTGAGGCGGTACGGGCCGAGCACGGCCTCCCGCTCCGCGGCCTCGGCCTCGCTGCCCATCGAGACCCAGGTGTCGGTGACGAGCACGTCGGCCCCGGCCAGCACGCCGGGATCGGTGCTCACCTGCACCGACCCACCGCTGGTCGCCGCCAGGGCCCGCGCCCGGGCGAGGACGTCCTCCGCGGGCTGGTAGCCCTCGGGGGCCACCACCTGCAGGTGCATCCCGGCCAGCGCACCGGCCAGCAGCGTGGAGGCGGCGACGTTGTTGGCCCCGTCGCCGATCCAGCCCACCCGCTGCCCGGCAAGGGTGCCGCGGTGCTCGCGGATGGTCAGCAGGTCGGCCAGCAGCTGGCAGGGGTGGTAGGCGTCGGTGAGCGCGTTGACCACCGGGACGCCGGCGTGCTCGGCCATCGTCTCCAGGTCGGTCTGGGCGTAGCTGCGCCAGACGATCGCGGCCACCTGGCGTCCCAGCACCCGGGCGACGTCCGGCACGGACTCGCGGGTGCCGATCCCAGCCAGCCGGCCGTCGACCAGCATCGGGTGGCCCTGCAGCTCGGCGATCCCGGCGGCGAAGCTCACCTGGGTGCGCAGGGTCGGCTTGTCGGAGATGATCGCGACGCTGCGCGGCCCGCTCAGCACCGGCACCGAGAAGGGGTCGGCCTTGAGCCGGGCGGCCAGGTCGAGCACGCGGCTCTGCTCAGCCGCGGTCAGGTCGTCGTCGGCGAGCAGGTGGCGGACGGTCATGCGGCTCCTCCGGCGGCGCTCTCGAGCAGCCCGGGCAGGGCGTCGAGGAAGGTCTGCAGCTGGTCGGCGGTGACGATCAGCGGCGGGGCGACCCGCAGCACGTCGGGCCGCGGGGCGTTGACGATGAAGCCGGCCTCGAGCGCGGCGTCGGCGAGCGCGGGGGCGAGCGGCTGGTGCAGCCGGATGCCGCGCAGCAGTCCGCGTCCGGTCACGCCCGCGACCAGCGGTGAGCCGAGCGCCTCCACCGCCTCGCGCAGCTGCTCGCCCCGGGCGGTGGCGTTGGCCAGCAGCCCGTCCCGCTCGATCACCGAGATCACCGCGAGACCGGCGATGGCGGCCACCGGGTTGCCGCCGAAGGTGGTGCCGTGGTCCCCGGCCCCGAGCAGCTCGGCGGCAGCACCGGTCGCGATGCAGGCCCCGACCGGGAACCCGTTGCCGAGCCCCTTGGCCACGGTGACCAGGTCGGCGGTGACCGGGTGCTCCCCGGCGCGGGAGGCCAGCCAGCTGCCGGTGCGTCCCATCCCGGTCTGCACCTCGTCCAGCCAGAGCAGGGCGCCGTGCTGGCGGGTGATCCGCCGGGCCTCGGCCAGGTAGTCCGCGGGCGGGGTGACCACCCCGTTCTCGCCCTGGATCGGCTCCAGCACCACCGCGGCCACCGTCTCGTCGACCGCGGCGGCCAGCGCGGCGGCGTCGCCGTAGGGGACGAAGACGACGTCGCCGGGCAGCGGCTCGAACGGCTCGCGGTAGGACGCCTTCGCGGTCAGCGAGAGGGCGCCCATGGTCCGGCCGTGGAAGGCGCCCTCGGCGGCGACCACCCTGGTGCGTCCGGTGCGGCGGGTGATCTTCAGCGCGGCCTCGTTGGCCTCGGTGCCGGAGTTGGTGAAGAACACCTTGGCCGGCAGGTCGGGCCCGCCGCCGGCGATCGCGGCCAGCCGCTCGGCCAGCGCGACCTGGGCCGGGGTGGCGAAGAAGTTCGACACGTGACCCAGCGTGGAGAGCTGGCTGGTGATGGCCGAGAGCACGAAGGGGTGCGCGTGGCCGAGGGCGGTGACCGCCAGGCCGGACAGCAGGTCGAGGTGCTTGCGGCCCTCGGCGTCCCAGACGTGCACGCCCTCACCGCGCACGAACACGCGCTTCGGGGTGCCGAAGACCCCGATCATCGACTGCTGGTAGCCCTGCAGGACGGCGGCGGTGGTGGCACCCTCGGAGAGCGCCGGCGCCAGCCTGGCGGCGTCGGCGACCGTGGTGCCGGGTGTGGTCTGGCTCATGGCCGGCCTCCGTTGTAGAGCTCGTCGGCGGGGATGCCGGTGGCGGCCGGGAACACCCGGCTGCCGTGGCGGATCAGCCCGTCCTGGGTGACCATCGTGCCGATCCCGGCATTGGTGAAGATCTCCAGCAGCAGCGCGTGCGGCACCCGGCCGTCGCTGATGGTGGCGCGGGTCAGGCCGCCGTCGACCGCCCGCAGGCAGGCCTCCATCTTCGGCACCATGCCCGAGGCCAGCGAGGGCAGCATCTCCCGCAGCGCGCTCGCCTCGATCTCCTTGATGACGTCGTCGGAGGAGGGCCAGTCGCGGTAGAGCCCCTCGACGTCGGTGAGCACCACCAGCCGCTCGGCCTCCAGCGCGACCGCCAGCGCGGCCGCGGCGGTGTCGGCGTTGACGTTGTGCACCACGCCGTCGACGTCGGGGGCGATGCTGGCCACCACCGGGATCCGGCCGGCGTCGATCAGCCCCTGGATGGCTCCGGTGCGCACACCGACCACGTCGCCGACCAGACCGAGGTCGACCTCCTCGCCGTCCACCACGGTGGTGCGGGTCTCGGCGGTGAACAGCCCACCGTCCTCCCCCGACATCCCCACCGCGAGCGGGGAGTGGGCGTTGATCAGCCCGACCAGCTCGCGGCCGACCTGGCCGACGAGCACCATCCGGATGATCTCCATCGCCTCGGCGGTGGTGACCCGGAAGCCGCCGCGGAACTCCGAGCGGATGTCGAGCCGGTCGAGCATCGCCGAGATCTGCGGGCCGCCGCCGTGCACCACCACCGGGTGCAGGCCGCAGCGCTTCATGAAGACGATGTCGGAGGCGAAGGCGGCCTTCAGCTCGTCGTCGATCATCGCGTTGCCGCCGTACTTGATGACCACCGTGCGTCCGGCGTAGGTCTCCATCCACGGCAGCGCCTCGGTGAGGATGGAGGCCTTGCGGATCAGCTCGGCGTGGTCGTTCGGCTCCCGCAGCACGGTGCCGGGGCCGGCCGGCCGGGCCGAGCGTCCGTCGGTCGGGTTCATGTGGAGTACTCCGAGTTCTCGGTGACGTAGTCGTGGGTGAGGTCGTTGGTCCAGACGGTCGCCTGGGCCGGGCCGGCGTGCAGGTCGATCTCGACGACGACCTCACGGCCGGAGAGGTCGACCAGCGAGCGGTCCTCACCGATCGCGCCGGAGCGGCACACCTGGACGCCGTTGAAGGCCACGTCGAGGGCGGACGGCTCGAAGGCGGCGCTGGTGGTGCCGACCGCGGCCAGCACCCGCCCCCAGTTGGGGTCGCGGCCGAAGACGGCGCACTTGAAGAGGTTGCTGCGGGCCACCGCCCGGGCCACCTCGACCGCGTCGTCCTCACTGGCCGCCGAGCGCACGGTGACCGCGATGGTGTGCGCGGCCCCCTCGGCGTCGTCGATCAGCCCGGCGGCGAGGTCGGCGCAGACGGAGGTGAGCTCGGGGACGAGCTCGGCCGCGCCCACCTCGACACCGCTGGCGCCGCTGGCCATCAGCAGCACGGTGTCGTTGGTCGACATGCAGCCGTCGCTGTCGGCCCGGTCGAAGGTCAGCCGGCAGGCCTCCGCCAGCGCCTCCCGCAGCACGTCGGGGGTCGCGCGGGCGTCGGTGGTGAGGACGACGAGCATGGTCGCCAGCCCCGGGGCGAGCATCCCCGCGCCCTTGGCCATCCCGCCCACCGTCCAGGAGCCGGTCGGGCCGTCGACGAGACGACTGGCCTCCTTGGGCCGGGTGTCGGTGGTCATGATGGCCCTGGAGGCCGCGGCGCCGCCGTCGGTGGAGAGGGCGGGGACGCAGGCGGCGATCCCGGCGGTGACCCGGTCCATCGGCAGGTAGGTGCCGATCAGCCCGGTGGAGCAGACGACGACGTCGCCGGCCTCCACCCCGAGGGCGTCGGCGGTGGTCGCGGCCATCGTGGTGGCGTCGGTGAGCCCGCGGGGTCCGGTGCAGGCGTTGGCGCCGCCGGAGTTGAGCACCACCGCCGAGACCACGCCGTCAGCGACCACGCCGCGGCTCCAGGTGACGGGCGCCGCCTCGACGCGGTTGGTGGTGAACACCGCGGCGGCGTGCTGGTCGGGTCCGAGGTTGTGGACGACGGCCAGGTCGGGGTTGCCGCTCGGCTTCAGACCGGCGGTGACGCCGGCGGCGGCGAACCCGGCCGCAGCGGTCACCCCGGTGCGCCCGGCGTCCTGCGCGGAGGTGCTCATGGGTGCCTGCTGGTGTTCGCTGTCGCTCACGGGTGTCTGCCGGTGTTCGCTGTCGCTCACGGGGCCACCCCCACCAGCGGCAGGCCGAGCGTCTCGGGCAGACCGAGCGCCAGGTTCATCGACTGCACCGCGCCACCGGCGGTGCCCTTGGTGAGGTTGTCCAGCGCCACCACGACCACCAGCCGACCGGCGGCGGCGTCCACCGCGACCTGGAGGTGGACGGTGTTGCTGCCGAGCACCGACTGGGTCTGCGGCCACTGCCCCTCGGGCAGCAGGGTGACGAACGGCTCGTCGGCCAGCGCCTCGGCGTACACGGCGCGGGCGCGCTCGGCGTCCACGCCCGGCTGCAGCGGGGCGCTGCAGGTGCTGAGGATGCCGCGCGACATCGGCACCAGCACCGGGGTGAAGGAGACGGTGGGGTCGGTCGCGCCGAGGGTGCGCAGGTTCTGCCGGATCTCCGGCACGTGGCGGTGCACCCCGCCCACGCCGTAGGCGCTGGCCGAGCCCATCAGCTCCGAGCCGAGCAGGTGCGGTTTCAGCGACTTGCCCGCCCCGGACGGCCCGCTGGCGGCGACCACCACGACGTCGCGACCGTCCACCAGCCCGGCGCCGACGGCCGGGGCCAGGGCCAGGGTGGCCGAGGTCGGGTAGCAGCCGGGCACCGCGACCCGGTGGGCACCCGCGAGCACCTCGCGCTGGCCGGGCAGCTCGGGCAGCCCGTAGGGCCAGGTGCCGGCGTGCTCGGTGCCGTAGAACTGCTGCCAGTCCGCGGGGTCGGCGAGCCGGAAGTCGGCCCCGCAGTCGACCACCAGGCAGTCCTCGCCCAGCTCGGCCGCGATCGCCGCGGAGGTGCCGTGCGGCAGGGCGAGGAAGACCACGTCGTGGCCGCCGAGCACCTCGGGCGTGCTCTCCTGCACCACCCGGTCGGCCAGCGGGCCGAGGTGCGGCTGCAGCTCACCCAGGCGTCGGCCGGCGCTCGAGCCCGCGGTGAGCGCGCCCACCTCCACCTCGGGATGGGACAGCAGGAGGCGCAGCAGCTCGCCTCCTGCGTACCCGGTGCAACCGGCGACCGCTACGGAAACCATAGGCATAACTATGTCAGAGGTCGCATAGTTATGCGAACTGGTTTCGCAGGTGTCCCGGTCGATCGCCCTTCGACAGGCTCAGGGAGTTGGGATCGGCTCAGGGCGTTGGGATCGGCTCAGGGCGTTGGGGTCGGCTCAGGGAGTTGGGATCGGCTCAGGGCGTTGGGGTCGGCTCAGGGAGTTGGGATCGGCTCAGGGCGTTGGGATCGGCTCAGGGCGTTGGGATCGGCTCAGGGCGTCGGGGCCGGGTCGGCCTCGAGGCGTCGCGTCAGCTGCGCAGCTCGGCCCCGCAGCGTTCGGCGGCCAGGGCCACGGCGGCGTCGCGGACCTGCATCGCCTCGGCGTCGGTGAGGGTGCGGTCCGGGGCGCGCAGCAGCAGCGCGTAGGCCAACGACTTGCGGCCGGGGCCGAGGGCGTCGGAGGTGTAGACGTCGAACAGCCGGATCGACTCGACGAGCTCTCCCCCGCCCTCGACCAGCGCAGCCTGCACCTCGGCCTGCGGGGTCTCGGCCGGCACCACCACGGCGATGTCGATCTTGGCCACCGGCAGGGTGGAGATCGGCACCACCGAGCCGCCGCGCGGGGCGAGGGCGACCAGCCGGTCGAGGTCGAGCTCCATGGCGCAGGTCCTGGCCGGGACGCCGAAGGCCTCGCACACCGTCGGGTGCAGCTCGCCGGCGTGGCCGACCACCTCCTCGCCCACCGTCAGCGCGGCGCAGCGTCCGGGGTGGAAGGGGGCGTGCTGGTCGGCGCGGCGCCCGAGCTCGAGCCCGACGGCGCGGGCGGCGATCTCGGCGGCCTCGACCGCGTGCTGCCACCCGGCGCGGACCGCCGGACGCTCCGGCGTGGTCGGCAACCAGTCGCCGCTGAGCACCACGGCCAGCCGGCGCGGCTGGTCGGGCAGGGCGGCGTCCAGCGCGGCGATCTCGGCCTCGCTCGGCC
>NZ_QPKK01000142.1 GCF_003344635.1 Desertihabitans aurantiacus
GCGCGGGGCTCGCCCTTCGACAGGCTCAGGGCGCTGGGGTGGGGTCGTGCCCGGGCGCTGGGGTGGGGTCGTGCCCGGGCGCTGGGGTGGGGGCGCCCGGGTCCCTCAGCCGACCAGGCCCTCCAGGTGCTCGGCGCTGACGCCGAGGTTCCAGGCGTCGATGCGCCAGTCGTCGTGCTTGTTGACCAGCAGGATCCAGTGGCAGTTGCGCAGCCCGCCGAAGCGGCGGGCGGCGACCAGGTCGAGCCCGAGGAAGGCGGCGGTGCCGACCCGGGCGGCCAGGCCGTGGGTGGTGACGAGGACCGTGTCGGTCGGGTCGGCGTCCTCGGCCACCTCGCGCAGGGCCTCGGAGAACCGGGTGGCGACCTCGCCGAGGGACTCCCCCGTCGGCGAGCGGCGGACGTCCTCGCCGGCTCGTTCGCGGTCCAGGTAGCCCGGGTCGGCGGCGAGCACGTCGTCGAGGGTCCAGCCCTCCCAGTCACCGACCGAGATCTCGCGGAACCGCTTGTCCAGCGCCGGCTCCAGACCGGTCACCTCGGTGAGGGCGGCCGCGGTCTGCCGGGTGCGCAGCAGGTCGGAGCTGTAGAGCCTCGTGACGCCCTCGCGCGCCAGCACCGGCGCGGCCTCGGCGGCCTGGCGCAGCCCGGTCTCGTCGAGCTCGATGTCGGCCTGGCCCTGGAAGCGTCCGGTGGCGTTCCAGCTGGTCTGGCCGTGGCGCCACAGCAGCAGCCGGCCAGCGGTCACCGCTTCTCCTCCACCCCGAGGTCGAGCCGCGGGCAGTCGCCCCACAGCCGCTCCAACGAGTAGAGCGTGCGCTCCTCGGCGTGCTGGACGTGCACCACCAGGTCGAGGTAGTCCAGCAGCACCCAGCGCTGCTCGCGGTAGCCCTCGCGCCGGGTCGGCTTGGCGTCCAGCTCGCGCAGCTTCTCCTCGATCCCGTCGACCACCGCGCCGACCTGGCGCTCGTTGCCGGCGCTGACGATGAGGAAGGTGTCGGTGATCGCGAGCTGTTCGGAGACGTCGTAGCCGACGATGTTGGTGCCGAGCTTGTCGGCGGCCGCCTCCGCGGCGGCGCGGGTCAGCTCAAGGGCGCGGTCAGTGGCCACCATGGGCGTCTCTCCGGGGTTCGGGCACGTGCGGTTGGTCGGGGGCCAGGTAGAGGCCCCGCTTCTGGATGTACTGGACGATGCCGTCCGGCACCAGGTACCAGATCGGCTCGCCGGCCGAGGCGCGGGCCCGGCAGTCGGTGGAGGAGATCGCCAGCGCCGGCACCCCCACCAGGGTGACCCGCTCCGCCGGCAGGTGGTCGACGGCCGGGGCGCGCAGCTCGGTCCCGGGCCGGGAGACGCCGACGAAGTGGGCCAGGTCGAACAGCTCGTCCGCGCCCCGCCAGGTGAGGATCTTGGCCAGCGCGTCGGCGCCGGTGATGAAGAACAGGTCGACGTCCTCGCCGCGCTCGGCCCGCAGGTCCTTGAGGGTGTCGACGGTGTAGGTGTCGCCGGGCCGCTCGATGTCGACCCGGCTGACGGTGAACCGCGGGTTGGACGCCGTCGCGATCGTCGTCATGAGGTAGCGGTCCTCCGGCGCGGAGACCGGGCGGTCCTTCTTCTGCCACGGCACGCCGGTGGGGACGAAGACCACCTCGTCCAGCGCGAACTGGTGGGCGACCTCGCTGGCCGCCACCAGGTGGCCGTGGTGGATGGGGTCGAAGGTGCCGCCCATCACGCCGAGCCGGTAGCGCTGCCCGTGCGGGCGGTCGGGACGCCGGGCCAGCCCGGTCTCAGTCACGCGGCCTCCACGCTCAGCTGTGCGGCCGGCGGTTGGAGTAGCTCCACAGCGCGATCAGGCCGAGCATGAGGATGGCGAAGGCCACCAGCCCGAACACCCAGGCCGGCATGAACAGCTCGCGGTGGTGACCCGACACCTCGAGGAAGATGAGTCCAGCGTTCATGGCGGGCAGCCTACCGGCTGCCGACGGCGGCCTCGTCCGCCTCGTCGCGTCGCTGCGACCACCGCTCGGCGGTCGTCCGGTACATGACGTGGGCGCGCACCGGGCTGCCCTCCGGCACCGCCGGGTGCTCGAACCTGCTGTGCAGGGTCAGCCCGAGCCGGCGCATCACCGCCTGGGAGGGGGTGTTCAGCTCGGCGGTCATCGACCAGACGTCGGGCAGGCCGAAGGTGTCGAAGGCCACCGTCACGGCGGCGGTGGCGGCCTCGGTGGCGTAGCCGTGGCCCCAGGCGTGCCGGGCCAGCCGCCAGCCGACCTCGACCCCGCCGGTCTCGGCGCCCGGGACGCCCGGGGGCAGCGGAAGCAGCCCGACGAAGCCGACCGGCTCCCCGATGGCGTCGGGGGTGACCGCCCACAGCCCCCAGCCGCGCTCCTCGAAGCAGGCCTCCACCCGGTCGACCAGGGCGTCGGTGCGGGCCCGGTCCTGGGTGCCGGGGAAGAAGCGCATCACCTCGGGATCGGCGTTCAGCGCCGCCAGGGCGTCGCGCTCCCGCGGTCCCCAGCGGTGCATCCGCAGCCGCGGCGTGCGCAGCTCGTCGACGCGGCGCTCAGGCACGGACCTGCCCGTCGCCCAGCAGCACGAACTTGGTCGAGGTCATCTCGGCCAGCCCCATCGGCCCACGGGCGTGCAGCTTCTGGGTGGAGATGCCGATCTCGGCGCCGAACCCGAGCTCGCCGCCGTCGACGAACCGGCTGGAGGCGTTGACCAGCACCGCGGCGGCGTCCACCTCGGCGACGAAGCGGTCGGCGGCCCGCCGGGACTCGGTGACGATCGTCTCGGAGTGACCGCTGCCGTAGCGGCGGATGTGGGCCAGGGCGGCGTCCAGGTCGTCCACCACCGCCACGGAGAGGTCGAGCGAGAGCGCCTCGCCGGTGAAGTCGTCCTCGGTCGCCGGCACCACGGTCTCCTCGAGGGCGGCCACCTCCGGGTCGCCGTGCACCGTCACCCCGTGCTCGGCCAGCACCGCCAGTGCCCGCGGCAGGAACGTGGGTGCGATGTCGCGGTGCACGAGCATCGTCTCCAGGGAGTTGCACACCGAGGGCCGCTGCACCTTGGCGTTGACCATGATCCCCAGCGCGGTCTCGGGGTCGGCGTCGGCGTCCACCACGAGGTGGCAGTTGCCGGTGCCGGTCTCGATCACCGGCACCTGGGAGCCGGTGACCACGGCCTCGATCAGCCCCGCTCCCCCGCGTGGGATCAGCACGTCGACCAGCCCGCGGGCCGCCATCATCTCCTTGGTGACCTCGCGGCCGCCGGTGACCAGCTGGACGGCGTCGGCGTCGAGACCGACGCGCTCCAGCCCGGCCCGCAACGCGGTGGTGACGGCGGTGTTGGAGTGCAGCGCGGAGGACGACCCGCGCAGCAGCACGGCGTTGCCCGACTTCAGGCAGATGCCGGCAGCGTCGGCGGTGACGTTGGGCCGGGCCTCGTAGATGATCCCGACCACGCCGAGCGGCACCCGCACCTGACGCACCTGGACGCCGTCGGGCCGGCTCCATCCGCGCACCACGTCCCCGACCGGGTCGGGCAGCGCGGCGAGCTGGCGGAGCCCGTCGACCATGCCGGCGATGCGGGACGGGTCCAGCCGGAGCCGGTCGACGAGAGATGCCGCCGTGCCGGCCTGCTCGGCGGCCGCGACGTCGGTCGCGTTCGCCGCGAGCACGTCGGCCTCGGCGGCGGCGAGGGCGTCGGCCATGGCGTGCAGCGCGGCGTCCTTGGTGGCCCTGGTGGCGGTGGCCAGCGCGCGGGAGGCGTCCTTGGCCGCCCGCGCCTGAGCGGTGAAGTCCATGGCGGCAAGGCTAGTCCGCGGCGCCCGGGCTGCGGGGCGGATTCCGCCGGCCACCCGGGACGGGTCAGACGCGGACGTCGGCGGGCAGCGTGGCCGCCGCGACCTCCTGCTCGGCCCGCTTCCAGCGCCGCTGGCTGGCCAGCGCCACCACCACGGCGAGGGCGAGCGCGGCCGAGGCCCCGGCGAAGGACCAGTCCACGCCGTGGAAGTCGATGAGCACACCGGCGACCGCGGTGCCGGCCGCCGCGCCGGTGGTGTTGGCGGCGGAGAGGAAGGACTGCGCCTCGTTCAGTCGGTCCGGCGGGGCGAGGTGGTCCATCAGCTGCTGCTGCATGATCAGCGCCGGGGCGATGGTGACGCCGGTGACGAACAGCAACGGCAGCACCAGGGCCAGCGAAGCCCCCGACCAGCTGAGCAGCAGGGCCATCAGCCCGAGCAGCACCGAGAAGGCCGCGAACAGCACCGGCACCGCGCGCCGCTCGGAGAAGCTCCAGTGCCGGGCTCCGTAGGCCAGCCCACCCAGCGTGCTGCCGCCGGCGATGCAGGCGAAGAGCACGCCGACGTTGTCGGTGCTGCCCAGCATGATGCCGGCGGTGGCCGCCATCGAGGTGTCGAGCTGGCCGAAGCCGATGCTGAGGATGAGCATGGTGGCCAGCACGGTGGCGACCCCGCCGATGAAGACTACCGGGACCCGACGGCGCGGGCCGGCCACGGGCTCGGGGTCCTCCCCGCTGAGCCCGGAGGACCGGCGCGCGGCCGACGTCAGGCAGTAGGCCAGCGTGCCGCCGGCCAGCAGCACGGCCGTCAGCACCAGCGGGACGCCGCCCGGGGTCAGCACCAGCAGCAGCGAGAGCAGCAGCGGGCCGCCGACGAAGACCAGCTCGACCGAGGTGCCGTCGAGGGCGAAGGCGACCCGGCGGGAGGCCCGGTCGGGGAAGATCGTCCGCCACGCCGCCCGGATCGCCGGGCTCATCGGCGGGAAGGCCAGCCCGGCGAGGAAGGCCAGCACCAGCAGCGCCGCCGAGGGTGCGCCTCCGAGGGTGGCGACCGCGACGGCGACGAGCATGGCGGCACTGGTCAGCGAGGTCGGCACGAGCACCCGGGGCTGGCCGTGGCGGTCCATCAGACGCCCCCACAGCGGCATGCCGATCGCTGAGCCGACGGCGAACGCCCCGGTGACGAACCCGGCCAGGCTGTAGGCGCCGCGCTCCCGCTCGATCAGCAGCAGGATCCCCAGCGGCGCCATCGCGATCGGCAGCCGGGCGACCAGGGCGGCGAAGAAGGGCCCGGCCGCCGGGCCGTGACGCAGCAGCCTCAGATAGGCCGACGGCCCGGTGCCGAGGGTCACGCCGCCGTCTGTCTGCCCGACGCCCACCGCGCGGCCTCCTGCTTCTGGAACGATTGAGTACGGACCGACGCTACCCGAGCCGGCCGACCGCCCGCACCTCGGTCAGTGGCCCCGGTCGATCCACTCCTGGCGGTGCGGGGCCTCCGCGCCGATGGTGGTGGAGTCGCCGTGGCCGGTGTGCACCACGGTGTCGGGCGGCAGGGTGAGCAGCTTCGCGGTGATCGAGTCGATGATCGTCTCGAAGCTGGAGTAGGAGCGTCCGGTCGCACCCGGGCCGCCGGAGAACAGGGTGTCGCCGGTGAAGACGACCCCCTCCTCCGGCAGGTGGAAGCAGCAGCTGCCCGGGCTGTGGCCGGGGGTGTGCAGCACGGTCAGGGTGCGACCGGCGACCGAGAAGGTCTGGCCGTCGGCGAGGTCGCCGTCGGGACCGACGTCGGCGTAGACCGCGTCCCAGAGCATCCGGTCGTCGGGGTGCAGGTGGATCGGCGCCTCGACCTGGTCGAACAGGCTGCCGGCGGCGTCGATGTGGTCGTCGTGGGCGTGGGTGAGCAGGATGGCGGTCACCGTCCGCCCGGCCACCAGGTCGACGATCGCGGTGGAGTCGTGCGGGGCGTCGATGACCAGGCACTCGGTGTCGTCACCGACCACCCAGACGTTGTTGTCGACGTCCCAGGTGCCACCGTCGAGGGAGAAGGTGCCCGAGGTGACGGTCTTCTCGATGCGGAACGTCATGCCCGGGCCCCCTCGATCATGACCACCGAGCGCAGCACGTCGCCGGCGTGCATCTTGTCGAAGGCGGCCTCGACGTCGCCGATGCCGATCTTCTCGGTGACGAAGGCCGACAGGTCGATCCGTCCCTGGGCGTGCAGGTCGATGAGCATCGGGAAGTCGCGGCTGGGCAGGCAGTCGCCGTACCACGACGACTTCAGCGCCCCGCCCCGGCCGAACACGTCGAGCAGCGGCAGCGTGATCTCCATGTCGGGGGTGGGCACGCCGACGAGCACCACGGTGCCGGCCAGGTCGCGGGCGTAGAAGGCCTGCCGGTAGGTCTCGGGACGTCCGACCGCCTCGATCGCGACGTCGACGCCGAAGCCGCCGGTCAGCTCCTGGATCGCGGCGACCGGGTCGGTCTGGCGGGAGTTGACGGTGTGGGTGGCGCCGATGCCCTCGGCCACCCGCAGCTTGCGGTCGTCGATGTCGACGCCGATGATCCTCGACGCCCCGGCCAGCCGGGCGCCGAGGATGGCGGCGTCGCCGACGCCGCCGCAGCCGAAGACGGCCACCGTGTCGCCGCGGGTCACCCCGCCGGTGTTGATGGCCGCGCCGATGCCGGCCATCACGCCGCAGCCGAGCAGGCCGGCGACCTCGGGCGCGGCACCGCGGTCGACCTTGGTGCACTGGCCCTGGGCGACCAGGGTCTTCTCGGCGAAGGCGCCGATGCCGAGGGCCGGGGTGAGCTCGGTGCCGTCGGTCAGGGTCATCTTCTGCCGGGCGTTGTGGGTGTCGAAGCAGTACCACGGACGGCCGCGGCGGCAGGCCCGGCACTGGCCGCACACCGCGCGCCAGTTGAGCACCACGTAGTCACCGACCTCGACCTCGGTGACGCCCTCGCCGACCTCGCTCACCAGCCCGGCGGCCTCGTGGCCGAGCAGGAACGGGAACTCGTCGTTGATGCCGCCCTGGCGGTAGTGCAGGTCGGTGTGGCAGACCCCGCAGGCCTGGACGTCCACCACCACCTCGCCGGGGCCGGGGTCGGGCACCACGATGGTGGTGAGCTCGACGGGGGCGTCCTTGCTGCGGGCGATCACACCCTGGACCTCGGTGGGCACGGGCATCCTCCTCGACGTCGGGGCGGCTCCGGTGGTCGGCCGGGCTCGACTCCGACTCTAGGGCCGGGACCGGACGGGCCGCTGCTGAGGGTCAGGCGGCCAGCGTGAGGTCCTCACCACGGGCGCGGCCGATTGCGGCGACGATCCCGGTGCGGCGTCCCAGGTACCAGCCGAGGGAGAGCGTGGCGAAGCCGAGCATCGAGCTGCCGACCAGGAGCACCGAGATGTCGCCGCTGAGCACCGCCCAGCACAGCCACAGACCCTGCATCAGCACCGCGACCACCAGGTAGCCCGCGGACACCCCGTCGAGCGACAGCCCGGTGGCGATCACCCGCAGCTGGGCCAGCACGCCGACCAGGGCGGGGACGAAGACCACGGCGGCGAAGGCGACCGGGCCGAGCAGGACGTCCACGGTCAGACAGGTCGCGGCCAGCGCCAGCGAGCCGAGCACCACCAGCGGCAGCGACCGGCCGCGAGCCCGGCACAGGGTCGCGATGATCAGCAGGGCCACCAGGGCCAGGACCAGGTTCGGCAGGATCATCGGGGCCGCACCGATGATCACACCGTGACCGGTCCAGGCCAGGCAGTTGCCCATCGACAGCTGCCACAGCAGCAAGGAGCAGCCGGCGGTCTGCCGGTGACGCAGGAGCTTCCACAGCTGAGGGAGGGACGACAGCATCCCCACGGCGGCAGCGAGCCAGCCGAGTGCGGCGACGAGCACGGGCGTATTCCGTTCGCGAAAGAGGTGGTGAGGGGGCCGCCGTGACCGCGTCGTCCGTGCTGGCGGGACGGACTCTAGGGCCGAACGGAGCGGCTGCAAAATCGATCCAGAGAGCGGCGTGTCGGCCGCCGCAGCGCCTCCGCGCACCCCCGCACACACGTCCGCCGGACCCCACACCGGCTGCAGCTGGTGTGGGGTCCGGCGAAGGTGTGTGTCGCTCCGGCGACGCGGGTGGGGGACGCGCGTCAGGGGACGGCGAGCGGGTCCAGGTCGGTGCCGGACGGGCCGCTGGTGCCCGGCCGGACGTCCGCGGTCACGGTGGCGTCGGGGTCGACCCGGTGCGCGGTGAGCCGGCCGTCGCGGATCTCCTCGGCCCAGTGGCAGGCCACCCGCCGGCCGGGGGCGACCTCGCGCAGCTCGGGCACCGTGTCGGCGCAGAGCCGCTCCTGGGCGAAGGGGCAGCGGGTGTGGAACCGGCAGCCGGCCGGCGGGTTGGCCGGGCTCGGCAGGTCGCCGGCGAGCAGGATCCGCTCCCGGGCGTCCTCCACCACCGGGTCGGGCACCGGGATCGCCGACATCAGCGCCAGCGTGTAGGGGTGCAGCGGCTGCTCGTAGAGGGCGTCGCTGGGCGCCTCCTCCACGATCACGCCGAGGTACATCACCCCGATGGTGTCGGAGATGTGGCGGACCACCGCGAGGTCGTGGGCGATCACCAGGTAGGTCAGCCCGAGCAGCTCCTGCAGCTCCTCGAGCAGGTTGATCACCTGCGCCTGCACCGAGACGTCGAGGGCGCTGACCGGCTCGTCGGCCACCACCAGCTCGGGGTTGAGCACCATCGCCCGGGCGATCCCGATCCGCTGGCGCTGCCCGCCGGAGAACTCGTGGGGGTAGCGGGCCAGGGCCGAGCGGGGCAGCCCGACCACCTCGAGCAGCTCCGCGGCCCGCTCGACGTGGGCGCGCTCGCCGTTCCCGCCCAGCCGTTCGCGGTCGACCTCGTCGAGCCCGTGCACCCGCAGCGGCTCGGTGAGCAGGCTCTGCACGCTCTGGCGCGGGTCGAGGCTGGACAGCGGGTCCTGGAACACCATCTGCATCCGCCGGCGGAAGCGGCGCAGCGGTTCGCGGCCCAGCGCGCGGACGTCGGTGCCGTCGAGGACGATGCGCCCGGAGGTGGGCTCGTTGAGCCGCAGCAGGGCCCGGCCGAGGGTGGACTTGCCGCACCCGGACTCCCCCACCAGCCCGTAGGTGGTGCCGCGGGCGATCCGCAGGCTGACCCCGTCCACCGCCCGGACGTGGCCGATCGTGCGGTCGAAGACGATCCCGCGCCGGATCGGGAAGTGCACGCTGAGGTCCTCGACCTCCAGCAGGACGTCCTCGCGCCCGGACGTCCCGGATCCCGCTCCGTCGGTGCCGCTCATCGCGCTCCCTCCAGGTGCTCGGACGCCCCGACCGGGGCCGGGTGGACGCAGCGCACCAGGTGCTCGACCTCGCCGCTGCGGGGCTCCATCGGCTCCAGCGCCAGGTCGGGCCGGACGCACCCGTCGGTGGCGTGCCGGCAGCGTGGGGCGAAGGCGCAGGCCCGGTCCCAGCCGACGGTGTCGCGCGGGGTGCCCGGGATCGGCGTCAGCCCCTCCGCGCGCGGCGCGTCCAGCCGCGGGATGGAGGCCAGCAGGCCCTCGGTGTAGCGGTGCCGCGGGGCGGCGAAGAGGTCGCGACGTCCGGCCGACTCCACCACCCGGCCGGCGTACATCACGTTGACCCGGTCGCACAGCCCGGCCACCACGCCGAGGTCGTGGGTGATCATGATCATCGCGGTGCCGAGGTCGGCGACCAGCTCGCGCAGCAGCTCCAGCACCTGGGCCTGGATGGTGACGTCGAGCGCGGTGGTCGGCTCGTCGCAGATCAGCAGCCGCGGCCGGCAGGCCAGCGCCACCGCGATCAGCGCCCGCTGCCGCATGCCGCCCGAGAGCTGGTGCGGGTACTCCCCCACCCGGCGGCGCGGGTCGGGGATGCCGACCCGGTGCAGCAGCTCGACGGCCTCCTCGCGGGCCTCGGCCCGGCTCATCTGCTGGTGGCGCAGCAGCACCTCGGTGATCTGCAGGCCGACGGTGAGCACCGGGTTGAGCGAGCTCATCGGGTCCTGGAAGACCATCGCGATCTCCTTGCCGCGCAGCCGGGAGCGCTCGGCGTCCGGCATCGTCAGCAGGTCGCGGCCGTCGAAGCGGGCGCTGCCGGTGACCCGGGCGGTGCGCGCGGGCAGCAGCCCCATCACCGCCATCGAGGTCACCGACTTGCCACTGCCGGACTCCCCGACGATGCCGACCACCTCACCGGGGTCGACGGCGAAGGAGACGCCGTCCACCGCGCGGGTCGGGCGTGCGCCCCGGCGCTGGAAGGTCACCGACAGGTCGTCGACGGCGAGCAGGGGCCCTTCGACAGGCTCAGGGCGCTGGGGGGTGGGCTCAGGGCGCTGAGGGGTGGGCTCAGGGCGCTGGGGGGCGGGCTCAGGG
>NZ_QPKK01000143.1 GCF_003344635.1 Desertihabitans aurantiacus
GGCGTCCCGCTGTCGCGACCGGCGGCGACGCGGGCACCGAGCTCACCCTGGCGACCTGGCGGATGATGCTCGACCCGAGCCGGGCCCTGGACGGCGAGCCGCACCTGCTGGCGACGGCCCGCCGGGCGGTGGCCCGGGTCAGCGCCGCGACCGCCGAGCGGGTCGGACTGGTCGAGGGCGGCGGCGTCCGGCTGCTCGCCCCCGGTGCCGACGACGAGCGCTCGGTGGTGCTGCCGGTGCACGTGATGCCGGAGATGGTCGACGACGTGCTGTGGGTGCCGACGCTGTCGGCCGGCGTCTCGACCCTCGCCCTCGGCCTGCGGGCCGGCGGACCGGTGCGGGTGCTGCCGTCGGTGCTGCCGGCCACCCCGCGGCCGGGGGAGCAGGTGGACCTGGGCGAGACGCCGCTGACCGAGCGCGACGTCCAGGCCGAGGAGCAGGGAGGGGTGGCATGACCGCGATGGACCTGGCCCTGTTCGGGGCCGACCCCTGGTGGGTGGTGCTGATCAAGGCGGTGTTCGTCTTCGCGCTGCTGCTGGTGCTGACGCTGTTCAACATCGTCTTCGAGCGCAAGGTCGTCGGCCGGATGCAGCACCGCAAGGGCCCCACCATGAACGGACCCTTCGGCTGGCTGCAGTCGCTGGCCGACGGCATGAAGCTGATGTTCAAAGAGGACTTCATGCCGACCGCGGCCGACAAGGTGGTCTTCAACCTGGCCCCGTTCCTCAGCGCCGTCCCGGCCCTGACCGCGTGGGCGGTGATCCCGATCGCCGGCACGGTGACCGTGCCGTTCACCGACCGCCAGACCAACCTGCAGCTGACCGACCTGCCGATGGCGGTGCTCTTCCTGCTGGCGATCGCCTCGATCGGCATCTACGGCATCGTGCTGGCCGGCTGGTCCTCGGGCTCGACGTACTCGCTGCTCGGCGGGCTCCGTTCCAGCGCGCAGATGATCAGCTACGAGATCGCGATGGGGCTGTCGCTGGTGGCGGTGTTCCTGCTCGCGGGGTCGATGTCGACCTCGGAGATCGTGGCGGCCCAGCAGCAGCCGGTGGTGGTCCTCGGCGCCGACGTCGGCATCACCGGCTGGTACGCGCTGCTGCTGGCCCCGTCCTTCGTCATCTACCTGATCTCGATGGTGGGCGAGACCAACCGCGCCCCGTTCGACCTGCCCGAGGCGGAGGGGGAGCTGGTCGGCGGCTTCCACACCGAGTACTCCGGGATGCGGTTCGCGATGTTCTTCCTGGCCGAGTACATCAACATGGCGACCGTCTCGGCGATCGCGGTGACCCTGTTCCTGGGCGGCTGGCACGCGCCGTGGCCGCTCAACCAGGTGCCCGGCATCGACGCCGGCTACCTGGGCGCGGTCTGGTTCCTGGCCAAGGTGATCCTGCTGATCTTCGTCTTCGTCTGGCTCCGGGGCACGCTGCCGCGGTTCCGCTACGACCAGTTCATGAAGCTCGGCTGGAGCTGGCTGATCCCGCTCTCGCTGGTCTGGATCGTCGGCATCGCCACCGTGCGGATGGGCCGGGAGGAGGGCTGGTTCACCAGCCCCGCGGTGCTCCTCGGCGCCGGCGCGGTGGTGCTGGTCGCGATCGGGCTGGCCCTCTTCGGCGGCCGGGAGACCGAACCGGAGACCGCGGCACCGACCGCCTTCGACCCCTACGCCGGGGGCTACCCGGTGCCGCCGCAGGGCGAGCAGCAGCTGCCGGAGATGGCCGGGGTGCTCCCCGGCGACGAGGACACGGACCGGGCCGGGCGGCGTCCGGACGGTCCGGGTCACGATCGAGAGGAGACGTCCTGATGGGTGTGCTGGACGCCGTCGCCGGGTTCGGGGTGACGTTCAAGACGATGTTCCGCAAGACCTTCACCGAGGACTACCCGACCAAGCCGAAGATCACCGCGCCCCGCTTCCACGGCCGCCACCAGCTCAACCGCTGGCCCGACGGGCTGGAGAAGTGCGTGGGCTGCGAGCTGTGCGCCTGGGCCTGCCCGGCCGACGCGATCTACGTCGAGGGCGCGTCCAACACCGAGGAGGAGCGGTACTCACCCGGTGAGCGCTACGGCCGCGTCTACCAGATCAACTACCTGCGCTGCATCCTCTGCGGGCTGTGCATCGAGGCCTGCCCGACCCGGGCGCTGACGATGACCAACGAGTTCGAGCTGTCCGACACCAGCCGGGCCTCGTTGATCTACGAGAAGGACCAGCTGCTGGCCCCGCTGCTGCCCGACATGGAGGCCCCGCCGCACCCGCGCCGGCTCGGTGACGACGAGGAGACCTACTTCCGCGGCCTGCCCACCTCTGGCGGTGCGGACACCCGCACCGGCGGCGAGGGCCCGGGCCGCCGGCACGACACGCCCACCCCGCCCGAACCGGCCGGTGCGGCCGAACGCCCCGGAGGTGACCGATGACGGCAGCCACCCACCCCGAGCGTCCTGAGCCCGTCGAAGGACCCCTGAGCGGAGGAGACCGATGAGCGGGCAGGAGCTGGCGTTCTGGCTGCTCGCCCCGGTGATGGTGCTCGGCGCGGTCGGGATGGTGCTGGCCCGCAAGGCGGTGCACTCCGCGCTCTGCCTGGCGGCGGTGATGATCTGCCTGGCGATCCAGTACGCCGCCCTCGACGCCCCGTTCCTGTTCGCGGTGCAGATCATCGTCTACACCGGCGCCATCCTCATGCTGTTCCTCTTCGTGGTGATGCTCGTCGGCGTCGACTCCGACGACTCCTTCGTGGAGACGCTGCGCGGGCAGCGGGTGTTCGCGGTCGTGCTCGGGATCGGGCTGGTGGTGCTGCTGGTCGCCGGGCTCGGCAACGCCGTGGTCACCGGCCCGGTCGGGCTGACCGAGGCCAACGCGCAGTACGGCGGCAACGTGCAGGGGCTGGCCGCGCTGGTCTTCGTCCGCTGGGTGTGGGCCTTCGAAGCCACCTCGGCGCTGCTCATCACCGCGGCCGTGGGGGCGATGGTGCTGACCCACCGCGAGCGCCTGGTGCCCCGCCGCGACCAGCGCACCCGCGCCGCGGAGCGGATCCGGGCCTACGCCGAGACCGGACGCCACCCCGGCCCGATGCCCACCCCGGGCGTCTTCGCCCGGCACAACGCGGTCGACACCCCCGCCCTGCTGCCCGACGGGTCCGTGGCCGAGGACTCGGTCTCGGCCCCCCTGCGCAGCCGCTCGCGGATCCGCACGCCGGAGGAGCTGCTCGCCCCGATGGCCCAGCGGCACGCCGAGATCGCCGGGGACCGTCAGCCCGACCCGGCGGTCGGCCACCAGCGCGACCCGCGGCCCGGGGAGAGCGTGGCCGAGCAGGGTGCTGCGCTGAAGGCGTCCCAGCGCACCCAGCGCACCCGTGGTGAGGACCTGTCGGACGAGGAGCGGATCTGATGGAACCGAGCTACTACCTGGTGCTCTCGGCGATGCTCTTCACCATCGGCGCCGTCGGCTTCATGGTGCGGCGCAACGCGATCGTGGCGTTCATGTGCGTGGAGCTGATGCTCAACGCCTGCAACCTCGCGCTGGTCACCTTCTCCCACGCGTGGGGCCTGCTGGACGGCCAGGTCGCCAGCTTCTTCGTGATGGTGGTGGCCGCCGCCGAGGTCGTGGTGGGGCTGGCCATCATCGTCTCGATCTACCGCACCCGCCGCTCGGCCTCGGTCGACGACGCCAACCTGCTGAAGTTCTGAGGAGGACCTGTGACCCCGCTCGAAGTGGTGACGCCCACGGCCGCCTCCGGGCTCTTCGGACTGGCGTGGCTGCTCATCGCGCTGCCGCTGGCCGGTGCGCTGGTGCTGCTGCTGGCCGGACGGTTCGCCGACGCCTGGGGCCACCTGCTCGGCACGCTGATGCCGATCGGGTCGTTCGTGCTCGGGGTGGTGCTCTTCGTCGACCTGCTCGGCCGTGAGGAGGGGGCCCGCGCGGTCGGCGTCCCGCTGTACCGGTTCATCGAGACCGGCGGGTGGCGGATCGACGCCGGGCTGCTGGTGGACCAGCTGTCGATCCTGTTCGTGCTGCTGATCACCGGTGTCGGCTCGCTGATCCACGTCTACTCGATCGGCTACATGGCGTACGACCCCCGGCGCCGACGGTTCTTCGCCTACCTCAACCTCTTCGTCGCCGCCATGCTCATCCTGGTGCTGGCCGACAACTACCTGGTGCTGTTCGTCGGCTGGGAGGGCGTCGGGCTCGCGTCCTACCTGCTGATCGGGTTCTGGCAGCACAAGCCGACCGCCGCCACCGCGGCCAAGAAGGCGTTCGTGGTCAACCGGGTCGGCGACATGGGCATGGTGCTGGCGATCATGCTGATGCTGGCCACCTTCGGCTCCTCCGCCTTCGTCGACGTCGACGCCGGCGCGGGGGAGATGGGCGGCACCGTCGCCACCGTGATGGGGCTGCTGCTGCTCCTCGGCGCCTGCGGCAAGTCGGCCCAGGTGCCGCTGCAGTCGTGGCTGCTGGACGCCATGGAGGGCCCGACCCCGGTGTCGGCGCTGATCCACGCCGCCACCATGGTGACCGCCGGGGTGTACCTGGTGGTGCGGGCCAACGCGGTGTTCACCCACACCGAGGTGGCGAGCACCGCGGTGGTCGTCGTGGGCACGGTGACGCTGCTGTTCGGCGCCTGGATCGGCTGCGCCAAGGACGACATCAAGAAGGTGCTGGCCGGCTCCACCATGAGCCAGATCGGCTACATGCTGCTGGCGGCCGGGATCGGCCCGGCCGGCTACGCGTTCGCGATCTTCCACCTGCTCACCCACGGCTTCTTCAAGGCCAACATGTTCCTCGGGGCCGGTTCGGTGATGCACGCCATGGACGACGACGTCGAGATGCGCCGCTACGGGGCGCTGCGCCGGGCGCTCCCGATCACCTTCGCCACCTTCGGCCTGGGCTACCTGGCGATCATCGGCTTCCCGTTCCTGTCCGGCTACTACTCCAAGGACCACATCATCGAGGCGGCCTTCGAGCACAACGTGGTGGTCGGGGTGCTGGCGATGGTGGGTGCGGGGGTGACCGCGTTCTACATGACCCGGCTGATGCTGATGACCTTCCTCGGACGCCGTCGCTGGGCCGAGGGCGTCCACCCGCACGAGGCGCCGGCGGTGATGACCGTGCCGCTGGTCGTGCTGGCCGCCGCCTCGGTGGTCGGCGGTCTGGTGCTCAACAACTGGATCGAGGGCTGGCTGGCGCCCGCGGTCCGGGCCGAGGCGCACGAGGCGAGCCTGCTGCACTTCACCCCGGTGGCGGCGGTGACGCTGCTGCTGGTGGCCGGCGGGGTGGCGCTGGCGTGGGTGCTGTTCGGCCGCCGCGGGGTGCCGCAGACCGCGCCGAGCACCCGCTCGCCGTTCGTGCTGGCCGGACGCCGCGACCTCTACGGCGACGCCTTCAACGAGGCGGTGTTCATGCGTCCCGGGCAGCAGCTGGTCCGGGTCCTCGGCCGGGCCGACGAGACGCTGGTCGGCGGCGGCTGGTCGGCGACCGGGGACGTGCTGGCGGGCCTGTCCCAGGTGGGACGCCGGCTGCAGAACGGGTTCGTGCGCAGCTACGCGCTGACGATGGTGGCCGGCGTCGGCATGGTCGCCGTCGTCCTGGTCCTCGGCCGGCTGGCCTGAGGGAGGAGAGCGATGAACATCCCGTGGTTGACCGTCCTCGGTCTGCTCCCGCTGGCCGGGGCCCTGCTGCTGGTGGCGCTGCCGCGTACCGCCGCGCGGGCGGCCGGGCTGGCGGTCTCGCTGCTCGCCCTGGTGCTCGGCGGCTGGGTGGTCGCCCAGCACCTGGCCGGCGCGCCGCTGGCCGAGCAGGTGCCCTGGATCCCGCAGATCGGCGCCTACTGGGCCCTCGGCCCGACCGACGGCCTCAGCCTCACCATGGTGGCGCTCACCCTCGTCCTCACCCCGGTGGTGCTGCTGGCCAGCTGGCGGGACGAGGACCGGCGCGGTGGCGCCTCGGAGGGCGTCCGGGACGCCGCCGCGGTGCGTCAGCGCGAACAGGTGCTGGTCGGCGCGGGTGGCCCCGAGCGTCCGGAGACCGTCGGGGCAGGGGCCGGGGGTGGCGCCACGGCGACCGCTCCCGAGCAGCCCCGCCGCTGGAGCGCGCGGGCCTTCTTCGCCCTGGTGCTGGCGCTGGAGGGGTTCGCGCTACTGGCCTTCCTCACCACCGACGTGCTGCTGTTCTTCCTGCTCTTCGACGCGATCCTGCTGCCGATGTACTTCCTCATCGGCGCCTTCGGCGGGCCGAACCGGAGGCGCGCGGCGAGCCGGTTCCTCATCTTCGCCCTCGGCGGCGGGCTCATCATGCTGGCCTCGGTGATCGGGCTTTACGTGGTCTCCGCCCGCGCGGGGGAGCCGTCCTTCCTCGTCGCCGACCTCGCCGCGCTGGGCATCGACGGCGAGGTCGGGCGCTGGCTGTTCGTCGGGTTCTTCATCGCCTTCGCGGTGAAGGCGCCGATGGTGCCGGTGCACACCTGGCTGCCCGATGCCGCGGAGGAGTCGACCCCGGCCGGTGCGGTGCTGCTGGTCGGCATCCTCGACAAGCTCGGCACCTTCGGCATGATCCGCTTCTGCCTGGGGCTGTTCCCCGAGGCCAGCCTGTGGGCCACCCCGGTGGTGCTGGTGCTGGCGCTGGTCTCCATCCTCTACGGGGCGCTGGCCGCGATCGGCAGCAAGGACCTGATGCGGCTGGTCGCCTTCACCTCGATCAGCCACTTCGGGTTCATCGTGCTGGGCATCTTCGCCTGGACCAGCCAGTCGATGTCGGGCTCGATCCTCTACATGCTCAACCACGGGCTCTCCACCGCGGCGCTGTTCCTGGTGGTCGGCTACCTGGTGAAGCGGCGCGGCTCGCGCAGCATCGAGGCCTTCGGCGGGGTGCAGAAGGTGGCGCCGGTGACGGCCGGGCTGCTGCTCTTCGCCGGGCTGTCCACGCTGGCCCTGCCCGGGCTGTCGAGCTTCGTCTCGGAGTTCCTGGTGCTGGCCGGCACGTTCTCCCGCTACCCGGCGGTGGCGGCGGTGGCGACCCTCGGCATCGTGCTGGCCGCGCTCTACATCCTCATCATGTACCAGCGGACGATGACCGGCCCGGTCACCGACGACGTCCGCGACCACGTCCGCTCCGACCTCGACGGCCGGGAGCGGCTCACCCTGGCGCCGCTGGTCGTCCTCATCGTGGTGCTCGGGTTCTTCCCCGCCCCGGTGCTGGACGCGGTGGCGCCGGTGGTCGGGGCGACCCTGGAGCAGGCCGGGGTCACCGACCCGGCACCGAGCGTCGAGCAGGAGGCCAACTGATGGAGATCACCCCTCCCTCGCTGGAGTACGCGCGGCTGATGCCGCTGATCGTCGTCTTCGCCGGCGCCTGCCTGGGTGTGCTGGTGGAGGCGGTGACGCCGCGCTCGGCGCGCTGGCCGGTGCAGGTCGGGCTGACCTTCCTCACCCTGCTGGTCGCCGGCGCCCTCACCGTCAGCGGCTGGTCCGCCGGTGACGTCGGCATCTCGGCGCTGGGCTCTGTCGCGGTCGACCTCCCCACCTACTTCGTGTGGACCGCGCTGCTCGTCCTCGGCGCGCTGTCGCTGCTGCTGTTCACCGAGCGCCGGCTCAACGGCGGGGTGAGCGCCTTCGCCCCGCAGGCGGCGGCCGTCCCCGGCAGCGTCGACGAGGAGCTGGCGATCCGCGCCCGCACCGAGCACTCCGAGGTCTACCCGCTGGCGCTGTTCTCGCTGTTCGGGATGATGCTCTTCGCCGCCGCGGGCGACCTGCTGGTGATGTTCGTGGCGCTGGAGATCCTCTCGCTGCCGCTCTACCTGGTCTGCGCGCTGGCCCGTCGCCGGCGGCTGCTCAGCCAGGAGGCGGGGTTGAAGTACTTCCTGCTCGGCGCACTGGCCTCGGCGTTCTTCCTCTACGGGGTGGCGATGCTCTACGGCTACGCCGGCAGCTTCGACCTGGCAGCCCTGGACGCCGCCATCAGCGCCGGACAGCAGTCGACCTGGCTGCTGCTGGTCGGGATGGCGGGGGTGAGCATCGGGCTGCTGTTCAAGGTGGCCGCCGTCCCGTTCCACTCCTGGACCCCCGACGTCTACACCGGCGCGCCGACCGCGGTCACCGCGTTCATGGCCTCCTGCACGAAGATCGCCGCGGTGGCGGCGCTGCTGCGGGTGTTCTACGTCGGGCTCGGCGGTCTGCGCTGGGACTGGCAGCCGCTGATGGCGCTGCTGGCCGTGCTCACCATGGCGGTGGGCGCGCTGCTGGCGATCACCCAGACCGACGTCAAGCGGATGCTGGCCTACTCCTCGATCACCCACGCCGGGTTCATGCTGACCGCGGTGACCGGCGCGAGCCTGAGCAGCGGGGCCCGCGACCTCAGCAGCGTCGGCGCCACCCTCTTCTACCTGGTGGCCTACGGGGCGGCCTCGGTGGGCGCCTTCGCGGTGGTCACCCTGATCCGCGACCGCAACGGCGAGGCCAGCAGCCTGGACGACTGGGCCGGACTCGGCCGTCGGCACCCGTGGCTGGCGGGGGCGTTCTCGGTGTTCATGCTGAGCTTCGCCGGCATCCCGCTGACCAGCGGGTTCATCGCCAAGGTCAGTGTGTTCGAGTCGGCCTGGAGCGGCGGCTACGCCTGGCTGGTGGTGGTCGGGGTGGTGCTGAGCCTGCTCGCGGCCTACTTCTACCTGCGGGTCATCGTCACCCTCTTCTTCGCCGAGCCGCGCCCGCGCGCTGCCGCCGTCACCGCGGACGCCGGCACCGCCGGGCCGGACGTCGGTCCGTCGAGCGGTGCGGAGCCCGCGGGTGGAGCGACCGCGGAGGCCGCCGAGCCCGGCACCGGCGCCCTGAGCCTCGCGACCCGTCGGGACGACGCGGCTGCGTCCGCGGAGGAGACCTCCGTCACGTCGACCGCCTCCCGCCCGGAGCTGGGCGCGGGCGAGGTGGGGGTCGGCCGGGCCGGTGTGGCAACCTATGCAGCGGTGGCGGTCGCCGTGGCACTCACGGTGGTCTTCGGGCTGGTGCCCGGGCCGCTGCTCGAGCTGGCCCTGCAGGCCAGTGTCTTCCTGAGGTGAGGTGAGGTGTGCCCGACCGACCCGGTCGTCCTGGCGAGACGGTGACCCGTTCCGGGGCCGTCGGTGCGGGTGACTCCCACCCCGACCCGGGTTCCGGGCTGCTGCCCGGGGCGCAGGATCCCGGCCTGGAGGCCGCGGTGCGCCGCCGGCTGGAGGCCGTGGAGGAGGGGCTGCTGGTGGCCGCCCAGGCCAACACGGCCCTGGTCACCGAGGCCGCCCAGCACATCATCCGGTCCGGTGGGAAGCGGTTCCGCCCGATGCTGGTGGCGACCGCGGCCGAGCTCGGCGACCGGGTCGACGAGGACGCGCTGCAGGTCGCCGCCCAGGTGGTCGAGCTGACCCACGTCGCGAGCCTGTACCACGACGACGTGATGGACGAGGCCGAGATCCGTCGCGGCGCCCCGAGCGCGAACCAGCGCTGGCAGAACAGCATCGCCATCCTCGTCGGGGACTACCTCTTCGCCCGGGCCAGCGACCTGATCTCCGCCCTCGGGCCACGCTGGGTGCAGCTGCAGGCGCGCACCTTCGCCCGGCTGGTGCAGGGCCAGATCGCCGAGACCGTCGGACCCGAGCCCGGTGCCGACCCGCTGGCCCACCACCTGGCCGTGCTGGCCGACAAGACCGGCTCGCTGATCGCTACCTCCGCGGTCTTCGGCGGACTGACCGCCGGTCTGGGCGAGCAGCAGCTGGACGCGCTGGCCGCCTACGGCGAGGAGGTCGGGCTGGTGTTCCAGCTGTCGGACGACCTCATCGACATCACCAGCGACGTCACCGGCAAGGAGCCCGGCACCGACCTGCGCGCCGGGGTGCCGACGCTGCCGACGCTGATGCTGGCCCGCTCGAAGCGTCCCGAGGACGTCGCCCTCACCCAGGCCGTGCAGTCCGACCTCAGCGACCCCGCCCGCCTGGCCGAGGTGCTCGGCCGCCTGCGCGCGCACCCGGTGATCGAGGAGGCCCGCGAGGTCATCCGCGCCCACGCCCGCACCGCCCTCAGCCACCTCGACCTCCTCCCCGACGTCCCCGCCCGCCACGCCCTCGCCGCCGTCGCCACCCAGCTCGTCGACCGCGTCAGCTGACGCCGCGCGC
>NZ_QPKK01000144.1 GCF_003344635.1 Desertihabitans aurantiacus
CGGGCGACGGGGGCGGGGCGGTCGGGCCGGCGGAGGGTGTGCAGGCGCCCACGAGCAGCGCCGCGGCGAGCGCGGCCACCGCCCGGCCCGGTGCTGCCATGCCGCCCACGGTACGTGACGGCACGGCAGCAGCCGGGCGTGCGGGCGGGGCTCAGGCGGTGGTGACGGGCACCTCGACGCAGGCCCACGACAGCGGCGGCAGGCTGACCCGGACGCTGCCGTCCTGGACGTCGACCGGCAGGTCGCTCAGACCGACCCGGTCCTGGGCGTCCTCGGTGTTGGCGGTGAAGCGGTCGCCGTCCTCGGGCACGGTCAGCACCCGGCCGGTGAGGCCGTCGGCGCCGGCCTGCAGGCCCCGCAGCACGACCTCGACGTCGGAGGCCTCCTCCAGACCGCGGTTGGCCAGGAACAGCGCCAGACGCCCGGTGCCCTCGTCCCAGGTGCAGGCCACGTCCACGGTGTCCACGTCACCGAAGCGGTCGCTGTGGTGCTGGCTCGAGGTGATGGCGGTGCGCATGATCTGCCCACGGGCCAGCCGGGCGGTCTCGGCGAACGGGTGGAAGATCGTCTGCCGCCACGCCGGACCGCCCTCCTCGCTGCGGATCGGGGCGATGACGTTGACCAGCTGGGCCTGGTTGGCCACCGTCACCCGGTCACCGTGGCGCAGCAGCGAGTTGAGCAGGGTGCCGACCACCACGGCGTCGGTGACGTTGTAGGTGTCCTCGATCAGCCGGGGGTGCTCGCGCCAGGGCTGCTTGACCAGCCGGTGCAGCTGGTCGTCGGTCTCCTGGCCGCGCTGGTACCAGACGTTCCACTCGTCGAAGGAGAGGTTGATCCGCTTGGTCGACTTGCGCTTGGCACCGACCGCGTCGGCGGTGGCGACCACCGACTCGATGAAGTAGTCGGTGTCGTAGGAGCAGGCCAGGAAGCTGGCGACGTCGCCCTCGTGCTCCTGGTAGTAGGCGTGCAGGGAGATGAAGTCGACCTCGTCGTAGGCGTGGGAGAGCACGGTCTGCTCCCAGGCGCCGAAGGTCGGCATCCCGGAGTTGGAGCTGCCGCAGGCCACCAGCTCCAGGTCGTTGTCGACCAGCCGCATCGCCTTGGCCGCCTCCTGGGCCAGCCGGCCGTACTCCTCGGCGGTCTTGTGCCCGATCTGCCAGGGGCCGTCCATCTCGTTGCCCAGGCACCACAGCCGGATGTCGAAGGGCTCCTCCGCGCCGTTGCGCCGACGCAGGTCCGACCAGTAGGTGCCGCCAGGGTGGTTGGCGTACTCGACCAGCGCGCGCGCCTCCTCCACACCGGCGGTGCCGAGGTTGATGGCCTCCATCACCTCGACCCCGGCCGTCCTGGCCCAGGCGACGAACTCGTGCAGGCCGAAGGCGTTGCTCTCCACCGTGTGCCAGGCGCCCTCGAGCCGGCGGGGCCGCTCCTCGACCGGGCCGATCCCGTCGGTCCAGCGGTAGCCGGAGACGAAGTTGCCGCCGGGGTAGCGCACCACGGTGGGGCCGAGCTCGCGGACCAGCTCCAGCACGTCGGTGCGGAAGCCCTGCTCGTCGGCGCTCGGGTGGCCGGGCTCGTAGATGCCGGTGTAGACGCAGCGGCCCATGTGCTCCACGAAGGAGCCGAAGAGGCGGTGCGGCACCGGGCCGACGGTGAAGTCGCGGTCGACGACGACGCGGGCAGTGGTCATGGGGGATCGTTCTCGCTCTCTCGGAGTGGGACGGTCGTGCTCGGACGGCCTACTGGCCGCCGAATCCGGTGGTGGCGACACCACGGATGATCTGGCGCTGGAAGAAGAGGAAGACCAGGATCAGGGGTGCCGCGGCCAGCATGGCAGAGGCCATGTTCTGCGCGTACTGGATCCCGTAGGCGCTCTTCACCGTCTCCAGCCCGACCGGCAGGGTCATCAGCGAGGTGTCGCTGACGGCGATGAACGGCCACAGGAAGTTGTTCCAGGCGCCGATGAAGATGAAGATCGACACCGCGGCGAGGATGGGCCGCGACAGCGGCAGCACGATCGTCCAGAACACCCGCAGCCGGTTGGCGCCGTCGACCAGCGCGGCCTGCTCGAGCTCGACCGGGACGGCATCGAAGAACTTCTTGAGGATGAACACCATCTCGGGGTGGATGAGCTGGGGCAGGATGATCGCGGCGTAGGTGTCGACCAGCCCGAGCACCAGCATCTCCTGGAACAGCGGCACCAGCAGGATCTGCGGGGGCACGATGATCGAGCCGATGATGACGGCGAAGAGCACCTTCTTGCCGGCGAACTCGATCCGGGAGAAGGCGTAGCCGGCGGCGGCGGCCAGCGCGACGCTGAGCACGGTGATGATGGTCGAGGTCAGCAGGCTGTTGCCGATCCACAGCGGGATCTGGCCGTTGGCGATCGTGGCGACGTAGCCCTCGACGGAGAAGCCGCTGGTGGGCCAGAACGTCACCGGCGCCGAGGCGGCCTCGGTCTCGGTCTTGAAGGAGGTGACCAGCGCCCAGACGAACGGCACCAGCCAGGCGACGGCCATCACCAGCAGGACGAGGAAGGCGAACCCGCGTCCCAGGGACGGGCCGCGGCGGCGTCCGGCGGAGGCGGTGCCGACGTCGGTGAGGACGCGGCGTCCGCTGGCGGGGGCGGCGATGGTGGTCATGTCAGCTGCTCCTCCGGACGGCGATCCGGGCCTGCACCAGTGACAGGACGACGATGATCGCGAAGAAGATGTAGGAGATCGAGGCGGCGTAGCCGAGCCGGTAGCCGGTGAAGCCGGTGTCGTAGATGTACTGGACGATCGAACGGGTCGCCCCGGCCGGCCCGCCCTGGGTCATCATGTAGATCTGGTCGAAGACCTTGAGCGAGGCCAGCACCTGGAGGATGACGATCAGGACGGTCGTCGGGCCGAGCTGGGGCAGGGTGATGGAGAACAGCTGGCGCCAGGCGCTGGCCCCGTCGATGGCCGCCGCCTCGTACTGCACGTGCGGGATGTTCTGCAGGGCGGCGAGGTAGAGCAGGAAGTTGAACCCGACCGTCCACCAGACGGTGGTGACCACCACCGCGCCCATGGCGGTGTTCTGGTCCTGCAGCCAGGAGACGGGTTCGGCGCCGAAGCGGGTCAGCACGTCGTTGATGACGCCCAGCTCGGGGTTGTACATCCACTCCCAGAACAGCGTGACGACGGTGGAAGCCAGCAGGAAGGGCAGGAAGAAGGCCAGCCGCCAGAACCACTGGCCCTTGATGCCCATGTTGACCAGCAGGGCCATCACCAGCGCGACGAGCACCAGCGGCACGGTGCTCAGCACGGTGAAGACGGTGGTGTTGCCGAGCGCGTTCCACATGTCGGCGTCGCCGAACGCCTCGGCGTAGTTGGCGAGCCCGACGAAGGTGTTGTTGGCGCCGGTGAGGCTGAGGGAGGTGAAGCTCTGCCACAGCCCGAGCAGGATCGGCACCACCAGGAAAGCCAGGAACAGCAGCGTGAACGGGCCGACGAAGGCCCAACCGGCGATGGTGTCGCGGCGGCGCCGGGCCGGGCTGCGGTCGTCGCGCGGCGGCGCCGCGGCGGGGGCCGGCTCCACCTGGGTGCTGAGGGCTGAGGTGCTCATCGTCGTCTCCTCAGGCCGCCGGGGCGGCGGGGTTGGGCTGCATCAGCAGCGAGTTGATCCGTTCGATGAAGCCGGCCATCCCCTCCTGTGGCTCGGTGCGGCCGAGCAGCACGGTCTGGATGTTCTCGGCGAAGTAGCTCTGGAAGTTCGAGCCCGACCCGGAGAAGTAGGCCTCGGGGTCGTAGTTGAGGATGTCGGTGACGTCGGCGTAGCTGCTGGCCGGCAGGGCCTGGTACTCCTCCGACTCGACCACCGGCAGGTAGGCCGGGACGTGCCCGGCCTGGGCCCAGGTGCCCGAGCTCTTGAGCATCGCGGCCACGAACTCGTACGCCGCCTGCCGGCTCTCGGGGTCGACCGAGGCCTGCCGGGGGAGCACGAAGGCGTGGCTGTCGCCGTAGGCCGCCGGCTCGCTGAACATCGTCGGGATCGGTACCGCGGAGTAGGGGATCCCGGCGTCCTCCACGGTGGGGGTCTCCCAGACGCCGGTGAAGAGGATCCCGGTGCTGCCGCTGACGAACTCCGCGATCGAGCCGCCGAGGTCGTTGCTCTGCACCGCGATCCGGCCGTCGAGGATGGACCGGATCGTGCTCAGCGCGGTGACGGCGGCGTCCATGTCGTACTCGGCGGGACGTCCGGGCGTCAGCACCATCTCGGCGCCCTGCTGGCGGTAGAGGGTGTAGAAGAACCGCCACATCGACGCGCCGTCGCCGAGGTAGCCGTAGGACAGCCCGGTCCCGCCGGTCACCTCGGCCAGCCGGGTGCCCACCTCCACCAGCTGCTCGGGGGAGGAGATCTCGACGGTGCCGTCGCTCTCCAGCACTCCCGCGGCCTCGGCGTGGTCGGTGTTGACGATCATGATGTAGGGGTGGGAGTCGAGGGCGATCGAGTACACCTGGCCCTCGTGCTGGCCCTTCTGCCAGATCCGTTCCGGCTGGGTGCTGGGGCCGATGCCCAACCGCTCCAGCTCGGCGACGTCCCAGGGCTCGAGCAGCCCGCCGGGGGCGTAGCCGGCCACCCGGGTGTGGTGCATGATCGCGAGGTCGGGGGCTCGGCCGGCCACCGAGGACATCGCCAGCTTGGTGTAGTACGGCGAGCCCCAGGCCAGCACGGTCTGGGCGGCGGTGTAGGTCTGCTGGCTGCCGTTGATGGCGGCGACCATGTCGCCCATCAGGATGCCGTCGCCGCCGCTCATCAGGTGCCAGTAGTCGAGCGGCGTCCTGCCCCCGGTCGCACCGGAGCAGCCGGTCAGGCCCAGCAGGCCCGCCCCGGCCGCCGCTCCCGCGCCGAGCAGTCCCCGTCGGGTCAGCCGGGGCGCGGGTGGTCGGTCGGTTCCCATCGGTCCTCCACTCCGTCGTGGGTTGGTCCTCGGTGCTGCGTGCGTCCAGGTGAACGTTAAACCTTCGTCTGGTCAAGTCAAGAGAGCACGACCGGCCCCGGGACGGCGTGCCGCCCCGGGGCCGGCCCGACGGTCAGCCGCCGACCCGCTCCTGCAGCGCCTGCTGGTACTCGTCGCGGATGGTGTCCCCACCGTTCTTCTTCCAGGTGGCCACCCCCTCGGCCCAGGCCGAGACGGGGCGGCGACCCTGCAGGATGTCGGCCTCGAGGTTGCCGAGCACGCTGCCGATCTGGCTGCCGCGCCGGCTGGCGGTCTCGCTGTAGAGGCCGAGGACGGGGTTGCGCAGGGCACCGGGCACCACCGCGGTCTGGGCGTCGAAGCGGGCCTGGACCACCTCGGGGCGACCGGCCTGGTAGGTGGTCCAGGGGCCCTCGGCGATGTACTTCAGACCGAGCTGGGTCTCGCTGCGCCCCCGCTCGGTGAGCACCGGGTCGGTGCCGTCGAGCTCGTGGTGCTCCCCGGGCAGCCCGTAGTTCTTGAAGAGGTGCTCGGCGGTGCCGAAGGGGGCGGCGAGGTGGTCGAGGACGCCCAGCAGGGCCTCGGCGCGGTCGGCGGCGCGCAGGTTGATGGCGGTGATGTTGTGGGTGGGTCCGGCCAGCCAGATGGGTGCGGTGCCGCCGCCTCCTGCCAGGGCCGGCGGGTAGACCGTGAGCCGGAACTCCTCCCCGATCGGGAAGGTGTAGAAGTCGGGCCAGGCGCTGAAGGTGTCCTCCATCAACGAGATCGACCCGTTGACCAGCCAGGTCTTGCGCTGGGTGCCCGGGGCGCCGAAGGCGTCGGGGTGGACGAGCCCGTCGGCCACCAGCCGGCGTCCGGCCTCGAGCGCGTCCTGCTGCCCCTCCGCCTCGTTGGCGCTGGTCAGCGTGCCGCCCTGCTCCGACCAGGCGTTGGGGACGCCGTGCATCTGCCGCAGCACCTGCAGGGGGACGCCGCCCAGCGCCCAGGTGTTGCCGGCCGAGGCGGTGACCTCGGTGCACAGGTCGTGCAGCTCCTGCAGCGAGCCGGGGGCGGCGGTGATCCCGCGCCCCTCCATCAGGTCCGCCCGGGCGTAGAGCATGGCGCTGCTCTGCGGGCCGCGGGGGATCGGAACCCCGTAGATCTTGCCGCCGAAGACGGTCGAGCGCCAGCTTTCGGTGGGGATGTTCGCGAGGAAGGGGTAGTTCGCCGCGGCGCTGCCGGCCAGCAGGGGGGTGAGGTCGACCGCCTCGCTCTGCAGCAGCGCCGGCAGTGAGGGGATCGAGCCGGTGAACAGGCTGAAGACGTCGGGCAGCTGGCTCCCGGCGACCGCGGTCTGGAACCGCTCGTCGAAGTCGCCACTGGGCACCAGGGAGACCGACAGCTCGAAGCCGAGCCGCTCGTTGAGCGCCTGCCAGAAGGTGTTGTTGTCCAGCGCGGGCGGCAGGGGGGTGTTGGAGATCGTCAGCACCGAGACCGGACGGCCGTCGCCGGGGGCCGTGTCGGTGGCCCGGACCGGGTCGGCCGGGTAGGCCAGCATGGCGTCGCTGACGCCGTCGCGACCCGCCAGGTCGGGTTCCACGCCCTGGTAGGGCAGGTAGTCGGGCAGCCGGACGGCGTCGTTCGCCGCCTGGGAGCCGCCGCCTCCGCGGCCCTCGTTGCTGCAGCCGGTCAGCGTGGGGACGCCGAGGGCCGAGAGGGCGGCGGCGGTCAGCCCGCCCTGCAGCAGACGGCGGCGGCTGACAGGTGACGTCGGGGTCATGGGTTCTCCTGGGGGTGGGGTGTGGGGTCAGCGGTGTCCGGCCACGCGGAGCCGGAGGTGGAGGGTGAGAGTCCCGGGCGCGTCGGGCCGGGGCGCGTAGCGCACCCGGAGGCCGTCCGGGCCGGGGTCGACCGTCTCCAGCACGCCGTCGGTGTCGACCTCGAGGACGAGCCCGGGCAGCTCCCACCGGTCGGCCTCGACCCGGGCGCCGGCCGCCACGGCGGGGGCCAGCTCGAGGTCGAGACGGGTCGCCTTCGTGGGCTGCACGGCGTGCAGGTCCACCCGGCCGGGGCCGGCCTCGGCGTCCACGGCTGGGCCGCCGCGCAGCCGGACCCAGCCGACCCGGCCGTCCGGCAGCCGCCAGTGCACCGTGACCCGGTGCAGCTGGGAGGATCCCGGTGCGGTGCTCTGAGAGCGCTGCCCGCCGAGCATGACGTGCTCGCCCAGCCAGGCGGTGGCCGCCCGGTACGGCTCTGCGGTGATGGTGCGGCTGATCGTCCGCGGGCCCTGGAAGGCGGCCAGGTGCGGGGTCTTCGTCGCGGGCGGCTGGCTGCCGAGCAGCCCGATCGCCACCCCGGGGCAGAGGTCCCAGGCGTGCACCGGCGGTGAGCTGAGGTCGGGCACCGGGGCGGCCTCCAGCCCGACCACCGCGGCGATCCACAGACCGAGGTAGCCGACGTAGCCGGTCATGTCCATGGAGTAGGCGCGGTCGAACGGGCCGCTGAGGTTGCGCAGCCCGGCGTGGTAGAAGCGGGCGATGTCGGCCCACAACCCGGCCTCCATCTGCGTGCCGAGCTCCCGCAGCACCGCTGCGCACTCCGGACGCCGCCAGAGGGCGAGGGCGTAGAGGTTGACGCCGTAGTAGGTGGGGGAGTTGTACTCCTCGAAGGTCTGGTGCGGTGCGAACAGCGCGTGCACGGCCAGCGCCTGCTCCGCGGCGAGCCCGCTCAGCTCCGGGTGGCCGAGCCGGCGCCCGGCGAAGTCGAGCAGGTAGGCCCGCATCAGCGCGATGTTGGTGTAGCGGGGCGGGACGTCGCGCTCCAGCGTGCCCTCGACGGCCAGCCCGACCGCGTGCTCGAGCCGGTCCACCAGGGCGGCGGGCAGCCGTCCGTCGTGGTCGTGCAGCACCAGCGACAGCGTGGTGCCGATGAACTCGCGCCAGTTCGGGTCGTAGTCGCGCCACTCGACGGCACCCGGTCCGCGACGCTCCTCCTGCGGGGCGCGCACCCAGGTGCCGTGGTAGACGGCGTCGGGCTCGTCGAGCTGCAGGTCGAGCACCGTCTGCAGCGCCCGCACCGCCCGCGGGTGGTCGCCGGGCCCGTCTCGCAGCAGCAGGCCGAGGGCGTACATCGGCGTCTCGCGCACGAGGTGCACCGGCTGGTCGCTGCGCCACAGCTGGTAGCAGTCGCCGTCGGGGCTGCGGAAGAGCCCGGCGTCCTCGTCCCAGTGCGCGTCCATCAGTGCCATCGCGGCCCGGGCCACCTGCCGGCGGGCGCCGGGCAGCCGGTCGAGGAGCGGCGCCTCGGGGCTCATCCGCCGACCCGCTCGTCCAGGGCCAGCTGGTACTCGTCGCGGATCGCGTCGCCGCCGTCGGCCTTCCAGCGCGCCACGCCCTCGGCCCAGGCCGAGACCGGCTGGCGACCCTGCAGAATCTCGTTCTCCAGGTCGGACATCATCGTGCTGAGCTGGGTGCCGCGGCGGCTCTGGGTCTGGCTGTACAGCCCCAGGGCCGGGTTGGGCAGACCGGTCGGCACGAGCTCGTTCTGGATGTCGAACTGCTGCTGCACCGCACCGGGCTGGCCGCCCAGGTACAGGGTGAAGGGACCCTCGGAGAGGTACTGCAGCCCGAGGAAGGTCTCGCTGCGCCCGCGTTCGGTCAGCACCGGGTTGGTGCCGTCCAGGGTGTGGTGCACCCCCTCCTCGCCGTAGATCTTGTACAGCTGCTCGGCCGAGCCGACCGGCGCGGCGAGGTGGTCGAGGACGCTGAGCAGCGCCTCGGCCCGGTCGACCGAGCGCGCGCTGATCGCGGTGATGTTGCTGGTCGGGTTGCCCAGCCAGATCGGGGCGTCGCCCCCGCCGTCGGCCATCGGCGGGCGGTAGATCTCGACCCGGAACCCCTCGCTCAGCTCCAGCTGGTAGAAGCCGAACCAGGCGGTGAAGGTGTCCTCGATGAAGGGGGTGGTCCCGTTGGCGATCCAGGTCTTGCGCTGGCTCTGCGGCACGCCGAAGGCGTCGGGGTGCACCAGGCCCTCGGCGACCAGCCGGCGTCCGGCCTCCAGGGCCTCGGGCTGGCGCTCGGCCTCGTAGGCGCTGACCAGTCGGCCGCCCTCGTCGGCCCAGGTGTTCGGCACGCCGAACATCTGCCGCAGCACCACCAGCGGCACCGCGCTCAGTGCCCAGGTGTTGACGGCTCCCGCGCTGGCCTGCACGCAGAAGTCGAAGAAGGCCTCCCAGGAGTCCGGGACGGCGTCCAGACCGCGCTCCTCCAGCACGTCCTGACGGCCGTAGAGGACGGTGCTCAGCCCGGGACCGCGCGGGATCGGGACGGCGTAGATCTTGCCGTCGTAGACCGTGGCCTCCCAGGTGTTGGTCGGGATGTTGGCCAGCATCGGGTACCGGGCCACCGCGCTCCCGGCGAGGAAGGGGGTGAGGTCGACGGCCCTCTGCGCGAGCAGGCCGGGCAGCGAGGGCACCGAGGTGTGCTGGATGCTGAACAGGTCGGGCAGCTGGTCACCGGCCACTGCAGTCTGGAACCGGTCGGCGTAGTCGGCGCTGGGCACCAGGGAGACCTCGTAGGGGGCGCCCAGGCGATCGTTCAGACCCTGCCAGAAGGTGTTGTTCTCCAGCGCCGGGGGCAGCGGGTTGTTGGTGAAGGTGAGGGCCCTGACGGGCTGGCCGTCCCCGGGGGTGCCGCTGGTGACCTGCGGCGGGTCGGCGGGGTAGCGCAGCAGCCCGTCCACCACCCCGTTCTCCCCGACCAGGTCGGCCGGCAGCCCCTCGAAGGGGATGTGGTCGGGCAGCTGGACGGCGTCGTCGGCGGCCTGGGAGCCGCCGCCTCCGCGGCCCTCGTTGCTGCAGGCGCTGAGGGTGGGGACGCCGACCGCGGTGAGGGCGGCGGCGGTGAGGCCGGTCTGCAGCAGACGGCGGCGACTGAGTCCTGACGTCGGTGTCATGGCGGTGGGAACCCTTCGGTGGGTGGTCGGCGGGCGGGTCAGCCCTTGACGGCGCCGGTGAGCATGCCTTTGGCGAAGTGGCGTTGGAGGAAGGGGTAGACGATGACGATGGGGATGATGGAGATGACGAGGATGGCCATCTGGATCGAGGTCTGGGGTGGGAGGGCTTCGGTGGCGGTGCCGAGGT
>NZ_QPKK01000145.1 GCF_003344635.1 Desertihabitans aurantiacus
CCTGCGCGGCAGCCTCGGCAGCCGCGCTGGCGTCCGCGTCCGCCGCGGCGGTGGCCGCCGCGGTGGCGTCGGTGTTGTCGTCGGAGTCCGGGTCGGCGGCCGCCTGGGCCGCGGCCTCGGAGGCCGCGTTGGCGTCGCTGTCCGCAGCGGCGCTGGCAGCGGCCGAGGCGGAGGCGTTGGCATCGTCGTCATCGTCCGGGGCGGCCAGCTTGACGGTGGCCGACGCGAGGTCGATGTCGACCAGCGGGTCGCCGGGGAGGAGGGCGATGCTCAGCGCGGACTGGGTGAACGAGTCCGCGTCCTCACCGCGCGGGTCGACGAAGTCGCCCGGCGTCTCCTGCACGTTCACCGTGACGGCGAGCAGGCTGGTCGCAACGCCGTCGATCACCGGGTCGAGCGCGGTGGCGAGGGTGTCCACGACCGGTGTGACGGCCGTCTCGGCCAGCCCGGCGCCGGTCACCGCTTCCAGCAGGGGACTGGTCAGGTTGTCGAGGATTCCCGTCAGCAGCGGCGCGAGCGCGTTGGTCAGCGCGCTGAGGTTCAGACCGGCGAGGTCGAGCGCCACCGCGGTCGTCGGCTCCTCGGCGCCTTCCGCCCCGGTGAACCCTCCGAGGGTGCCGTCGAGCGTGATCGCGAGGTCAGCGACCGGCAGCCCGGCGAGGGTGACGTCCCCGGTGATGGCGATGGTGAGGTCGGCGCTGTTCAGGGCGTCGTTCACCGTGTCGACCACCAGGGCCGGGACGGTGTCGAGCACCGCCGCGATCTCGGTGTTGATGGCCTCGATCGTCTCGGCGTCGAGCAGCTCGGTGTTCGGCGGGAGGTCGTCCAGCGTCCCGCTGGTCACCATGGCCGCGAGGTCGACCACGATCTCGCCGGTGCTCAGGTTGATGGTGACGCCGTTCTCCTCCTCGCCGATCGGCTGGGAGAGCACGTTGGCCAGCGCGGTCTCCAGGTCGAGGTCGAGGGTCGCCGTGACGTCCAGCTCCTCCACCTCGCCCAGCGGCGGGAGGATGGGCACCGGCTGCAGCGCGGAGTTCACGGTGTTCCGGATCGCTGCCAGCGACGGTGCGACGGCGTCGTCGATCACCCCGCCCTCGGCGGTGATGGCGTTGACGTCGGTGGAGACGTCTCCCACCAACCCGTTCAGGCTGGTGACCGTCGCCTCCGTCGCCGGGCTGGTGAGGGTGAGCGTGCCATCGCCGATCTGGTAGTCACCGACGTAGCTGCCCTCGTCGTCCACCGTGGCCAGACCGGAGACCGCGCCCAGCTCCAGGCTCGCCTCATCGAGCAGGGCGCTCAGTCCGGCCCGGTCGAGCAGCGGGGTGAGGTTCACGCTGGCCTGCTGGGCGGGGTCGTCCACGGCGGCGATGTCGATGGCGCCGGACTCGGTGACGGCACCGGAGGAGGCGAAGGGCACCCCGCCGGTCTCGCTGCGGCCGTACTGCTCGAGGGCGCCGAGCTCGATCAGGCCCTCGGTACCGAACAGGGGCACGCCGACCTCGGCGTCGACCAGACCGCTGAGCACGCTGGCGTCGATGTTCTCGAAGCCGGCGCCGGGGTTGGACGCGTCGGCGAAGTACGCGCCGTCCAGCTCGGCGACGGTGTTGAGGTTCAGGGCCCCGGCGTCGCCGGTGAGGAGCCTTCCCTCGGCCTCGGCACGGTCCACCTCGGCCGCCTGGCTGGCTGTCGGCATCAGGGCGATGGTGGACACCACCGCTGCAGCGGCAGCGAGAGCGATCGGGACGCGGGGGCGCAAGCCCATGGGGGATCCTCCGAGCGGTGAGCGAACGTTCTAGGGCCGGCGACATGGCCCGTTCTGCTGGTTCCCCCGAATCAGCGGGCCTGGTGGCCCGAGCCAAGTAGACCCGCAAGGCACCGTGCTGTGCAACTCCTCCGAGCCGGAGTCGGACGAGGAGGGTCCGGCTCGGACAGGAGCAGGACGACCCCGGTGCGGTGCCAGGGGTGAGGTCGCGCGCACCGGGTACGACGCACTCGTGCAGACCTCCGTCGGTGGCGCCCCGTCCTCACCCGGCGTCCGCGGGACGACCTGGGAGCCGGGCAGGTGAAGGTCCTCCACTGGCACGTGCACGGGTCCTGGTCCACCTCGTTCGTGGCCGGTGCGCACGACTACGTGGTGCCCCTGCTCCCCGACCGCAGCGCCGACGGCGGCGGGCGGGCGCGGTCCTGGGACTGGCCGGCGTCGGCCCGCGAGGTGCCGGCCGACCAGCTGCGGGACGAGCCGTTGGATGTCGTGGTGCTGCAGCGGCCGCACGAGCTGGAGCTGGTCGAGCGCTGGACGGGCCGGCGTCCCGGACACGACCTGCCGGCGGTCTACCTGGAGCACAACGCCCCGACCGGGCACGCGGTCCGCAGCCGGCACCCGGTGGCCGACCGCGACGACATCCCGGTCGTGCACGTCACCTGGTTCAACCAGATGGCCTGGGACTGCGGGCGGGCGCCCACTTCGGTGGTCGAGCACGGGATCATCGACCCCGGCCACCGCTACACCGGTGAGCGGGCGTCGCTGGCCGCCGTGGTCAACGAACCGGTCCGCCGCTGGCGCGTGGCCGGCACCGACCTGCTGCTGCGGATCGCGGGCGAGCTCGACGTCGACGTCCACGGCATCGACTCCCACCTGCTGCCGGCCGCCGCGGCCGAGCACGGGGTCGACCTGCCGGCCACTCGGGTGCACAACCTCTCCCAGCAGGAGCTGCACGACCGGATCGCCTCCCACCGGGCCTACCTGCACCCCTACCGCTGGACGAGTCTGGGCCTCTCCCTGCTGGAGGCGATGATGCTGGGCATGCCCGTGCTGGCGCTGGCCACCACCGAGCACCCGCGGGCGGTGCCCGACGGGGCCGGCCTGGTCAGCAACGACCTGGAGGAGCTCCTCGCCACCGCACGGCGCTGGATGGACGACCCGGAGGAGGCCCGGGCAGCGGGGCTGGTGGCTCGTGAGCACGCCCTCGGCCACTACGGGATCGACCGCTTCCTCGCCGACTGGGACCGGGTGCTGGCGCAGGCGGCACGCTGAGCGGCCGGGCGGGCCCACCAGGCTGGTCGCGGGCACGGCTCAGCCGAGGCGGCGGCCGTCCCGGTCGAAACGGTGCAGCCGCTGCGGGGCCACCACGCACCGCACCGGGTCACCCGGGCGGAGCCACACGGTGCCGACGTGCTGGCGCAGCGTGAAGGAGGTCCTGCCGTCGCGGCACACGACGTCCTGGGCCGAGCCGGTGAACTCACACAGCTCGACAGTCCCTTCGACCAGCAGGTGCCCAGCCGGGGCCGCCTCTCCTGGCTCGAGCAGCCGGCCGTCCTCGGCCCGCCAGCCGAGCAGGCCGCCGTCCACGCCTGGCTGCAGGTTCATCTGCGGCGATCCGACGAAGGTGGCCACGAAGCGGTCGACCGGCTGGGCGTAGACCTGCTCGGGCCGGTCCGCCTGGACCACCCGTCCGTCCCGCATCACCACCAGGTGGTCCGCCATGGTCAGCGCCTCGTGCTGGTCGTGGGTCACCATCAGCACCGTGGCGCCGATCTCGCGGTGCAGCCGCTGCAGCCCGGCCCGGGCCGAGATCCGCAGCTGGGCGTCGAGCGCAGCCAGCGGCTCGTCGAGCAGCAGCACCGGAGGTCGGCGGACCACCGCCCGGGCCAGCGCCACCCGCTGCCGCTGACCGCCGCTGAGCTGGTCCGGGCGACGTCGCAGCAGCTCGTCGAGCTCGAGCATCTCCGCAACCTCCTGCGTGCGTCGGGCGATCTCGGCCCGGGACGGCTGCCGATCGCGTCGGTGCCGGGCTTGCAGCCGGAGGCCGAAGGAGATGTTCGCGGCGACGTCCATGTGCGGGTACAGGGCGTAGTCCTGGAACACCATCGCGACGCCGCGCTCGCCGGCCGGGACCCGCGTGAGGTCCGCGCCGTCGGCCAGCAGGGCGCCCGAGGTGACCGGTTCCAGCCCGGAGAGCACCCGGAGCAGGGTCGACTTGCCGCAACCGGAAGGGCCGACCACGGCGGTGAACGAACCAGCCGGGACGTGCAGGTCGGTGTGGTCCAGCGCCACGGTGCTGCCGTAGTGCTTGCTGAGGTCGCGCAGCTCGAGGTCGCTGGCGGTGGTGGTGGTCATCGGGCTCCTGCCTGCATGAAGGCGTCGGTGATCCGGCGCGCGGCGACGAGGTAGACGAGCAGGATGGGCAGGCTCGTCAGCGTGCTGGCGGCCAGCAGACCGCCGTAGTCGGTGCCCTCGGCGGTGACGAACTGGGACAGCCCGATCTGGACGGTGGTGTCCTCGGTCCTCGGCGTGATGAGCAGCGGCCACAGGTACTCGTTCCAGGTGGTGATGAAGACCAGCACGGCCACCGCCGCGATCGCCGGCCGCAGCGCGGGCAGCACCACGTACCAGAGCACCTCCCGCGGCAGCGCTCCCTCCAGCCGAGCCGCCTGCGCGGCCGAGACCGGCATCGCGCGGACGTGCTGCACCAGCACCAGCACCGCCAGCGCGGACGAGCCGAGCTGGGGCACGATCAGCCCGGCCTCGGTGTTCAACCACCCCAGCCGGGTGGCCATCAGGTACTGCGGGATGATCAGCGCCTGCGGCGGGATGGCCAGGGAGACGGTGAGCAGGGCCAGCACCGGACGCCGGGCCCGCGGGGTGAGGTGCACCAGGGCGAAGGCAGCCAGGCACCCGATCACCACCTGCCCGACGGCGACGGCGCTCGCCATCACGAAGGTGTTCCCCACCAAGGTGGCCACCGGCCACTCCGCCAGCACCCGGGTGTAGTGCTCCAGCGTCGGCCAGGACGGCGTCAGCCCGTAGATCCGGGAGGTGGGGCGGAACGAGCTCAGCAGTGCCCAGACCACGGCGAACAGCAGGGACACCACCGCACCGCAGAGCGCCAGGTGCCAGAGCAGACCTCCGACCCGTGCTCGTCCCGCCCCGTCGGGCAGGAGCTCACGACCGGCCACGACGCCTCCTGACTGCCTCGGCCGCCAGCGCGGCGAGGGCGAAGAACACCAGCACCAGCACGGAGGCGGTGGAGGCCATGCCCGTCTCGAAGTAGCCGAAGCCGAGGGTGTGGATCCGGTGGTAGACGTTGTCGGTGACGCCATCCGGGCCGCCCTGGGTGAGCACCGAGACGTTGGTGAACGACCACTGACCGGCCAGCACCACGCTGAGCAGCCCGAGCAGCACCGTGGTGCTGCGCAGCTGGGGCAGCACGACGAACCACACCACCTCGAAGCCGGTCGCCCCTTCCAGCCGGGCCGCCTCCACCGCCCGGCGGTCCAGACCGGAGAGGGCCGCGCTGAAGAGCAGCATGTTGAACGCCACCACCCGGGCGGCTGTCACCACGACGATCACCGGCAGCGCCCAAGCAGGGTCACCCAGCCAGTTCACCGCCGGCAGCCCGACCCGGCCGGTCACCTCGTTGACCAGCCCGTTGAGCGGGTTGAGCAGGAACCGCCAGGCCACGGCGACCGCGACCGGTGCCACCATCGCCGGCACGAACAGCAGCGACCGGTAGATCGTGCTGGCCCGACCCGGGCGTGCCCACAGCAGCACCGCCAGCAGCAGCGGGACCGCGGTGGAGAACGGCAGCAGGGCGACGGCGTAGAGGAGGGTCTGCCCGGCCGCCTGGGCGAACTCGGGCTCCGACAGCAGCCGGCGCAGGTTGTCCAGCCCCACGAACTCCGCCGTCGGGCTGGTCAGGTTCCAGTCCAGGAGGCTGAGCACCACCGTGGCCAGCACCGGGAGGTAGATCCAGACGCCCACCACGAGCAGCAGCGGCAGCAGGTAGGACCAGCCCGCCAGCCCCGGTCGTCGCCGGCGAGCGACGACCGGGGCCTGTGCGGCGAGGGTCGCGGCGGCGGTCACGGCGCCCCGACGAGCTCGCGGATCCGGTTCGCTGTGCTGGTCAGGGAGCTCTGCGGATCGGCTCCACGGAGCACGACCGGCTCGACGGCCTCGTCCTGCAGCAGCTGGGTCGCCTGGTTGGACCGCGGCCCGGGGAAGGACTGGTAGGCCTGCATCTGGTCGAGCTGCTCGATGGTCGGCACCAGCAGCGGGTTCTCCTCCAGCCACCCGGCCAGCTCTCCCTCGACCACGCTCTGCCGCAGCGGCAGGTAGCCGATCTCGGTGGCGATCAGCTGGTAGCCCTCCTCGCTGGTCAGGAACGAGATCAGCTCCCAGGCCGCCCGCTGGCGGGCCTCGTCCTCGCTCAACGACACCAGCGCGGCCCCGGAGTGGGTCGGCGCCGCCGGTGCGCTGCCGAAGCCGGGGAAGGCGGTGGTGCGCAGCTCGAAGTTGCCCTCCGCCGCGTCCTGCACCGTGCCGAGCACCGCGGTGCTGATCACCAGCATGCCGAGGTCCCCGGTGGTGAAGGCCGCCATCGCGTCGTCGACGGCGACCGCAGGCTGCAGGCCGTCGGTGGTCAGCGACTGGATCTGCCGGATCCCCTCGACCGAGGCCGGCGAGTCCAGTGTGATGGTGCCACCGGCGTCCAGCACGCCGCCGCCGGCGCTGTTCATCACCGACTGGGTCAGGTAGTCGGACTTGCCCGGGTCCGCCATCGCGAAGTAGACGCCCTCGGCCCCCGTTCCGACGATGGCGGTCGCGGCGGTGCGCACCTCCTCGATGGTGGCCGGCGGCTGGTCGGGGTCGAGACCGGCCTGCTCGAACAGGTCGGCGTTGTAGAGCACGGTCGGGATGGAGATCGTGTAGGGCAGGGCGTAGGTGCTGCCGTCACGGGTGCCGGTCGCCACCGGGCCGGGGACGATACCGGAGACATGGGCGTCCCAGCCGTCGCCGGCCAGCTCGTCCAGCGGTTGCACCGGCAGGGTCTCCAGGCCCTCGGCCAGCTTGCTGTAGCCCAGCTGCACCACGTCCGGCGGCTCCCCGGCCGCCGTGGCGGCGCGGGCGGAGGTGAGCACATCGGCGACCGGCACCGACTGCGGCTCGACGGTGATCTCGGGGTGCAGCTCGGCGAACCGGTCGAGCAGGGCCTGGGTCCCGGTGCCGGCGGAGCCCTGGGTCCCGTAGTTGTAGGAGCTGAAGGTGATGGTGACCGAGCCGGGATCGGCGGCCGGAGCGCTGGCCGAGCAGGCGGCCGCCGACAGCAGCAGGGCTCCGGCGAGCAGCGGGACGAGGGCGCGGGTGGAGACGGATCTCATGGCATTGCCTTCCGGTGGACGGGCGTCAGGAGGTGGCCGGGGTGCTGCTGACCGGCTCGGAGGTGGTGGCGAGATCGAGGGGCTGGCCGACCCGGGCCACGGTCACCGGGCCGTCGAACACCTCCGCGGCCCGCGAGCGGTGCCACTCGTGGTCGGCGGGGTCGGCGCTGGCGAAGTGGGTGAGGGCGAGCTCCCGCGCACCGGCCTCCCGCGCCGCCCGCCCCGCCTCGACGGAGCTGAGGTGGCCGTGCCCGCTGCGGTCGGGATCGCGCAGGGTGCTCTCGCACAGCAGCAGGTCCACACCCTCGGCCAGCAGCGCCAGCTCCGGGGTGGGTCCGGTGTCGCCGGTGTAGACCAAGGACGTCCCGTCGTCGGCCTCGACCCGTGTCCCGCAGTTGGGTGCGACGTGCTCGAGCAGCCGCCAGTGCAGCCGCAGACCACCGACCGCCACGGTGTCGCCGGGCCGGTACTCCACCACCTCGAAGCCGAGCTCGAAGGCGCGGTCGAGCACCGGGTGGCTGGTCACCGGGAACAGCCGGGCCCAGGCGCGCAGGGTCTCCCCCGCCCCCTCGGGCACGTAGAGCGGCACCGGGGGCAGTTCGGAGAGCTCGGTCCGTCCCGAGGACGGGTCGAGGGCCAGCCGCTGGTTGAGCAGCATCTTGCCGATCGGCAGCAGGTCGAGCATGTGGTCGGTGTGCAGGTGGCTCACCACCACCGCGTGTGGACGGGCGTCCGGGACGGCGCTGAGCCCGAGGGCGGTGCCGGGACCGGCGTCCAGCATCACGGTGGTGTCGCCGTGACGGACCAGGTAGCCGGAGCTGGCCTGTCCGCCGGTCGGCATCCCGGCCATCCGGCCGAGGGGGAGGAGCTGCATGGTCAACCTTCGTCCGGGGCCCGCGGACCGGGCCGTCGTGACCATCGTGGGAGGCCCGGCCAGGGCCAACAAGGAGCGTCTGGTGAACCGACGATCACACCAGCGGATCGATCTCGCTCAGGCCGCGTCGGCACCTCCCGCCGACGCCGCCAGGGCGACCAGGCGTTCCAGCAGCCACCCGCTGATCGGCTCGGCGGGCCGGGGGACGAAGGCGTGCAGCTGCAGCACCGGTTCCGGTGGCCCGAGACGCAGCACCGCCATCCCGCTGGCCCGGTTCTGGTCGCCACGCGGCGCGGAGCAGAAGCCGACGGTGTCGGTGACCTCCAGCTCCAGCAGGTAGCTGGCCAGGTCCGTGCTCGTCTCGGCGGGCCGGAGCCGGACCCCCTGGCTCGCAGCAGCGGGCAGCAGCACCTGCTCGATCCGGTTCCCGAGCCCGCGCAGGCCGGTGAGGTAGCGGAACCGTTCCAGCTCGGCGTAGCCGACGAGGTCGCGGTCGGCCAGCGGGTGACCGCGGCGCACGGTGGCCACCACGGGGACGTCCAGCAGGTGCACCGAGTCCACGCGGTGGTGGTCGATCGGGCCGTAGCCCAGCCCGAGGTCGAGCTCACCGTGCTCCAGCGCGAGCAGCTGGTCGTCGGTGCTCATCTCGCGCAGCAACGTGCTGAGCTGGGGCAGCTGGTCGCGCAGCTGGCCGAGCAGGGGGAGCAGCAGCAGCCGAGCCGCCGGGTAGTTGGCGCCGATCCGTAACGCACCACGACGGCCGGCCGCCGCCTCGCGGGTGAGCTGCACCGCGTCGTCGAGATGGGTGAGGATCTGCTCGACCTCCCGCTTGAAGACCTCGCCGGCGGTGGTCAGCTCGACCCGGCGGGAGGTCCGGTGCAGCAGCCGGGCCCCGACGTCGTGCTCCAGCCGCTGGAGCTGCTGGCTGACCGAGGACTGACCGAGGAAGAGCCGCTCCGCGGCGCGGCCGAAGTGGCGCTCCTCGGCGAGCACCAGGAACAGCCGCAGATGGCGAAGCTCCACGGGGACATGGCAGCACCCGGTGGTGAACGGCGGGAGAACGTCGGCAGACGCAGGAACGCGCTGTGCCGGGGAAGTCGGGTGGGCCTAACTGGACTTGAACCAGTGACCTCTGCCTTATCAGGGCAGCGCTCTAACCGTCTGAGCTATAGGCCCGGGAGGTGCGTCAGCACCGAGGGGAGATACTAGCCCACCGGTGCGGACGCGCCAAACCTCAGTCGTCGGTCTCGGCCAGCGTCACCTGCAGACCACCGAGCATGGCGGCGCCGAGGTTGTAGAGGAACGAGGCGACGGTGCTGATCGCGGTGATCAGCAGCACGTCGACCACGGCCAGCAGCGCGGTCGCACCGAGCACCCGCGGGCCGTTGACGTACTCCTCCAGCCGGAACGGGTCGGCGTCACCGGGGGCGGCGAGCATGCTGGTGACGGCGTCGTTGACCCCCTGGAACAGACCGGACGTCTGCAGCACCCACCAGACGAAGGCCACGGCCACCCACATCGCGATCCCGGCGGCGATGGAGAACAGGAACGACATCTTCATCACCGACCACGGGTCGATCCGGGACAGCCGCAGCCGGGCACGCCGCGGCTTGCGCGCGGCGGCCGCCTTCGCGCCGGCGCTGCCGTCGGTCGCCGCCGGCTCCTTCATCGAGCCGCTCACCGTGGTGAGCGCGCCGGTGCCGACCACCTCGGTGCTCGCCTCCTCGCCCTTCTGCGCGGTCCGCTGCGGGGTGGCGGTCTGCTGCGCGGTGGCGTCCGGGGTCGTCGGACGCTCGGCCTCTGCCGGGGCCCCACCGGCGCCGCCCTGCGGCGGCTGGAAGGCGACGGGCCGGTTGACCCGGGTCGGGTTGCTGTCGGTGGGCGAACCGCCGGGACGCTGGTCGGCCGAGGTCTTGCTCCAGGCGTCGGAGGGCTGGTTGCGAACCGGACGCTGCGGTTGCCCGCCCGACGCGGCGGGCGTGGACGAGCCGGCAGCGGCGCCGGCGGCAGCACCCGCACCCTGCG
>NZ_QPKK01000146.1 GCF_003344635.1 Desertihabitans aurantiacus
CGCTGCCGGGCCGCACGGTCGACCCGCCGCCAGCGCCGGACCCGTACCGCCCGGCCGACCGGCTGCGAGTCCGCGCCGGGAAGCTCGGCGGCGTCCTGCCCGAGCTGCAGGTCACCCGCGCGGTCGCGACGTCGCTGCGGCCGGCCAAGACGTCGACCACCGTCCCGCTGCAGCGGGTCCAGCTCGACGCCTCCGTGGTCACGGCCCCCGGGCCCGCCGTCGCGCTGCAGCACTTCGCGCTCGGGCAGGTGCTGCAGCTGGAGCAGCCGGCCGTCCGGCGCCGGCTGGTCCTCACCGCCGAGCTGGTCGCCCTGCCCGACCTCGTCCGCCCGGGCACCCCTCCCCCGCCCCCGCCGCCCTCGGCGCCCGCCGGGGCGTTCCTCGTCGGCCTCGGCTGCGTGCCGGTCCCGCTGTCGCCCAACCCCGACCCCACCTACACCTGGGCGCCCTGACGCGCCGGAAGGAGACCGTCATGTTCCAGTCGCACCGCTTCACCCGCGTGGTCACCGCGAGCACGCACCAACGGCTGCTCGCAGCCGAGAGCAACCAGCGCCCGATCAGCCGGGGCGAGAGCCACCGGGGGGCGGTGGTGGCCGTGCAGGAGGCGCTGAGCTCCCTCAACGCCGGCTACCTGACCGGCAACGAGGTGGACGGCTACTTCGGCCCGCGCACCTTCGCCGCGGTGGACGCCTTCCAGCGCGAGTACGGGCTCGTCGCCGACGGCATCGTGGGACGCCAGACGCTCGGCCAGCTGGACAGCCTGTTCTGCGGCACGGTGGCGCGCGACCCGATCGGGATCGCGCTGCACTTCGGCGTCGACCGGGTCGATCCCGCGCACTACGGCTCGGAGATGCTGCTGCCCTCCTGCGGCAACGACGCCCGGGCGATGGCCGACCTGGCCGGGCGGCTCGGCTACGACACCGCGGTGCTGGTCGACCAGGAGGCCACCACCGAGGCCCTGTACGGCCTGGTCGGCAGCGCCGCGGAGCAGCTTCAGGCCGGGGACGCGCTGCTGATCAGCTTCTCCGGCCACGGCAGCCAGATCCCCAACGAGTCCGCCGACGTCGAGGCCGACACGATGGACGAGACCACCTGCTTCCACGACCGGATGCTGGTCGACGACGAGCTGTACGCGCTGCTGCGCAGCCTGCGCCCGGGGGTGCGCGCCCACGTCGTCTTCGACAGCTGCCACTCCGGCACCGCGTTCAAGGACCTGGTGGACGGACGGTCGCCCGACGACGTCGCCGCCGCGCACGCCGTCCGGGTGAAGTCGGTGATGGCCGCCACCACACCGGCGGGCAACCAGCCGCTGGGCACCACCACCGAGGACGACGTCACCCCGATCTCGACCGCGTCGCTGGGTCGGGCCCTCGACGGGGAGGCCCCGGAGAAGGGCGCCACCCCGGTCGGTGAGGAGGGACGCGACGAGGTGGTCGCCGAGCTGTTCGGCGGGCTCTACGCCGACGGCCTGGTCGGTGCCGACAAGTTCACCGAGGGTGCCCAGGTGTACGCCACCAACAAGCAGCTCTACGACGCGGTGCGCTCGGCGGCCTGCACCGTCCCCGAGGGCGAGCCGCTGCCCTGCACGGTGACCACGCTGTCGGCGTGCGCCGACCACCAGACCACCCCGGCGGGCAACCCGCTCTCGGCGTTCACCTTCAACCTCACCTCGGTGTGGGCCGGCGGCGGGTTCCCCGGCTCCTACGACGACCTCTCCCGGGCGCTGCGGGGCCGGGCCACCCCGGACGCCACCCCGCAGCTCAACAGCTACGGCTCCGGTGGGGCCGTCGCGCGGGTGGTGGAGCGGCCGTTCGCCTTCTGAGCGTCAGCGCACCTGGAAGTCGGTCAGCGCCTCCGGGTCGACCGTCTGCCGCTCGACCTGGCTGACCGAGGCGAGCAGCGGTCCGCGGCCGCACCAGTCGACCATGTGCTCCACCTGCTCGGCCGACCCCTCGAAGTGGGCCTCGACCGTGCCGTCGACCACGTTGCGCACCCAGCCGGCGACCCCCGTGCGCTCCGCCTCGCGCCGGCAGGACGCCCGGAAGGTCACGTCCTGCACGCGTCCGTGCACCACCACCCTGACCGCCACCACCCGGCGACGGTACCGCGTGGTCCGCAGAGCTCAGGCGGTGGCCCGCGGCCGCACCTCGGCGTCGATGAGGATCCGCCAGGAGCGCACCATGGCGGCGTCCACGTAGGCCTTCCAGGACCGGTCGGGACGGGCGTCCCGGTCGATCCGGTAGGCCCGGACGCCGGCGCGGGCCAGCCACGGCACGTGGTCGGGGTGCAGGTCGCCGCCAGCCATCATCAGCTGCGCCACGCGCTGGTCGGTGCGGGCCCGTCCGATCAGCTCGTCCAGCCCCTGCTCCACACCACGGGCCGACCCGGCGGTGAGCACCTGGTCGAGCCGGGGCAGGGTGAGCAGCCGCCGCCAGGAGCGGTCGGAGTCCAGCGCGGCGTCGATCGCCCGGTGGCAGGTCCAGGGCCAGTCGCCCCACTCCAGCAGCGCCCCGAGCACGTCGGTGTCGATGTCGCCGTGGCCGTCGAGGAAGCCCATCACGACCCCCTCGGCACCGGCGTCGCGGTAGGCCGAGGCCAGCCCGCGCAGCCGCACCAGCTCCCCGCCGTCGGTGCCGTAGCCGTCCCGCAGCCGCAGCGTCACCCGGACCGGCACCTCGACCGCCCGGCACACCTCCTCGACCAGCCGCGGCTCGGGCGAGCCGCCGTCGGGGTCGGGCTCGCCGACCAGGTGGAGCCGGTCGGCCCCGCCCTCGACCGCGCGCACCGCGTCGGCGGCGTGCAGCACCAGCACCTCGAGCAGTCCGGACATGGCGGCCCCCTCCCTGGGCGTGCGTCTGGGACTCATCGTGGACCAGCAGCGGCCGTCCGCGCTGTTCCGGCGCGCCGGAGGACGCCGACATCTCCGCCGAGCGAGTGCAGCGGCGGCTCGTCGTCGGACGCTCGTCCAGCGCCTCGAGGATGCCGGAGCCGGGCTCGGTGCGGCGCTGCCGGTGCTGCTCGACCTGGCCGTGCTGCGGCTGGTTGGGCTGGCCGCACCTGGTGCTCGGCGGGCTGGCCGGGTTCGCGCTCGGCGCGGCGGTCTCGCTGGTGCTGCTGGTCGCCGCGGGTGCCGACCGGCACACCGCCTTCCCGTTCGGGTCCTGGATGGTGCTGAGCGCCGTCCTGGGGGCGGTGGCGGGCCCGTCATTGCTGCCCGCGCTGGCCTGAACCGACCACCGGCCTGTCGCGGACCGACCTACTCTGGCTGCGTGCGGACGGTGCTGACGGTGGTGGCCACGACCCTGACCGGGGTCGCCCTGGTCGCCTGCGCGCCCCCCGCCGATCCAGCCCCCGCGCCGAGGCCGACGGCTCCCGCCGCCGACCCGGCCGGCGGACCCGACGAGCGCCTCGACCCGCGACGCCGGTCCCCGCTGCCCGACGCCCGCGGCTTCGACGTCGTGGCCCTCGACGAGGACGGCGAGCTGGTCGTGCACCACGTCGGCGACCGCTGACCCCGGCCCCTGCGGGAAGGTCAGCCGCGCCGGCGCCGCACCGCCAGCGCTGAGCCGGAGAGGACCAGCGCACCCCCGAGCAGGGCCAGACCGGCTCCCGGGCCGCCGGTGTCGGCGAGGTCGCCCTCACCCGACGACGGGTCAGCCGGCGCGGGCTCGTCCGACGGGTGCGCGGTCGGCTCGTCGGTCGGCTCCCCGGGTGCCGGCTCGGTGGTCGCCTCGTCCGACGGGTCCGAGGTCGGCTCGACCGACGGGTCCGAGGTCGGCTCGCCCGTCGGGTCCGGGGTCGGGGTCGGCTCGGTCGTCGGGGTCGGCTCGGTCGTCGGGGTCGGCTCGGTCGTCGGGTCCGGCGTCGGGGCCGGCTCGGTGGTCGGGTCCGGCGTCGGAGTCGGCTCGGGCGTCGGCTCCGGGCTCGGCTCGGGCGTCGGCTCCGGGCTCGGCTCGGGCGTCGGCTCCGGGCTCGGCTCCGGCTCGATGAACTCCGCTGCCGCCCCTCCCAGGAAGGACGTGGGCGCCGCGTCGTCGTCGGTGGCGTAGCTCACCGGGTCCTGCCGCGAGGCGCTCACGGTCTGCGGCAGCTCGGCGTGCTGCTCCTCGAACTCCTCCCGGCTGAGGTTCTCCCGCGGGGACGCGGCGAAGTCGACGCCACCGCCCACCGAGAAGGTGTAGGTCACGGGCTGGCCGTTCTCGGTGTGCTCCCGCTCGACCGTGAACTGCACGGTCTGGAAGTCCTCGACGTAGTCGTCGTAGACCTGCTGCGGGTCCCAGTCGGTCCGCGCCGGCCACCGGCTGACGTCCCCGCTGCCGATGATCTCGTCGAAGGAGCCGGGGCGCTCGGCGTTGCGCTGGCGCACCCACTCCGCCGCCACCCGGCTGAGGTAGACCCGCCGCAGGTCGGCGAACTCGGGTGCGGTGTTGACCGCCTCCTCGGTGGCCGGCACCACGTGCTCGCGCATCACCTCCAGGTTGCGGACGAGCTCGGCCTCGGGGGCGGTGCAGCCGACCTGCCCGCCGGGACCGGGGCCGGTGATGTCCATCCGCTCGATCTGCACCGCCAGCGGGGCGTCGAGGATGTACAGCTCGCCGTCCTGCTCACGCACGGTGGCCGGGCGGGGCTCGATCCAGGTCCGGTAGGAGTCCCAGCACGGCTGGTTGTCCTCCCCCGCCTCCAGCGCGTCCCAGAACCTGCGGCCGGCCTCGGTCTTGGCCGGGTTCATATTGTCGATGTTCGTCCGCTTCAGCTCCAGGTCCGCCTCGAGCAGGACCCGACCCGCGTCGGTGCCGGCCAGCTCCTCGTCGATCACCGTCTCCGGCTGGTCGGGGTTGAGGTTGACCCAGAACGTGCTGGGCTCGAGCGCCAGCCAGGTGAACAACGCGTCCGAGCTGAGCTGGGTGGCCGCGAGCCCACCGAAGGAGGGGTTCTCCTCCTCCTCGGCGGCGTCCTCGGCCGAGAAGGCGTAGCCCAGCTCGCCGTCGGTGTCCTCCGACAGGTAGCGCAGCTCCATCGAGGTCCAGTCGATACCGCCGGGCCGGCGGAACCCGTCGAGCCGGTTGCCGGTCTGGCGCTGCAGCTCACGGGTGTAACGGGCGGCCTCGCGAGCCTGGTCGGCGTTGCTGCCCGACCCGACCGCGAGCCGGTTGGCCGCACCCTGCGAGCCACGGTCGGGGTTGGCGGCGAACACGCCCGAGCCCGGCCCGCGCGGGGCGACCGCGTTGGTCGCCCGGGCCTCCACCCGCACCGGGTGGGAGATCATCCCGGACTGCCGCATGGCCGTGGCGGCCGCACGGGAGGGGGTCTGGCCGTGGACGTAGGCCCCGCGTCCGCCGTCGGCCCGGTTGGCCGCCTGGATCGCCCGCAGCTGGGGCCGGTCGTAGCCCGGCCCGGACTTGATCTCGAGCTTGTCCCCGGTGCGCCGGTTGTAGGCGTCGACGACGACCTTGCGCCGCTGCCCGTCCACGTCGACCTCGATCTGCACCTGGCACAGCCAGTCGTCGTCGAAGAACCCGAGCCGCTCGATCACGAGCTTCTCGTAGGCCTTGCCGCGGGCGTTGTTGTCGTGGACGCGCACGTAGCTGGCCAGCCAGGCGTCCCAGGTCAGGACGACCGGGCGGCGGCCCTGCGGGTTGGCGTCCCACTGCTGCTGCTTGCGCAGCTGCCCGTTCACGTAGCGGTTGCGGGCCGAGTAGAGGTGGTCGGTGGTGCCCACATCCTTGCCCTTGGTGTCGTCGTCGTACTCGGCCAGCTCGTCGGCGTCGGGCTCGGCCAGACCCTCCACCGGGGCGGCCGGGTTGAGGTACTCCAGCGCCAGCTCACCGAGGTCGACGGCGTCGTCGAAGACCGGCAGCCGGTCCCGCTTCGGCGGCACCGGCGCGGTGATGCCGTACACGTCCCGGCACAGGCGCCCGGTCGGAGCCGCGGCGGCGTCCGGGGACGGGGTGGTCAGCAGGGCCACAGCGGTGCCGGCCAGCAGGGCCAGCACGGCGACCAGGCTGACGCCTCGTCGCGGACGGGTGGAGAGCATCGGAACCTTTCACGGCGGGGCACGCTCGGCACGGGAGATCCTCGGGGACGTCGACGGCGACGACCGGGCCGCACACTACGGTGGCAGGGTGTCAGCCGACCAGCCCCCGCTCGATCTCTTCGTCGACCGCCTGCCGGTGCTGCTGGCCCGGCTCCGCGACGTCGAGCTGCCTGACGACTTCCCCTTCGACTTCACCACCGACTCGGTGGCCGAGCTGGACCGGTCGACGGCCGGGCAGCGCGAGGACGAGGCCGACGTGCTGGCCCTCGGTGCCTACCTCGGCGAGGTGCTGCTCCGGATCGGGGGTGGAGGCTGGCGCTGGGACGACCGCGACGGGCCGGTGGTGGCACTGGATTCCCGCCTGGGCCTCGAGCCGGTCCCGGTCGTCCGGCTGGTGCGGGAGGGCCTTCCGGCCGGCCGTCCGCTCGGCGCCGTCGTCGAACCGGTCGAGCAGGGGGTGGCGCAGCAGCGCCGGGACGAGCCGGACTGGCGACCCCGGGCGGAGCAGCCCCCCGCGGTCGACGACCTGCGGGTCGCGGACCTGCCCCAGCCCGCCTGGCTGACCGGCTGGCTGGACGAGCGCTCGGCCGCCTTCGCCGGCTGGGCGGAGCAGCACCGTGGCAGCTGGGACTTCAGCACGGCCTCCCTCGACTCCCTCGAGACGGTGCTGCTGGAGCACCTCGACTCCCCCGAGGCCGTCTCCGCCGCCGCCCGGACGCCGCTGGTCGACGGCGCCGTCTGGTACCTCGGGGAGGTGCTGTGCCGGACGCGGGACGCCCGCTGGCACTACTTCGAACCCGATCCGGCGAACCCGCCCACCGCCTTCGCCGGCCGCCCGCACGTCACCCAGGACCGTCCCGACGGGGCGTCGGTGGTCCCGTTCGGGCTGCTCCGGGCGGCCGTCCGCGCCCGGCGTCCCGGTGAGCTCAGACGCCGGGCCGAGGCCTTCGGCAGCAGCTGAGCCCAGACGCCACGAGGGCGGCTCCCCGACCGGGGAACCGCCCTCGTGAGCGTGTGGGCTGGATCAGAAGTCCATGCCGCCCATGCCGCCGTCACCGGCGGGAGCGGGAGCGGCCTTCTCCGGCTTGTCGGCGATGACGGCCTCGGTGGTGAGGAAGAGGCCGGCGATCGACGCGGCGTTCTGCAGCGCCGAGCGGGTCACCTTGGCCGGGTCGATGATGCCCGACTCGACCATGTCGACGTACTCGCCGGTGGCCGCGTTGAGGCCCTGGCCCGACGGCAGGTTGGCGACCTTCTCGGCCACGACGCCACCCTCGAGACCGGCGTTGACGGCGATCTGCTTCAGCGGCGCGGCGCAGGCGGTGAAGACGATCTGCGCACCGATCTTCTCGTCGCCGGACAGGTCCAGCGAGGTCGCCTTGGACGCCTGCAGCAGGGCCACGCCACCACCGGCGACGATGCCCTCCTCGACGGCGGCCTTGGCGTTGCGGACGGCGTCCTCGATGCGGTGCTTGCGCTCCTTCAGCTCCACCTCGGTGGCCGCACCGACCTTGATGACGGCGACGCCGCCGGCCAGCTTGGCCAGCCGCTCCTGCAGCTTCTCGCGGTCGTAGTCGGAGTCGCTGCGCTCGATCTCGCCACGGATCTGGGAGACCCGGCCGGCGATCTGGTCGGCGTCACCGGCACCGTCGATGATGGTGGTCTCGTCCTTGGTGACGACCACCTGGCGGGCCTGGCCCAGGTCGTCCAGGGTGACGGCGTCCAGCTTGAGGCCGATCTCCTCGCTGACGACCTGGCCACCGGTGAGGATGGCGATGTCGGCCAGCATGGCCTTGCGGCGGTCGCCGAAGCCCGGGGCCTTGACGGCGACGGACTTGAAGGTGCCACGGATCTTGTTGACGATCAGGCCGGCCAGCGCCTCGCCGTCGGTGTCCTCGGCGATGACGACGAGCGGCTTGCCCGACTGCATGACCTTCTCCAGGACCGGCAGGACGTCCTTGAGGCTGGAGATCTTCTGGTTCGCGATGAGGATGTAGGGGTCGTCCAGCACCGTCTCCATGCGCTCGGCATCGGTGACGAAGTAGTGGCTGGTGTACCCCTTGTCGAAGCGCATGCCCTCGGTGAGCTCGAGCTCCAGGCCAAAGGTGTTGGACTCGTCGACGGTGATGACGCCTTCCTTGCCCACCTTGTCCATGGCCTCGGCGATGATCTCGCCCACGGCCGGGTCGGCGGCGGAGATGGAGGCGGTGGCGGCGATCTGCTCCTTGGTCTCGATGTCGACCGCGGCCTTGCTCAGCTGCTCGCTGATGGCGGCCACGGCCTTGTCGATGCCGCGCTTCAGCCCCATCGGGTTGGCGCCGGCGGTGACGTTGCGCAGTCCCTCGCGGACCATCGCCTGGGCCAGCACGGTCGCGGTGGTGGTGCCGTCACCCGCGACGTCGTCGGTCTTCTTGGCGACCTCCTTGACCAGCTCGGCGCCGATCTTCTCGTACGGCTCCTCGAGCTCGATCTCCTTGGCGATCGAGACGCCGTCGTTGGTGATCGTGGGGGCGCCCCACTTCTTCTCCAGCACGACGTTGCGACCCTTGGGGCCAAGGGTGACCTTGACCGCGTCGGCGAGGGTGTTCATGCCCCGCTCGAGGCCGCGACGTGCCTCGACGTTGAATTCAATGAGCTTTGCCATGTGTTCCGGGAGTCCTCCCGCGTCAGGGGCCGTCAGCCCCGTGGGTTTGATGTCGGTCGTGTGCTGTTCGTCAGGCGGTGCCCGCGACGGACGGGGCCCGCACAAGACCCCTCACCGGACTGACGGTGGCACTCGAGCTGGCCGAGTGCCAACTCATGTTTAGCACTCGCCCCTGGTGAGTGCAAACAACTGGCGGGCTCTGTCGATCCCGGACCTCCTCAGACGTCAGGGATGTGAGGCAGGCTGGTCCGCAGCCGCCCGGACGAGGAGAGGACACCACCGTGAGCGTCGAGTACGCACTGCTGCTGCCCGGCGACGAGCGCCCCTGGGTCGAGGCCGACCAGGCCACCCGGGACGCCGTCTACGCCCGGCACACCGAGTTCATGCGGCTGCTGACCGAGCGCGGTCACACCATCACCGGCGGCGCGGAGCTGGAGCACTCCAGCAGGGCCCGGGTGGTGCGCGGCGGACGCGGGTCGGTCACCGTCACCGAGGGCCCCTACGCCGAGACCGTCGAGCAGCTCACCGGCTTCTACCTGGTGCGCACCGACGACCTGGACGACCTGCTCGACCTCTGCGGCCTGCTCGCCGGCGACGAGGCGGTCGAGGTGCGGGCGGTGGTGCCCGACCCGGAGCCGGCTGCGACGGAGGCCGGCGCGGCCGGGCAGGCGGTCGGGTCGTGAAGTACGTGGTGCTGCTCTACCAGGACGAGCGGATCTGGGCCGAGGCCGACGAGTCGGCGCAGCAGGCCACCATCGCCGCGCACGACGCCTTCTCCGCGCGGGTCGAGCAGCACCCGGACGTGCGGATCCTGGCGGGCGAGGCGCTGCGGGTGGTGGCCGAGGCGACCACCCTGCGGCGCCGGGACGGACGCACGGTGCTGACCGACGGGCCGTTCGCCGAGACCGCCGAACAGCTCGGCGGGTTCTACGTCGTGGAGGCCCCCGACCTCGACACCCTGCTGGAGCTGGTCGAGGTGCTGCCGGCCGACTGCAGCATCGAGGTCCGGCCCGTGGACGAGCTGGTCTGAGCCGCGTGCCGTCCGACGCCGACGCGCTGGAGCTGGCCCACCGGCAGCACTGGGGCCCGCTGATGGCCCTGCTGGTGGGCCGGTTCCGGCGGCTCGAGCTGGCCGAGGACGCGCTCGCCGACGCGTTCGAGCAGGCCAGCCGGCACTGGCCGCGCGACGGCGTCCCGGACAACCCGGCGGCCTGGCTGCACACCGCGGCCCGCCGGCGGGCGCTCGACGTGCTGCGGGCCGAGGCGGTGCGGGCCCGCCGGGTGC
>NZ_QPKK01000147.1 GCF_003344635.1 Desertihabitans aurantiacus
GTCGGCGGTGGCACCGGGCGCGGCGGCGCTGGCGGGGAGAGTCACGTCGTCCTCCTCAGGGCGAGCTCCAGGTCGCGTTGGAGGGTGGCGAGCGCGGCACCGGTGTTCCCGGTGACGGCGTTGGCCACGTTCTTGATCAGGGCGGTCTCGACCGCGGCCTGCTGCGGCGGGGCCGGGATCGGGGCGGTGTCGGAGAACAGGTCGAGGGTGTCGTAGAAGACCTGCCAGTGCTCCGGGCCGTTGGTGGCGAAGAAGCTGGCGTCGACCATCGAGCGCCGCGTCGGGGTGGTGGTCGGCTCGGCGAACTGGATCTCCATGCCGGGACGGCTGACGCAGAACTTCATCCACTCCCAGGCCTGGTCCTTGCGCTGGGAGGTGGCCATCATCGCGTAGCCGGCGGCGCCGAACTGGTGGCGCTGGGAGCGCCAGCGCGGGAAGAAGGCGACGTCGTAGTCCTCGTTGGCCATCCCGCCCTCGGCCAGCCCGGTCACCCAGTAGGTGCCGGCCGGGGTCATCCCGATCAGCCCGTCGGCGAAGCGGGCGATCAGCTCGTTGCCGCCGCCCTGGGCCGGGCTGGAGGCCAGGCCCTCGCGGACCAGCCCGGCGAGCAGGTCGAAGGACTCGGCCACCCGCGGGTCGTCGGCGTTCGGCTCGAGCCAGCGGAACCCGCCGCCGCGCCCGGCCGCGGTGGGGTCGCCGGCGTAGAACTGCGACCACAACCAGTCCCCGCCCGGTGCCTTGGACTCGGTGAGGAAGGAGGTGTCGTTGTTGTACAGCCACGGCACCACCCCGCCGAAGAGGCGGTTGGTCCAGAAGTAGGAGAGGAAGGTGCCCTCGACGCCGCCGGCCAGCTCGCGGGAGACGTCGAAGAAGTCGTCCTTGGTCCAGTCGTCGGCGGGACGTCCGATGCCGACCCGGTCGAACAGGCGCCGGTTGTAGAAGATGTTGGCGGCGTTGAAGTCGATGGGCAGCTGGTAGAGGCTCCCCTCGTACATGAACGCCTCGACCAGCGCGGGGTGGACGTCGCTGAAGAAGTCGGCCATCTCCGCGGCGTCGCGGCGGACGTACTCGTCCAGCGGGTGGGCGAGCCGGTCGGCGAAGAGCTGGGCGCCCTCGGTGGCGACGACCACCAGGTCGGGCGGGCTGCCGGCGGCGACCAGGGTGAGGATCTTGGCGAAGAAGTCGCGCCAGTCCTGGCCCTGGATGGCCTGGATCCGCACCTGGATGTCGGGGTGCTCGGCCTGGAAGGAGCGGACGAGCTCGGAGCGGGACTCGGCGTCCTGGGCGGTGCCGAGGATGGCGATGGTGAGGGCGTCGGTGCCCCGGCCGGGGATGTCGGACCCGGTGAGGCGGGGCCACGAGACCACGGTCCCGAGCAGCCCGGCGCCGGCGACCGCGAGCGCGGCCCGGCGGCTGAGGTCTGGCATGGAGGAACTCCTCGAACGTCGTCGGTCGGAGGGTGCACGTTCAGGCTGACACGTGTCAGGCAGAAGAGTGCATCGCCGACCTGACACGTGTCAACCAGTTCTCCGGGACAGGTGCCCGGTGAGGCCGGGCTGCGGCGCGGGGAGGGCCGCGGCTAGGTTCGTCGTCTCACCGAGGAGAGGAGTGCCCCCGTGGCCGCCCTGCACACCGCGATCGCGATCGTGGCCGCCGTCGTCCTGATCATCCGGTTCAAGGTCGACCCCGTGATCGCCCTGGTGCTGGCCTGCCTCTACCTCGGCCTGGCCGCCGGCGTGGGCGTGGAGGGGACGATCACCGCGGTCACCGAGGGCTTCGGCGAGATCATGGTCGACGTCGGGCTGCTGATCGGCTTCGGCGTCCTGCTCGGGTCGCTGCTGCACGCGATGGGCGCGTTCAGCACGCTGGTCAACGCGCTGGTGCGGGTGGTCGGGGCCCGCCGGCTGCCGTACGCGATGACGGCCGCGCTGTCGACGATCTTCCCGGCCATCTACGTCGACGTGCAGGTGGTGCTCGCCTCGCCGCTGGCCCGCTCGGCGGCGCCGCGGATCGGTCCGCGCGGGCTGGGCAACCTGGCCGGGGCGATCGGCACCGGCATCTTCTCCGGCTACGTCTTCGTGGTGCCCGGACTGGCCGCGGTCTCGATCGCCAGCCTGATCGGGCTGCCCCTGGGCACCTGGCTGCTGTTCGGCATCATCATCGGACCGGTGACCGCACTCGTCACCACGCTGCTGTTCTCGCTGCTCGTGCGGGCCGGCTTCTGGCGCCCCGAGCGGGACGAGGTGCAGCCCGAGGACGCCGCCACCGCACCCGAGCTCGAGGAGGAGGACGAGGACGCCGCCGACGAGCCGGCACGGACGCCCGAGGACGCCCGGGAGCGACGGCTCCCGCCGCTCGGGGTGCGGCTGCTGCCGATCCTGGTGCCGTTGGTGCTCATCGCCGCCGGCGCCTTCGTCGAGCCGTTCGACCTCGTCGCCCGCGCCGAGGCGGCGGGGCCGGCCGCCCAGTCGGCGGTCTCGACGCTGACCTTCCTCGGCGACCCGAACATGGCCCTGTTCCTCGGGCTGCTGGGGGCGTTCCTGATGGCCCGCCGGGTGCTGCGGGAGCACCGCACCTCCCAGGCGCTGACCAGCGGGTTCCGCACCACCGGCGAGATCCTGCTCATCACCGGCGTCGGCGGCTCGCTCGGTGCGGTGATCGAGGCGACCGGGCTGGGCGACGTCCTGGCCGGGCTCTTCACCGCCGAGGCCGGGCTGCCGGTGGTGGTGGCGGTGCTGCTGGCCTGGGTCGTGGCCGCGCTGCTGCACCTGGCGATCGGCTCGGTGTCGGTGGCCGCGATCGCCGCCGCCGGGATCATCGGCCCGGTGCTGGGCCAGCTCGAGGTGGCTCCGATCGCCATCGGTCTGGCGATCGCGTCGGGCGCGATGTTCGCCCTGCACGTCAACAGCAACTTCTTCTGGATGTTCAAGTCGCTGCTCGGGCTGACCACCCAGGGGACGCTGCGCTCGCTGACGCTGGTGACGAGCATCTCCGCGGTGGTGTCGCTGCCGATCGCCATCGCGGTCGCGCTGGTGGCCTAGCGCCGGACCGCGCCGGCGGGTCGTCGCCTAGGGTCGGAGGGTGCCCAGCGATGTCGTCCTCCGAGCCGCGAACGTCGTGCACCGTGCCCTCATCAGGCTCAGCGGCGGACGGCTCGGTCACCGGCTGATCGGCATGCCGTCGCTGGAGCTGACGACGGTCGGACGCCGCTCCGGCGAGCCGCGGTCGGTGATGCTCACCTCCCCGCTGCAGCTCGGTGAGGCGCTGGTCGTGGTGGCCTCCCGCGGCGGCGACGACCGGCACCCGGCCTGGTTCCTCAACGCGCGCGAGCACCCGGACGTCCAGGTATCGCTGGCCGGCGGACCACGGCAGCCGATGCGGGCCCGCGTCGTCGACGCCGAGGAGCGGGCCGTCCTCTGGCCGCAGATCACCCGCCGCTACCGCAACTACGCCGGCTACCAGCGACGCACCCAGCGGGAGATCCCGCTGCTGGTGCTGGAACCGGTGCCGGCCGAGGAGCCGGGCGAAGGAGCGCCGGCGTCGTAGGCCGGTGGAGACTACGGCGGGGAACCGACGAGGGAGGGATCGTTGTGGAGAAGGTGCTGTGGGTCACCGGCGGCGGCAGCGGGATGGGCGCCGCGTCGGCCCGGTACGCGGCGGCGTCGGGTTGGCGGGTCGCGCTGAGCGGACGGCGCACGGAGGCGCTGACCGAGGTGGCCGAGAGCATCACCGCCGACGGCGGCGAGGTGCTGACGCTCCCCCTCGACGTCACCGACCCCGAGCAGGTCCGAGCCGGGCACGACGCCGTGGTCGACCGCTTCGGACGTCTCGACGGCCTCGTGCTGTCCGCCGGGCTCAACACCCCGCAGCGCGACTGGGCCGACCAGTCGATGGAGGAGTTCGCCCGGGTCGTCGACGTCAACCTCACCGCCGTCGCCCGGGTGCTCGACGTGGCGCTGCCCCAGCTGCGCCGCACCGCCGGCGTGGTGGTGGTGATCTCCTCCATCGCCGCCTGGCGGACCAACCCGCAGGCCGGGGTGGCCTACAGCGCCAGCAAGGCCGCCCTCGCGCCACTGGTCGCCAGCCTCAACTTCGAGGAGGCGGAGCACGGCGTGCGGGCCTGCCACCTGTGCCCGGGCTACGTCGCCACCGACTTCATGAAGCTGCGCGCCGACGTCCCCGACGCGGCCGCGCAGGCGGAGATGCTGACCGCCGACGACGTCGGCCGCGCCGTCGGCTTCGTGCTGGACGCGCCGCCCCACGTCCGGATCGACGAGCTGGTCATCTCCCCCGTCTCCCAGCGCTGAGCCGCCTCACGCCGCCGCACGGCGCCCGCCCCCGTCCCGCCCGGTTGGAGGTAAACGCGCACTCCAGGGCGGGCGGAGATACCTCGAACCGGCAGTCGGGGTGCTGCCGGCGTCAGGAGATGTCGGACGGCCGGAGCGCGCGGGGCGGCAACAGCCCCACGCAGTCGCTGCGCAGCGGGGTGAGCAGCGCCTCGGCGATGCCCTCCAGCTGCTCGGCCTGGCCGGGGTCGAGGTGCTCGAAGACGAGGCGGCGCACCTCGGCGGCGTAGCCGGGCTCCACCTCCTCGACGACGCGGGCACCGGCCGCGGTCAGCCGCGCCAGCGTGCGCCGGGCGTCGGTGGGGTCGTTGCTGCGGGTGAGCAGCTCACGCTTCTCCAGCCGGGCGACGATCCGCGACAGGTGGGACGGGGTGACGCTGGCGGTGGCCGCCAGCCGGGTCATGTGCACCTCACGGTCCTCGCTGAGCGAGAGCCAGCGCAGCACCTGGTACTCGGCGTGGCTGAGCCCGGCCGCGCGGTCGAGGTGGGCGTCGAGCTCGGCCGGCAGCCACGTCATCACCCCGACCAGCAGGGACCAGGCGCGGTCCTGCTGCGGGGTGAGGCGGGGCGTCGGCACGGCCCCACCCTACGTTCATTTGCCGCGGAAAGCATTGCCTCATACAGTCCTTTCCGCGGCAAGCAATGCCGTGACCTTCTGCTCGAGGAGCTTCCCGTGCTTGCTGCCCGCTACCACCGCTTCGGCGCCCCGGACGTCCTGACGGTCGAGGAGGCGCCCGAGCCGCACGCCGGCGAGGGCGCGGTCCGCATCCGCGTGCGGGCCGTCAGCGTCAACCCGATCGACGTGCTGCTGCGGGCCGGGCACCTGCAGGGCGTCCTCGACCTGCCGCTGCCCCTCGTCCCCGGCCGGGACGCCGCCGGTGTGGTCGACGAGGTCGGGCCCGGCGTCGAGGACGTCCGCATCGGCGACCTGGTGTTCGGGCTCGGCGGGATCAGCGACACCACCGGGGAGCACGCCGTGCTGACCGCGTGGAGCGCCGTGCCGGAGGGCTGGTCCGCACCGCAGGCCGCCGCCGCGGGTCTGGCCGCCGCCACCGCCGCGAACATCGTCGACGCCCTCGGCGACCTGTCGGGCAGGACGCTGCTGGTCGAGGGCGCCTCGGGCGCCGTCGGCCGCGCCGTCGCCGCCTTCGCCCTGGACGCCGGCGCCACGGTGATCGGTACCGGGCGGGAGTCCAACCACGCCGCCCTGGCCGAGCTGGGCGTCCTGCCGACCACCTACGGCGACGGCCTGGCCGAGCGGGTGGCCGCCCTGGCACCCGGAGGTGTCGACGCCGCCGTGCACTCCGCACCGTCGCCATCCCTGCCCGACCTGGTCGAGATCGTCGGCGACCCTGCGCGGGTCGTCACCGTCATCGACAGCGAGGGGGCGCAGCGGCTGGGCGCGCGCAAGGTCGACGCCACCAACGACTCCGCCCAGCTGCGCCGCTTCGCCGACCTGGGTCGTCGCGGCGGCTACACCCCGCCCGTCGAGCACGCGCTGCCGCTGGCCTCGGCCGCCGAGGCGCACCGGCTGGCCGAGAGCGGCAGCGGCAAGGTCGTCATCACCGTCCCCTGACGTCGGGACGCCAGCACCGCCCCGGGGCCCGCTGGTGCAGGGGCCACGACGAGGCGGGCTCCGGGGCGCTGGCCTCCCACCCGTGCCCGGGCTGTCCCAGCGCTAGCCCTGCGAGCCGAGCAGAGGGAGCCAGGTCAGTGCGCTGGAGACGAGCGCGACGACCAGGAACGTCGCCAACGTGACCAGCAGCCAGCGCCGGCGGTGCCGTCCGAGCGCCATCACCGCCGGGGCGGCGCTCAGGGAGAGGGAAGCCCCCAGGATCGGCACCCAGATGTCGGGGTCCAGCTCCGCCTCCTGCCACGAGTACAGCCCGAAGGTCATCAGCGAGGCCAGGAAGAAGCAGAAGCCGGCCGGCACCAGGCTGAGCACACCCACCACGACCGCCGCGGCACGGATCCACCGCTGCCGGCGCACGCTGGCAGCGGTGGCCGGCGCCGAATCCTGATCGCGAGCCGATCCTGCGGGCATCGGGGCACCTTCCGTCGGGGCTGGGGACCAGTGTCGCGGCTCGCGAGGGTCACGGATCCCGGATCGCAGCGTTGCGGGCCACGACGGTGATGATGGTGACCGCACAGCAGCTGCAGCGCTACCTGATCAACGGGCTGACGCCGCACCGAGACGTCCTGAACTGCCCAGACGGAGGAGACCATGCAGATCACCCGGTTGAGCGTGCACCACGTCGAGCCGAGGTACTCCTTCCTCGTCGTGCACACCGACGACGACAGCCTGTTCGGCGTCGGTGAGGCATGCCTGGAGGGCAAGGCACGGGTCGTCCAGACCGCGGTCGAGGAGTACGCGCACCTGCTGATCGGCCGCGACCCCCGGCGGATCGAGCGGATCTGGCACGACCTGCACCGCAGCACCTTCTACCCGATCGGCTCCGTCCTCTCCAGCGCCATCTCCGCCATCGACCAGGCCCTGTGGGACATCCTCGGCAAGCACCACGGGGTGCCGGTGCACGAGCTGCTCGGTGGTCGCGTCCGTGACCGCGTGCGCGCCTACCGCCACGTCAACGTGGGCGACCACGGCCCGGACGAGGTGGCCCGCGACCAGGACCACATCGACGAGCTCGCCGCCGAGGCGCGGCTGGCGGCCCAGCAGGGCTGGAGCATGATCAAGACCGCCCTCCCCGGACCGGCCCGAGGGCTGGAGTCGGCGGCCTTCGTCGACTTCCAGACCCGCCGCTTCGCCGCCCTGCGGGAGGCAGTCGGGCCCACGGTCGACATCGGTATCGACTTCCACGGCCGGGTCGGCCCGGCGCTGGCGAAGACCCTGATCAAGGCGATCGAGCCGTGGTCGCCGATGTTCGTGGAGGAGCCGTGCCTGCCGGAGAACGTGGACGCGCTCGCCGACATCGCCCGCAGCACGACGGTGCCCATCGCCACCGGTGAACGGCTGTTCACCCGCTACGGCTTCCGCGACGTGCTGGAGAAGCAGGCCGCGGCGGTGCTGCAACCGGACCTGGCGCACTGCGGCGGCATCTCCGAGGGCCGCAAGATCGCCACGATGGCCGAGACGTACTACGTCCAGATGGCCCCGCACAACCCGCTCGGCCCGGTGAACCTGGCCGCGAGCCTGCAGCTGGACCTGGTGACGCCGAACTTCCTCTGCCAGGAGCAGCTGACCCTGGGTGAGGGCCTGGTCGAGGAGCCGCTCCGGGTCGTCGACGGCTATCTGGAGGCGCCGACCGCGCCGGGTCTGGGCGTGCAGCTCAGGCCCGAGGTGTTCGAGAGCGACTGGGCCGGTGACTGGCGGCTCCCCTCGTGGTCGGATCCGACCGACGGCGCGCTGCTGCCCTGGTGAGGACGCCGCTCATCAGCGAGGGCCGAGCAGCCGTGATCAGGAGGTGGCGCGGCGGACGTTCGAGCTGGCCTCGCGCAGCGCGGCGGCCATCACCGTGACGACCTCGTCCTGCAGGACGTCCTCGGCCGCCGGCGCGATCAGCCGGCAGACCCGCCGCACCACGGTCGCCTCGTCCGGCCCCTCGTCGAGGAGGGCCAGCACCTCGGTGGCCAGCGGGTCGCTCGAGGGGTCGCGGAACCGGGCGAGGTAGGCCAGCCAGAGCCCGACGAGCCGGGCCGTCCACTCCGGCCGCAGTCCGGCGGCGAGCTGGTCACGCATCGTGCCGAAGACCCGTTCCGGCAGCTTCCGTGATCCGTCGCGGGCGACCTGGGCGGTGGTGTGCCGGATCATCGGGTTGGCGAAGCGGCGCAGCACCTCCGCGCGGTAGCCGGGGACGTCGGCACCGGGCGGTGGCTGCAGCACGGTCGCCACCTCATCCATCAGCGCCACCACCTGCTGGTGCAGCGCCGGGTCGGCGGCGGCGCTGCTGATGGTGTCGTGGCCGGCGAGCGCGCCCTGCCAGGCCAGCAGCGAGTGCGAGGTGTTGAGCACCCGGAGCTTGAGCTGCTCCCAGCCGGCGACATCGGGCACCAGCTGGACACCGACCCGGTCCCAGCCGGGATGGCCGGCCACCAGATCGTCCTGCACCACCCACTGGCTGAAGGGCTCGGCGACCACCAGGCCGTGGTCGACCAGCCCGCTGAGCGCCGCGGCGGCCTCGACGTCGGCCGGGGTGGTGGCGGGGACGATCCGGTCGACCATCGAGCTCGGGAACGCGACGGTGTCGGCCACCCACGACGCCAGCGCCGAGGCGGGCTCGAGCAGCCGGCCGACGGCGTCCCTGAGCACCCGGCCGTTGTCGGAGAGGTTGTCGCAGCTGATGACGCTGAGCGGGGCGCGGCTGCGCTCGTGCCGGCGCGCCAGTCCGGCCGCCAGCCGGCGCAGCGGGATCGAGGTCGCCGGGTCGGCGTAGGCCTGCTCGGTGATGGTCAGCGTCACCACCCGGGTCCGCTCGTCGGCCAGCGCGTCGGCGATCGCGTCCTCCTGCTCGGCGGCGAGCACGTCGAGCACCGCGTCGACCAGGTCGAGCCGGTCGCCGTCGGGGTGGCGCACGAGCACGCCGTAGGCGCCGCCCTGCTCGGCCATCGTGCGCGCGACGTCGGGGCGGCGTCCGGTGACGCCGAGGACGCCCCAGCTCCGGTCGCCGGACAGGGCCATCGCCCGCTCGGTGTAGAGCCCCTGGTGGGCGCGGTGGAAGGCGCCGAACCCCAGGTGCAGGTGCCCCACCGACTCCGGGTGCGACCGGGCCGGTGTGACGCCGGGCGCCGACACCTCCGCCGCGGCCCGTCGGTTCAGTCGTCCCACGTCACGCTCCCCTCCCGCCCGTCTCGGACGTCCGACGAATGCGGCGCTCCCGGGCGTCCTGAATTATCGTGGTCCGACCGGTACCGAACGAGAGGCACCCCTGGTGAGTACTGCCGCTGCACCGACCGAGGACGTCCGCACGGACCCCACCCTGCTCCTGCTCAGCGAGGAGGACGACGTCGCCGTCGCCCTCGCCGACCTGGTCGCCGGCCAGCAGGTCGACGTGGCGGGCGGGTCGCTGACGGTCACCGCCGACGTCCCGCGCGGGCACAAGGTCGCCCTGCGTGCGGTGCCGGCGGGTCAGGACGTCCGCAAGTACGGCCAGGTGATCGGACGAGCCACCGCCGACATCGTCCCCGGCGCGCACGTCCACACGCACAACCTGTCCATGTCGGACACCGAGCGCCAGCACGAGTTCGGGGTGGCCCGCTGGCGGCCGCCGGCGCCGACCGGCGAGCGTCCGACGTTCCAGGGCTACCGCCGCGCCGACGGCCGGGTCGGCACCCGCAACTACATCGGCGTCGTCACCTCGGTGAACTGCTCGGCCACCGCTGCCAAGCTCATCGCCGAGCAGTTCCGCGGGATGGCGCTGGACGCCTTCGAGAACGTCGACGGCGTCGTGGCGTTGACCCACCAGAGCGGGTGCGGGCTGGTCAGCGGCTCGGAGGGCGCGGACGTGCTGCTGCGGACCATCCGCGGCTACGCCACCCACCCCAACATCGGCGGGCTGGTGCTGCTCGGGCTGGGCTGCGAGATGCTCGAGCTCGACCTCATCTCCGCCGACCTG
>NZ_QPKK01000148.1 GCF_003344635.1 Desertihabitans aurantiacus
CGCCTGCCCGGCGGCGTAGGCGGCGTGCCGCGCGGGCCCGCGCAGGTCCCGGGCCGCGCCCATGGCGTGGCCGCCGGCCGCCCGCGAGGCCATCATCCCCACCTCGCCGCGCACCCAGCCCCGCACCTGCTCCAGCGCCTGGCGCGGACGCGGGTCCTCGGGTCGGACGGCCTCGAACAGCGGCAGCACGTGCTCGGCGCAGGTGGCGGCCCAGAGCGCGAGCAGGTGGTGGTCGGCGTCGGTCAGCGTGCCGCCCCGGCGCAGGGTGACCAGCCGCAGGTCCTTGTCCGGGGAGAGGATCACCCGCGCCCCCGCTCGGGGTTCACGCACCGACCCCCTGGGGCCGGGGCTGCACCAGCTGGACGAGGTTGCCGCAGGTGTCGTCGAGGACGGCCACCAGGGCGGTCCCGAGATCGGTCGGCGGCTGGGTGAACACCACCCCGAGCCCGGTCAGCCGCTCGTGCTCGGCCGGCAGGTCGTCGACGGTCAGCTGCAGCAGCGGGACGCCGTCCTCGGCCAGCGCGTCACGGTAGGGCCCGACCGCCGGGTGCCCGGCCGGCTCCAGCAGCAGCTCCGGGCCCTCGGGCGCCTCCGGGGAGACGACGGTGAGCCAGGAGTCCTCACCCAGCGGCAGGTCGTGGCGCAGGACGAAGCCCAGCACCTCGGTGTAGAAGGCCAGCGCCGCCCGCTGGTCGTCCACGTAGAGGGTGATCAGGTTGAGGCGCACGGGGTGGTCTCCTCGGGCAGGGGCCAGCGGCCGGCGATCTCGGCCAGCGGGGCACGGTCGAAGTGGTGCAGCTTGGTCCGTCCGCGGCGTTCGGTGACGACCAGCCCGGCCGACTCCAGCACCGCCAGGTGCTGCGAGACCGCCTGACGGGTGAGGCTGCGCTGGTGCCGGGTGGCCAGGGTGGCGCAGATCTCGAACAGCGTCTGGCCGTCACGCACCGCCAGCTCGTCGAGCACGAGCCGCCTGGTCTCGTCGTCCAGGGCGCGGTACACGTCGGCCATGCCGGGCAGCATAGGCAGGCCGGCGCCGCCCGGCCACCGGTCGCCGTCCCTGGCTCACGCCCCGCCGACGTAGGCCGCCAGGTGCTGGCCGGTCAGCGTCGAGCGGTCGGCGACCAGGTCGGCCGGGGTGCCCTCGAACACCACCCGGCCGCCGTCGTGCCCGGCACCGGGGCCGAGGTCGATGATCCAGTCCGCGTGGGCCATCACCGCCTGGTGGTGCTCGATGACGACGACCGAGCGGCCACCGTCGACGAGCCGGTCCAGCAGGCCGAGGAGCTGCTCGACATCGGCCAGGTGCAGCCCGGTGGTGGGCTCGTCCAGGACGTACACCTCGCCCTTCTCCCCCATCTGGGTGGCCAGCTTGAGCCGCTGCCGCTCGCCGCCGGAGAGGGTGGTCAGCGGCTGGCCCAGGGTGAGGTAGCCCAGCCCGACGTCGGCGAGCCGCTGCAGGACGGTGTGCGCGGCCGGCGTCCGCGCCTCCCCCGTGGCGAAGAACGGCTCGGCCTCGGCCACCGACATCGCCAGCACCTCGCTGATGTCCTTGCCGCCGAGGCGGTACTCCAGCACCGCCGGCTGGAACCGCTTGCCCTCGCAGACCTCGCACGGGGTCGACACCCCGGCCATCATCGCCAGGTCCATGTAGATCACCCCGGCGCCGTTGCAGCTGGGGCAGGCGCCCTCGGAGTTGGCGCTGAACAGCGCGGGCTTCACCCCGTTCGCCTTGGCGAAGGCCTTGCGGACCGGTTCCAGCAGCCCGGTGTAGGTGGCGGGGTTGCTCCGCCGGGAGCCCTTGATCGCCCCCTGGTCGATGGTCACCACGCCGTCGCGGCGGGCCACCGAGCCCGAGACCAGCGAGCTCTTGCCCGAGCCGGCGACGCCGGTGAGCACGACCAGCACCCCGAGCGGGATGTCGACGTCGACGTCGCGGAGGTTGTGGGTGCTCGCGCCGCGGACCTCCAGCGCGCCGGTGCGGCTGCGCACCGACGGCTTGAGCCGGGCCCGGTCGTCGAGGTGCCGGCCGGTCAGGGTGCCGCTGCGGCGCAGCCCATCGACGTCGCCCTGGTAGACGATCTCCCCGCCCGCGGTGCCCGCCCCGGGGCCGAGGTCGACCACGTGGTCGGCGATCGCGATGGTCTCGGGCTTGTGCTCGACCACCAGCACCGTGTTGCCCTTGTCGCGCAGCCGCAGCAGCAGCTCGTTCATCCGCTGGATGTCGTGCGGGTGCAGCCCGATCGTCGGCTCGTCGAAGACGTAGGTGACGTCGGTGAGCGAGGAGCCCAGGTGGCGGATCATCTTGGTGCGCTGGGCCTCACCACCCGACAGCGTGCCGGCCGGCCGGTCCAGGCTGAGGTAGCCCAACCCGATCTCGACGAAGGAGTCCAGCGTCTCGGTCAGCCCGCCCAGCAGCGGGGCCACCGACGGCGCGTCCAGCCCGCGGACCCACTCGGCGAGGTCGCTGATCTGCATCCGGCAGGCGTCGGCGATGCTGATCCCCTTGATCTTGGACGAGCGGGCGCCCTCGTTGAGCCGGGTGCCCTCGCACTCGGGGCAGTCGGTGAAGGTGACCGCCCGGTCGACGAAGGCGCGGATGTGCGGCTGCATCGCCTCGCGGTCCTTGGACAGGAACGACTTCTGCATCCGCGGGATCAGACCCTCGTAGGTGACGTTGATGCCCTCCACCTTGATCTTGGTTGCCGGCTTGTGCAGCAGCGCGTCCAGCTCCTTCTTCGTGTACCGCCCGATCGGCTTGTCGGGGTCGAGGAACCCCGACTCCATGAAGATGCGGCCGTACCAGCCGTCCATGCTGTAGCCGGGGATGGTCAGCGCGCCCTCCCGCAGCGACTTGGTGTCGTCGTAGAGCGCGCTGAGGTCGAAGTCGGTGACCGAGCCCATCCCCTCGCACCGCGGGCACATGCCGCCGGTGATCTCGAAGTCCCGGCGCTCCTTGATCTTCTGCCCGCCCCGCTCGATGGTCACCGCACCGGCCCCGCTGATCGAGGCGACGTTGAACGAGAACGCCTGGGACGAGCCGATGTGGGGCTCACCGAGCCGGCTGAACAGGATCCGCAGCATCGCGTTGACGTCGGTGGCGGTGCCGACCGTCGAGCGCACGTTCGCGCCCATCCGCTCCTGGTCGACGATGATCGCGGTGGTCAGCCCCTGCAGCACGTCGACGTCGGGACGGGCCAGGCTCGGCATGAACCCCTGCACGAACGCGCTGTAGGTCTCGTTGATCAGCCGCTGCGACTCCGCGGCGATGGTGCCGAACACCAGCGAGCTCTTGCCCGAGCCCGAGACGCCGGTGAAGACGGTGAGCCGGCGCTTGGGCAGGTCGACGCTGACGTCCTTGAGGTTGTTCTCCCGCGCACCCTGCACCCGGATCAGGTCGTGGCTGTCCGCGGCGTGCGGTGCCGGCGGGTGCGCGTCGGTGCGGGTGACGGTGTCCATCTGTCTCCTCCTCAGGCCGACGGACGTCGCCGGCGTCGCCTGGGTCGATCTAACCAGTTCGGGTGCCCGGCCGGGGCCCCTCGACCCCGGCCGGTGGCGGCGCTCAGACCAGCCAGCGACCGTCGCGCATCAGCTCGCGTCCGGACAGCTCGTCGACCTCCCGCCAGGCCTGGACCCGGCGCGGCCGGACCCGGAACCAGCGGTAGGAGCCGCCGCCGCGACGCGGGTCGAAACCGGCGCGGGCGGCGAACCGGTCGGCCTCCGTGGCCGGCAGCGCGTCGAGGGCGAGCACCTCCACCTCGCCGTCGACGAGGGTGACGTCGCGGGTGGGTCCGAGCCCCAGCCGGACCACCCCGCGGGCGGCGAGGTTGCGGCCGGTGGCGGTGGCGAGGCTGGTGGCCAGCAGGATCGTCTGGCCGTCCCAGTCGAAGGACAGCGGGACGAGGTGCGGCGTCTGGTCGGCCGAGGCGGTGGCCACCCACAGGTCGACGTCGGTGCGCAGCCGGTGCTCGGTGTCGCTGCGGCGTCGGGCACCGGGCCGCGGACCGTCCGTCATGCCGGCGACGTCGGGTCCTGGGCGCGCACCTCGAAGATGCGGATCATGCTGCCGGCCGGGTCGCGGAAGGCGCAGTCACGCGTCCCCCACGGCTGGTCGGTGGGCTCCTGGACCACCTCGGCGTCGCCGGCCTGCAGCCGCTCGAAGGTGGCGTCGAGGTCGGAGGTGGCCAGGTTGATGCCGGCGTAGGTGCCCTTGGCCATCATCTCGCTGAGCACCCGGCGCTCCTCCTCGGTGATGCCGGGGTCGGCGAACGGCGGGTGCAGCACGATGCTGGTGCCAGGCTGGCCGGGCGGGCCGACGGTGAGCCAGTGCAGACCCTGGTACTCGACGTCGTTGCGCACCTCGAAGCCGAGGGTGTCGCGGTAGAAGGCCAGCGAGGCCTCGTGGTCGGTGTGCGGCAGGAACGCCTGGTGGATGGTGAGGTCCATGGCCCTCACGCTAGGGCCGTGCCCCGCCCGGGTGCTTCTCGATTCCTGACCGGTCGGCTGACCCGCTTGGCCAGACACGGCGCCATCCCGGCGAGGTCGTCCCCGGAGGTCGCCCGGTAGACGCTGGGAGGGACGCCGACCAGCTCGGTGAACCGGGTGCTGAAGGTGCCCAGCGAGGAGCAGCCGACGGCGAAGCAGACCTCGGTGACGCTGAGGTCGCCGCGGCGCAGCAGCGCCATCGCCCGCTCGATCCGCCGGGTCATCAGGTAGCTGTAGGGGGACTCGCCGTAGGCCGCCTTGAACTGCCGGCTCAGGTGCCCGGCCGACATGTGGACACCGCGGGCCAGCGCCTCGACGTCCAGCGGCTGGGCGTAGTCGCGGTCGATGCGGTCCCGCACCCGCCGGAGCAGGGCCAGGTCACGCAGCCGGTCGCTGCCGGGCGGAGAGGTGCTCACCCGCCCGATCGTGCCAGGTCGGGCCGTCAGCCCTCGACCGGATCGTCCTTGGCGGCCTGGTCCCCCGGTGCCTGCTGCGGGTCGTCCTCCCGGCGCTCGCCGGTCGGCCGCTCCTCCGGCGGTGCCGTCATCGTCGGCTCGGCGTCCTGGTCGTCGTGCTCCTCGTCGTACTGGCTCACCGCTCCTCCTCCCGTGCCTTGCGCGTGGACCGGTCGTTGGCCTTCTGGATGGCCTCGACCAGCTCGTCCTTGGTCATGTCGGAGCGCCCGGAGACGTCCAGCCGGCGGGCCACGTCCATCAGCTCGTCCTTGGTGGCGTTGGCGTCGACCCCGCCGGCGGTCTCGCGGTCGGTGTCGCGCCCGCCCTCGGCCTGGGCGTCCGACGGGCCCGGCTCGTCCTTGGGCTCCCAGTGGTCGCCGACCTTGTGGTGGGTGTGCTTGAGCGCGGCGTAGCCGACCTGGTGGGCGCGGCGTTCGTCGTCGTACTCCTCCGCGGCCGAGTCGTGGGCCTTGGCGAAGGTCCGCTGGGCCTTGTCCCCCGAACGCCGCAACGTGCTCGGCAGCTCGTCCTCGATCGGCTTCCCGTTCTTCCCGGTCTTCGGCACCGTGTCCTCCTCGTGCGCGACGTCACCGGTGGCCTACCCCGACCGGTGCCGCAGAAACCGCGGGCCCCGGGGAGGCTGTGGACGGCCGCCGCGCCACGGTGCCACCCCGGGCGGGTTCTGGCAGGCTGGGACCGTGCCCCCGCTGATGCCGATCCGGCTCGACCTCGAGCTGCCCGTCGCGCCGGCGGCGGCCTTCGACGCCTACGTCGACCTGGGCTCGTGGTGGGACCCGCGCTACACCTCCGACGCGACCACCTTCAGCGGGGTCGCGGTGACGCCGGGCCCGGGCGGGGAGATCCGCGAGCTGCACGCCGACGGGTCCTCCCAGCTCTGGGGCACCATCACCCTCTGGCAGCCCGGCACCGCACTGAGCCACAGCTTCGTGCTGGCCCACGACACCGGGGTGCCCAGCCAGGTGCTGGTCACCTTCACCGCCCGGCCCGGAGGGTCCCTGCTGCGCCTGCAGCACGGCGGCTGGAACGAGGACAACGCGACCGACCGCGACCGGTTCACCGACTGGGCCACCGTGCTCGCCGGGCTGCCGGCCCGGGTGCACCGTGGGCGGAGCCGGCGATGACGACGTCCCCGGGCACCGGCGCCCCACCCCCGGCCGACGTGCCGTCGTTCCGGCCGCCGGCTCCCCCGGCGGCCGGGCCCGCTCCCGAGCAGCTCGATCTCGTGCCCGACCCGCCGGTGCGACCCGCCCGGCGTGGACGGCGCGGTCTGCTGCTCGGCGGTGGAGGTCTGGTGGTGCTGGTGCTGCTGACCGCGCTCGTGGCCACCTGGTGGCTGACGGTGGGTCGCCCCGGCTCGGCGCTGGACCAGGTCACCGACGTCCCGCCCGGGCAGGCGCCCGGGCCGTCGCACCCGCTGCTGCTCAGCCAGCTGGAGGCGGCCGGGCTGCAGTGCGTCCGCGAGCTCGACGAGCCCGAGGTGCACGGCTGCTACGCGCTCCCGCCGCAGCGGTGGACCTACGTGCAGTGGAGCCGGGACGGTGACGAGGCGCAGGGGCTGTCGCTGACCATGCCGAGCGACGACGTCACCGCCGACGTCCCGCCGCCGCTGCTGGCCGCCGTCGCCCTGGCGGTCGGGCTGAGCAGCACCGAGCTCGACCAGCTGGTCGGGGCCGCCGCCGAGGTCGCCGCCGCCGAACCGGGTGAGGTGCGCCCGGTGCCGACCCGGCCAGCCGACTTCGAGGTGTGGACGCTCGGCGCCGACCTGCGGGTCGCCTTCGCCAACGCCGGTCCCCCGCTGGGTAGCGTCCCGGCCGCCGACCTCGGGCTCGACCCGGCGACCGCGGTGGAGGTGCTGGAAGGCGACGGTCTGTCCTGCGAGCCGGCCACCGACGCGGTGCTGGTCAGCTGCGCGGGCGACGGGGTCGAGCTCACCCTGGAGGGCGACGCCGACGGCCGGCTGGTGGCCGTCGGCGCCGGGCCGGCCGAGGAGGCCCGTCCGCACCTGCGTGCACTGCTCAGCGACCTGCCCGACGACGACCGGGAGGCGGTGGAGGGGTTGCTCGGTGTCGAGGCCCCCGGCGTCGCCGCCGGACGCGGGTGGGTCGTGGTCGCCACCGGGGACTGGCTCTGGCTCCGCGGCGCCAGCTGGTGACGGCGCCCCGTTGGCCGTGACCTGACCCGTCAGGCGGTCCGCCCCTCAGCCGAGGACGGCGGTGAGCTCCCGGACCAGTGGCAGGTCGCCCTCCAGCCAGGGCACCGACAGCAGCTCCGACGCGGTCAGCCAGCGCACCGCGTCGTGGTCCGGACCCGGTGCGACGACCTCGGCGGTGACGGCCCACCAGACCCGCAGCAGCGAGCCGTTCGGCAGCGGCCAGCCGCCGTCGGGCCCGGGCAGCTCCGCCCCGAAGGTGACGCCGGTGAGGCCGAGCTCCTCGTCGAGCTCGCGGGCCAGCGCGGCCAGCGGCGCCTCGGCGGGCTCCACCTTGCCGCCGGGGAACTCCCACCAGCCGGCGAGCGCGCCATGACGGCGACGGGCGGCGAGCAGCCGGCCCGGCCGCTGGAGGTCGTCGGTGAGGGCGGCCCCCACCACGAGGGGGAGGCGCTGTCCGGTCATCGCGGGGCCCCGTCGGTCTGGGCGAGCGCCCGGCTGCGGCGGGTCGTCGACCAGACCAGCAGCACGACCAGCGCGGTCGCCACGGTCAGCACCAGCTCGACCTGCCAGACCGCGGCCAGCGAGGACGTCCCGAGCAGCTGCTGGGTGGCGACGGCGCAGAAGTTCACCGCGCCGTGCAGCAGCACCGCCAGCACGACCAGCGGCCGGCGTCCGGTGCGCACCGCGACGAAGACGAGGACGCTGAGGGCCAGGTGCAGCGCCATCGCCACCACCCGCTCGTAGCCGGCGGCCAGCGGCCCGCCCGCGCCGAGCCCGGCGGTGGCGTCCCGCTGCGCGGCCAGGGTCTGCTGGGCCTCCGGCGGCAGCACGGCGGCAGGCAGCGAGCCGGTGTCCAGCGCCCAGAAGAGCAGCGCCGAGGAGGCGATCGAGACCCCGACCAGCAGGGCCGCCTCGATGCCGCCGTGACCGAGCCCGGCGCCGAGCGGCGTCGCCGCGCGGGACGGCTCGCGGCGCAGCAGGAACCGGAACCCGAGCGCCCGGGCCGTCTCCTCGAACACCCCGGCGGACAGGCTGAGCAGCGCGAGCCAGAGCAGCGGGTGCGCGGCCACCCAGCCGGCCAGCAGCGGTTCCACCACCGACAGCAGCGGGATCCGCAGCAGCAGCTGGGAGACGGTGAAGGTCAGCACGCCGACGCCCACCGCGACCAGCCGCACCGGGGTGCGGCGGACCACGACCACCACCGCCACCACCGGACCCAGCACCAGCAGCGCGGCCACCACGGCCGCAGCCAGGTAGTAGGTACCGGGCAGCGTCGAGGTCACGACGCCGTGGTGCGGGCCGCCTTGGCCGCGGCCTTGACCTGCTTCTTGGTCTCGCGGACCTTCTGCAGCGACGGCTCGTCGACGACGTCGGCGACCGAGCGGAACCCGTCCTGGCCGTACTCCCCCGCCGCCTCCTGCCAACCAGCGGGGCGGATGCCGTACTGCTTGGCCAGCAGGGCGACGAAGATCGACGCCTTCTGCCGCCCGAACCCCGGCAGCGCCTCGATCCGGCGGCGCAGCTCCGCGCCGTCGTCGACGTCCTCGACCAGGTGCACCGCGCTGCCCTGCCACTGCTCGACCAGCGCCTGGCAGACCTGGTGCACCCGGGCGCCCATCGAGCCGGGGAAGCGGTGCACGGCGGGCCGCTGGGAGCACAGCGCGACGAAGTCGTCCACGGGCATCGCGGCGATCGCGGCGACGTCGAACCGGCCACCCATCCGTTCCGCGATCACCCGCGGCCCGCTGAACGCCTTCTCCATCGGCACCTGCTGGTCGAGGGTCATCCCGATCAGCAGGGCGTCGAGGTCGTCCGACAGCAGGGCATCGGCCTGCGGGTCCCCGGTCAGCCAGAGTGAGCGCGCCATGGGCTCATCCTGCCGGACCACGCCGGGGCGCGCAGCCGTCCTCACTCGTAGAGGACGTACTCCGGGCGCGGGTCGAGGGCCATCACCTGCTCGGGCGTCATCAGCTCCGAGCCACCCTCGGTGTCCTCCTCGTAGAACAGCTTGAACCCCGCGTGGACGCCGTCGGGCAGCGTCTCCACGATCGCCTCGTAGGTCTCGACCTTGGCCCCGGGCGGGCCGAGGCCGTCGATGGAGGCGATGGTGACGACACCGTCGTGGCGGCCCAGATCCTCGGGGTCCTCCACGATGTCGACCCGCAGCTGGTGGTAGAGCATCACCTTCTCGGGCAGCCGGTGCTCGGCCACCAGGTCCGACATCCAGCCGGCGATCTCGTCGAGCTCCTCCCCGCTGGTGGAGCCGTACACCCGGCCCGGCACCTCGTCGTCGTCCACGGCCCACTCCGGGTCGAGGGCGACGCCGACGTCGGGCTCGCGCAGCCACCTCTCGTAGTGGCGGACCTCCTCGGCCATGTCGGCGCGGCCGGGCTGGATGTTGAGCAGCAGCATCGCGTCGTGGCGGCGGGCGGTCTCGAGGTGCTCGGCGATGACGTCCTCGTCGACCCGGGTGCGGTAGGAGCCGTCCTCACCGGGCGTGCTGTGCACCACGGTGGCGATCAGCTCGAGCACCGGGGTGATGCTGCGGTCGTCGCCGTCGTAGTCCTCGCCGATGTCCTTGATGTCCACCACCCGGTCGTCGAGGTCGCCGACGCCGAGCCGGCCCAGCGCCGGGGCGTCCGGGTAGCCGGAGAAGCCGACCAGCCGGGTGCCGGGGAACAGGTCGGTGCCGCCGCCGGGCAGCTCCAGCACGGGGGCGGGCGTGGGCGTCGGGGTGGGTATGGGGGTCGGGGTCGCCGACGGGGTCGGGGCGGG
>NZ_QPKK01000149.1 GCF_003344635.1 Desertihabitans aurantiacus
CGCCCGTCCTCGACGGCGCGCTGACCTGGCTGGAGTGCCGCACCGAGCACGTCACCCCGGCCGGGGACCACTCCCTGGTGCTCGGCCGGGTGCTGGCCACCGCCGGCACCGAGACCGACGCGCCCGCCCTCGTCTACCACCGCCGCCGCTTCCTCGACCTGACCGGCGCGACGGGGTGGGGCCGCGCAACCGGTGCCGACGGAGGGCGTGACGTACCATCGACCAGTCCACGTCCGGGCGCGCCGCGGCACGCCACCGACCCACGAGGCTCATCGCATTGACCAGCACCGACTCCTCCCGGCCCCGGCGCAGCCGCGCCCTCGTCCCCGTGGTGGCGGTCGCCACGGTGCTGCTGGTCCTCGGCGGGATCTACGTCGCCGGGTACCTGCTCGCCGGTGACCGGGTCCCGCGCAACGCCACCGTGGCGGGGGTCGCGATCGGCGGCCTGAGCCGGGCCGAGGCGGTCAGCACCCTGCAGCGCGAGCTCGCCGACGAGGCGGGCGCGCCACTGACGGTGTCGGCCGACGGGGCCACCCGCGAGATCGTGCCGGCCGAGGCGGGTCTGGCGCTGGACGCCGAGGCCTCGGTCGAGGCGGCCGGGGCCGGACGCTCGTGGAACCCGCTGCACATCTGGCAGGTGCTCACCGGCGGCGGCGCCCAGCGCCCGCTGGCCACCGTCGACGAGGAGGCGCTCACCCAGGCGGTGGACGCCTACGCCGAGGCCGTGGAGGGCGAGCCGAAGAACGCCACCCTCGGCTACGACGGGACGGCCGTGGAGGTCGGGAAGGGCAGCTCCGGGATCACCATCGACCGGGAGGCCACCGCCACCGCGCTCAGCCAGACCTATCTCCGGGGCACCGCCGTCGCGGCCGCCGCCACGGTGACGCCGCCGGAGGTCACCACCGAGGAGGCCGAGCAGGTGGCCGAGAAGGTCGCCGAGCCGGCCGTCAGCGACGACGTCACGGTCCGGGCCGGCGACGCCGGGGAGTTCGAGGTCAGCCCCGAGGCCATCGCCGGTGCCACCACCTTCGAGATCGCCGACGGCACCTACGTCGCCCGCTACGACGCCGAGAAGCTCCGCGAGGGCAGCGAGAAGGCGATCGACGAGCTCGACATCACCGAGCCCCGGGACGCCTACTGGACGCTGCGGGGCGGGCGACCCCAGCTGGTCGAGGCCGTCGACGGCACCACCGTCGACGCGGAGAAGCTGCTCGCCGCGGTCGAGCCGGTGCTCACCCGCCAGGGCGGAGACCGCACCACCAGCGTCGAGCTGACCCCCGACAAGGCCGACTTCACCACCGATGAGGCGAAGAAGGCGCAGGTCACCGAGGTGGTCGGGCAGTTCACCACCAGCTACGACCACGCCGACTACCGCAACACCAACCTCGGCGAGGTGGCCGAACGGGTCGACAACCACTGGCTCGCCCCGGGCGAGACCTTCTCGATGAACGACGTGGTGGGGGAGCGGACCGCGGCCAACGGCTTCGTCGACGGCTACGTCATCCAGGGCGGGGTGCTGAAGAAGGAGTCCGGCGGCGGGGTGTCCCAGGCGGCCACCACCATCTTCAACGCCGCCTTCTTCGCCGGCCTGGAGGACGTCGAGCACCACCCGCACACGCTCTACTTCGACCGCTACCCGGCCGGGCGCGAGGCCACCGTCTACTACGGCTCGCTCGACCTGCAGTTCAAGAACAACACCTCCTACGGCGTCATCATCGAGGCCGACCGCAAGAAGAGCGCACCGGGCAGCAAGGGCTCGCTGACGGTGAAGATCTGGTCGACCAAGGTCTGGGACGAGGTGCGCAGCCCGGATGCGGAGAAGACCAACTTCACCAGCGGCCGCGAGCTGACCAAGAGCGGGCCGAGCTGCGAGTACCAGGCCCCCATCCAGGGCTTCGACGCGACCTACTACCGGGCCTTCATCAAGGACGGCAAGGAGGTCAAGCGTGAGAACTACTTCTGGCGCTACAGCCCCGGCGACGAGATCAAGTGCGAGTGACAGCAGGTGACCCTTCGCTGCGAGGCGGAGGTCGAGCCGACATACTGGACCAGGTCTCCCGCCCGCGGGCGAGGACGGCCGAGAGCACGCACAGCTAAGGAGAAGGAACGTGACGTACGTCATCGCGCAGCCCTGTGTGGACCTCAAGGACCGGGCCTGCGTCGAGGAGTGTCCCGTGGACTGCATCTACGAGGGCAACCGGATGCTGTACATCCACCCCGAGGAGTGCGTCGACTGCGGCGCCTGCGAGCCGGTCTGCCCGGTCGAGGCCATCTTCTACGAGGACGACGTCCCCGAGGAGTGGCAGGAGTACTACGACGCCAACGTCAAGTTCTTCGACGGTCTCGGCATGCCCGGTGGTGCGGCCAAGATGGGCCCGATCGACAAGGACCACGAGCTGATCAAGGCCCTCCCGCCGCAGGAGCATGACGAGTGACCGACGCATCGGCAGGGACGGGCCCCAGGGCCCTGAGCCTGTCGAAGGGCCTCGGGCCGGCTGACGCGTGAACGGCGCCCTGCCCGACTTCCCCTGGGACACCCTGGCGGAGGCCGCCCAGCGCGCCCGGGCCCACCCGGACGGGCTGGTCGACCTCTCCGTCGGCACCCCGGTGGACCCGACGCCGCAGCTCGCGCAGCGGGTGCTGGCCGCGGCCGCCGACGCCCCGGGCTACCCGCAGACCGCGGGTACGCCGGAGCTGCGGCGGGCGATGGCCGCCTGGCTGACCCGCCGGTGGGGCGCGGTCGACCTGACCCCCGACGCCTGCCTGCCGGTGATCGGCACCAAGGAGCTGGTCGGCTGGCTGCCCACCCTGCTCGGCCTGGGTGCCGACGACGTCGTGGTGTTCCCGCGGGCGGCCTATCCGACCTACCGGGTCGGTGCCCTGGTGGCCGGTGCCCGGGCGGTGGCCGCCGACGACCCCGACGACCTCGACCCGGGGCTGGGGCGCGTCCGGCTGGTCTGGGTGAACTCCCCGTCCAACCCCACCGGTGAGGTGCTCGGCGCCGACCGGCTGCGGGCCTGGGTGCGCTGGTGCCGCGAGCACGGTGCCGTGCTGGCCTCCGACGAGTGCTACGGCGAGCTGGGCTGGGAGGCTGAGCCGGTCTCGGTGCTCGACCCGGCGGTGTCCGGTGGCTCCTCCGACGGCCTGCTCGCGCTGCACTCGCTGTCCAAGCGCTCGAACCTGGCCGGCTACCGGGCCGGGTTCGTGGCCGGTGACGCCGCCCTGGTCGCCGGGCTGCTGGCCGTCCGGAAGCACCTCGGCATGATCATGCCCGCCCCGGTGCAGGCGGCGATGACCGCGCTGCTGGACGACGACGAGGAGATCACGGCCCAGCGCGAGCGCTACCGGCGTCGCCGCGCCCTGCTGCGTCCCGCGCTGGAGGCGGCCGGCTACCGGCTCGACCACTCCACCGCCGGGCTCTACCTGTGGGCCACCCGCGGCGAGGACGCCCGCACCACGGTGGACCGGCTCGCCGACCTCGGCATCCTCGTCGCCCCGGGCGACTTCTACGGCGAGCCCGAGGTGACCGGCCAGCACGTCCGGATCGCGCTCACCGCGACCGACGAGCGCATCGCCGCCGCCGCGCACCGGCTCACCGCCACGGCGGACGCGACGGCTCCGACCGGCTGACCACCCTGCCGACCGGTCAGCCCGTCAGGCGCTCTCCCGCACGATCACCGAGTAGCCGAGGTCGAGACGCCGGGGCTCCCAGCCCGGAGCGGCCATGCTCTCGAGCAGGACCTCCCCGGCGCGCCGGCCCAGCTCGCCCGGGTGCACCGCGACCGTCGTCAGCCGCGGGACGAGGTGCTGGCCGATCTCGAAGTCGCCGAACCCGGTGATGCCCAGCCGGCCCGGCACGTCGATGCCGCGACGGTGGCAGTCCAGCAGCGCCCCGGTGGCGAAGACGTCGCTGGAGAACAGCAGCACGTCGGTCTCGGGGTGGCGGCGGAGCACGGTCTGCAGCAGCTGCCGGCCGACCTCGTGGCTGATCGCGGAGTCGCCGGAGTCGACCATCCGCACCGGCTCCTCGCCCAGCAGCCGGGGCACCGTCGCCTCGAAGCTCCGCCGGCGCTCCCGGGCCCGGGAGTCGCCCGGTCGCATCGCGCCGGCGAAGGTGGGGTGGCGGTAGCCACGGCGCACCAGCACCTCCAGCAGCTCGGCCACGGCGTCGGCGTTGGAGTAGCCGACCAGGCTGTCCACCGGGTCGTCGGTGAGGTCCCAGGTCTCCACCACCGGGACGCCCGCGCTGCGCAGCAACCGCGACGTCGCCTCGGTGTGGGTGGTGCCGACCACGAAGAACCCGTCGGGACGCCGCCCCAGCAGCGCGCGGACCACCTCCTCCTCCCGCTCGGCGGAGTAGCCGGTGCTGCCGATCAGCAGCTGGTAGCCCGCGACGCTGAGCACCTCCTCCAGGGCCGCCACCGCGTCGCCGAAGACCGAGGCCGAGATGGACGGGAGCACCACCGCGACGACCATGCTCCGGTTCGAGGCGAGGTTGCTGGCGGCGAGGTTGGGCACGTAGCCGGTGCTGCGGATGGCCTCCCGGACGCGGTCCAGGGTCGCGGTGGAGACCAGCTCGGGCGTGCGCACCGCCCGGGAGACGGTCTGGGCCGACACCCCGGCAGCGGCGGCGACGTCGGCCAGCGTCGCCGTCCCGGTCGCGCGGCGGCGGGGGGTGGTGGTCACGGTCGGGTCCGGACCGCGCGGTGGTCGCCGGGCACCGCCCGGGCCGGCTGCGCGGTCACGGTCCTGCTGGTCGGCATCGCATCTCCTCAGCGGCGGTGGAACACGGCGGGGCGGCGCTCGGCGAAGGCCCGGCGGCCCTCGGCGGCGTCCTCGGTGGCGAAGCAGACGGTCTGCAGGTCGCGCTCGTAGGCGATGGCCTGGTCCTGCGGCATCGAGAACGCGGCTCGCAGGTTGGCCTTGGCGGTCTCGGCGGCGATCGGGGGCCGGGAGGCGATGGTGGCGGCCAGCTGCTGGGCACGGTCGAGCAGCTGCTCGGGCTCGACCACCTCGGTGACCAGCCCCCAGGCCAGGGCCCGCTCGGCGTCGACCGGATCGCCGGTCATCAGCATCCAGGCGGCGTTGCTGGCCCCGATCGAGGTGGCGAGCAGGGTCGACATGCCACCGCCGCCCACCCAGCCCAGCTTGATCTCCGGTGCGGCGAAGGTGGCCTGGCTCGACGCGAGCCGGATGTCGCAGCTCAGCGCCGTCTCCAGACCGCCGCCGAAGGCGTAGCCGTTGACCGCGGCCACCACCGGCTTGCGCAGGGCCCGCACCGCGTCGCAGTAGTCCGAGCGGTTGCGGAACTCCCAGGGGGTGGCGTAGGCGTCCAGCTGGGAGATGTCGGATCCGGCGCTGAAGGCCCGCGTGCCCGCCCCGGTGAGCACCACGGCCCGGACGTCGTCGCAGTCGTTGGCCCACTCCACCGCGGTGACCAGGTCGGCGGCCATCGCCGGGGTGACGGCGTTGAGCTTGGCGGGGCGGTTGATCACCACCGTGGCGACGGCCTGCTCGACCTCGAGCAGGACCTCCTCGGTGCGCAGCCGGGGGGCGAGAGCGGTCATCGTGCGGTCTCCTGGGGTGTGGGCAGGTGCTGGCGGTAGAGGGCGTCGAGCCGGGTGAGGGTCGCCGCGGCGTCGGTGCCAGGGGTGGTGAGGGCATCGCGCAGCAGGGCCGAGCCGGCGTCCTGGAACCCGATCCACCCGCGGTGGCGAGGTCGCACCCAGGCGTGGTCCATCGTGCGGCGGGTGCGCCGGTAGAAGCCGTCGGTGGCGGCGTCCAGACGGGGGTCGTCCCAGGCGGCCCGGAGGCTGGGCTGCCCGCTGTGGTCGGGAACCAGACCACGCTGCCACGGCTCCGAGACCAGGGCGGTCAGGTGCTCCAGCAGGTCCGGGGTGGACGCCGTCCGGCCGGTGAGGGCCACCCCGGTGCCGCCCAGCGTGGAGCCGACCGGTCCGCCCGGGTAGGCGGTGGGGGCGTCGGCGTAGCGGACGTGGTGACCGGGCCCGGAGTAGCCGACGTAGCCGTACACCAGCGGCACGCAGGCCAGGTCGCCGCCGCGGTCCATCCGCTCCAGCAGGGCGATCGGGTTCTGCTCGGAGGTGCCGGCCGGGGCGGTGCGGGCGAGCTCCTGCAGGACGGCGAACGCCTCGGCACCGGCCCCGGGCTCCACGAAGCGGTCGGGGTCGGTGGCCGGCGGACGGCCCAGCGCGACGCAGAGGGCGGCGAAGCCCAGCAGGGCGTGCGGACCAGCCAGGGCGGGCGCGACCGGCATCCGCCGGGCCAGCCGCAGCACCTCCTCCCAGGTGCCGGGTGGCTGCTCGACGCGGTCCGGTCGGCAGGCGAGGACTTGGGTGGCGGCGTCCAGCGGCAGCGCCCAGAGCGACCCGTCGAGGCGGTAGGACGCGAGGCTGGGCCCGACCACCTCCCGTTCCAGCGCGGCGAGGACGCCGGCGGGCAGCAACGGGTCGAGCGGGAGCAGGTGCCCCGCGGCGACCGCCTCGCCCAGGTGCGGGTGGTCCAGCACCAGCAGGTCGTGGTCCGCGGCCAGCTGGGCGACCGGCGTCGACTCGAAGCCCTCCAGGGGTTGGGTCTCCCAGCGGATCCGGATCCCGGCACCGTCCCGCTCCAGCCGGCGGGCCGCCTCGACCAGCGCGTCCCGGCCCCGCGGGTGGTCCCAGGTGAGACCGTGGTAGGTCAGCGGCCCGCTCACCGGCTGGTCACCGGCTCCAGCTCCTCGGCCGCGACCACCCCGCGGCGCAGCGCGTCCTCGACCTGGTCCGGCGTCAGCCCGAGCTCGAGCAGCAGCTCGCGGGTGTGCTGGCCGGTCAGCGGGGCACCCCGTTCGATGCGGGCCGGCGTCCGGGCGAAGCGGTAGGGGAAGCCCGGCACCTTGACCCGGCCCTCGGTCGGGTGGTCGTACTCGACGAAGGTGCCGTTGTGCACGACCTGCGGGTCCTCGACCAGCCGCGCGTAGTCGTAGACCGGGGCCGCCCAGATGCCGTGCGCGGCGAAGTCGGCCAGCCACTCCTCGGTGCTGCGGGTGCGCAACCGGTCGGCGGTGGCGGCGAACACCTCGTCCCGGTGGCTCCAGCCGTGCACCTCGTCATCCATCGCGCACAGCTCGGGCGCCCCGATCACCTCACCCAGCGTGCGCAGCGACGGCATCGCCAGGGCGAGGTAGCCGTCGGTCGTGGCGAACGTGCCGTAGGGGGAGCGGATGTAGACGTGGGCGTTCGGCTGGCTGCCGCGCCGCTGCGGCACGCCGCCCACGGTGAAGACGGAGAGCTCCTGCATCTGCAGGGTGGTGATGGCATCCAGCATGTTGACCGTGACCAGCTGGCCCTCACCGGTCCGCTCGCGGTGCAGCAGCGCGGCCAGCACCCCCTCGAAGGCGGTGCTGGCGGTGACCGCGTCCACCAGGTACTGCCCGGCGGCCTGCGGCGCTTCCCCGGCCCGGCCGGTGGAGAGCATCGCCCCGCTCATCGCCTGCAGCAGCAGGTCCTGGCCGGGCCGGTCGCGGTAGGGCCCGTCCTCGCCGTAGCCGGAGATCGACACGTAGACCAGCCTCGGGTTGATCGCCGCGAGGGTCTCGTAGTCCACTCCCAGGCGCTGCGCCACCCCGGGACGGTAGTTCTGCAGGAAGACGTCGGCGCCGCGGACCAGCTCGACCAGCAGCTCCTTGCCCTCGGGGTTCTTCAGGTCGACCGCGATCGAGCGCTTGTTGCGGTTCAGCGACAGGAACGAGACGTTCACGCGGTTGCCGACCGCCCCGCCGGCGGGCGCGTGGCGCTGCCACTCACCGCCGGTCGGCTCGACCTTCACTACGTCGGCACCGAGGTCGCCGAGACGCTGCGCCGCGAAGGGGCCCGCCATCGCGATCGAGCAGTCGAGCACGCGGTAGCCGGACAGGATCTGGGCGGGGGCCTCGGTGGCGGTCATCGGTCGTCCTCTGGGTGCTGGGGGCCGGCGGTGCCGGCGCGGGTGATGGCCTGGCGGACGGCGGCGGTCTTGGCGGCGTCGGTGAGGAGCCGGATCGTCGTCTGGTAGCTGCGGCTCTCGCCGTGCTCCAGCCAGGTCATCGAACCGTCCTGCCGTGCCGCCTCGTCGCCCTGCACGTGGTGGGTGGAGGGCTCCAGCCCGACGGCGTACTGGCCCTCGCGCAGGTTGAGCCACTCGAAGAAGCAGGGCATCGACGCGGCCTCCCAGCTCACCTCGACCCCGCTGGCGCCGTCGGCTGCGACCAGCGCCACCCGGTGCCGGCCGTCGGGGCCCGGGACCAGCTCGTGCTCCCACACCTGCTCCACCAGACCCCGGCCCGGTGCGGCCAGCACCGTGGGGGACAGCCCTTGCTCGGCGACCGAGTCCGAGGCCCACCGGTGCCCGGTGGAGCTGGTCAGCACCTCGGTGCCCTCCTCGACCAGCGGCCACCCGAGGTTGAGGTGGTAGAGGTACATGTGCGGAGTGGGCTCGAAGCCGAGGTTGTCGACGACGTCGTGCAGCCGCAGCTCGGTGCCGTCGACGTCCATCTCGACCGTGCGCCGCAGCCGGAGGTGCTCACCGAAGGAGGTGGCCTGGACGACCTCGCCGCGCACCCGCAGCAGACCCACGTCCCAGTCCTCGCTGACCTCGACCAGCCGTCCGGGGATGCCGGTGAGCCGCCCGTGCAGACCGTGCCGCACGGTGGGCTTCGGCGGGTAGCGGTACTGGCTGGCGTCGACCTCGCCGCCGAAGAGGGTGTGGTCGAGCCCGGCCGTGACCAGCAGGCCGTCCAGCGACCGCAGCCAGGACAGCCCGTCCTCGTCGTCGTTCTCGTGCAGACCGGGGTGGCGGAAGCCGTTGCCCGAGCGCCAGCCGAAGGGGACGCCGCGGAAGCGGGCGCTGCCGAGGTCGAGCGCGCGGTCCACCAGCACCTCCACCTCCAGCCCGGCGGCGCTGCGCAGCTCGACGGCACGCACCCCGCGCTCGACGCCGTCGCCGAGGACGACCTGCCGGGCGCCGGCGACGGCGGCCAGGTCACCGGTGCGCCGCCGCAGCTCGGGCACGGTGAGGGACCCCGAGGGCGTGCGCACCCGGCGGCCGACGGGCGGGGTGGGGGTGTGGTCGCTCACTGCATGATCCATCCGCCGTCGACGTTGAGGGTCTGCCCGGTCAGGAACGAGGCGTCCGGACCGAGCAGGAAGGCCACCACGGCCGCCAGCTCGTCGGGCGTGCCCCGACGTTTGAGGGCCTGGTGGTCGAGCACGAACTGCTGGTAGCGCCCGGGGTCCTCGTGGATCTCCTCCGCGGCGGTGGGGAAGGCGCCGGGGGAGACCGCGTTGACGCGCAGCCCGTCCGGGCCGAGCTCGCGGGCCAGGGCCCGGGTCAGCGAGACCGCGGCGCCCTTGGTGCTGACGTAGCTGGCCAGGTCGGTCCAACCGCCGTGCCAGGTGATCGAGGCGACGTTGACGATGGCGCCCTGCCCGCGGGGGCGCATCAGCCGGGCCGCGGCCTGGGCGGTGACGAAGTAGCCGCGCTGGTTCACCGCGACCACGTCGTCGTACTCGTCCAGCGGGATCTCGAGGAAGGGACGGCTGGGGTAGACGGCCGCGTTGTTGACCAGCGCGCCGAGCGGCGACAGCTCGGACTCGACACGCTCCAGCGCGGCGACGGTGGCGGCTGCGTCGCGGAGGTCGACGGGGACGGGCAGGGCCGCCGCGCCGGCCTCGCCGAGCTCGGCGGAGGTGCGGTCGAGGCCGGCGCCCGGCAGGTCGAGGGCCGCCACGGCGTAGCCCTCCCGGGCCAGCCGCAGGGCGATGGCGCGGCCCAG
>NZ_QPKK01000015.1 GCF_003344635.1 Desertihabitans aurantiacus
GCCCGCCGCGCCTCGCCCCGGCCACCGCCGGGGCGGGTGCGCGGACGCGGGTGCCCGAGCCGACGGTCGCGACCAGGTAGCCCTCGGCGACCAGCTGGCCGTACACCTCGGTGACCAGCCAGCGCGAGCAGTCCAGCTCGGCCGCCAGCGCCCGGCTCGGCGGCAGCACCGACCCGTCGGGGAGCAGCCCGTCCTGGATGCCGCTGCGCAGCGCGGCGGCGAGCCGACGCGTGGACGACCGCTCGCCCGGGTCGGTCGGCAGCGGCACGCCGCCGACCACGACGGTGCTGCTCATTGGTCTGCTGTTCCCGTCTCGAATTGGCCCGGGTGCCCGGGCCAACCTCTTCCTAGCATCGCCGTATGCACACACGGAAGCTGTACAGCGGCACCACCGAGCTCGAGGTGAGCGAGCTCTGCCTCGGCGTCATGCTCCTCGGCGTCCGCGAGGACGAGGCGACCTCCTTCGCGATCCTCGACCGGTTCTTCGAGGCGGGTGGCCGCTTCTTCGACACCTCCAACAACTACGGCTCGTGGGGCGACGACCCGACCACCGCGGGCCTCAGCGAGCGCACCCTCGGCGCCTGGATCGCCCGCCGCGGGGTGGCCGACCGGGTCGTGGTCGCGACCAAGTGCGGCGCCGGCAAGATCCGGCCCGACCGGCCGCTGTCGACCACCGCCCCCACCAACTACGAGGGCCTGGCCCCGGAGGTGGTGCGGCGCGAGCTGACCGGCAGCCTCGAGCGGCTCGGCCTGGACCGGGTCGGCGTCTACTACGGCCACGTCGACGACCGCACCCGCGACGTCACCGAGATCGCCGACACCTTCTCCGCCCTCGTCGAGGAGGGTCTGGTGACCGTCCCGGGTCTGTCGAACACGACGACCTGGCGGCTCGCGGTGGCCCGTCGGCACAGCGCCGACCGCGGACGGCCGGCGTTCGGCGTCTGGCAGCAGCAGCACTCGGCCTACTGGCCGGCCCCCGGTGTCGACACCAGCGCGCTGGTCGACCAGGACGCCATCGACTACGCCGCCGAGCACCCCGGGCTGACCATCGTCAGCTACTCCCCGCAGCAGGCGGGCCAGCTGGTCCGGCCGTGGATGGGTTTCCGCGACCCCTACGACCACCCCGGCAGCCACCAGCGGCTGCGGCTGGTGCACCGCATCGCCCACGACCTGGGTGCGACCGCCAACCAGGTCGTGCTGGCCTGGCACCTGGCCGGGCCACGGCGGCGGCTGGCGCTGGCCGCCGGGTCGTCCAGCACCCCGGAGGACCAGCTGCCGGTGCTGCGGGCGGCCATGCTCCCGGTGATCGGGGCGAGCTCGGTCGAGCAGCTGGAGGAGGCCCTCGGCGCGGTGGAGCTGCACCTCGACGAGGAGCAGCTGGCCGCCCTCGACGCGGCCTGAGGCGACGGGCCGGTCCCGGCCTCAGCCGGGGCCGACGGCCGCGCCGAGGTCGGCGACGGTCAGCCGCCAGTCGGCCCGGGCGCCGGTGGGCAGCACCAGCTCGGCGTTGCGCTGGTCCGACCCGGACGCCCGGTCGCGGGCCTCGTCCTCGCCGCGGCCGTGACGGCGGTGCCGCTCGACCAACCGGGTGGCGCGGACGTCCTCGGGCGGGGCCAGGAACCAGCACTCGTCGAGCAGCCCGCCGACCTGTGACCAGGGGTCGCGGTCGAGCAGCAGGTAGTTGCCCTCGGTGACCACCAGCTCCACCTCGGGGCCGACCTCGACCGCCCCGGCCACCGACTGCTCGGTGCCGCGGTCGAAGAGCGGGGCGTAGACGGGCCGCTCGGCCGTCCGCAGCCGCTGCAGCAGGGCCAGGTAGCCGTCGGCGTCGAAGGTGTCGGGGGCGCCCTTGCGCTCCCAGCTGCCGTGGGCGCGGAGCACCCGGTCGTCGAGGTGGAACCCGTCCATCGCCACCAGCACCGCCCGCGGCCCGAGGGCGGCGACGAGGGCCTCGGCGAGCACGCTCTTGCCCGCCCCGGGAGCGCCGGCGATGCCGAGCAGACGGCGTCCGCTCCCCAGCAGGCGTCCGGCCCGGTCGACGGCCTGCTGCAGCGTCACCGTGGTGACCTGCGCCGCCAGGTGCCCGCCGGCGTCGCGTCGCGGTCGGGAGCGCGGTCGACCGGCCCGGGGGTCCTGGACGCTGTCCAGCCAGGGTCCGAGATCCAGCACCCGGCACCTCCTCGTCGTCGGCATCGGTGCCCGCCGGCGGCGGGAGCCTCGGGCGACGGTAGGCGACGACCCGCCAGGTGTGAAATCGGCCTCGCCCCCGCACCACCGCCAGTACGGTGCTCGGGTGATCATCCCGAAGCCGCGATCGCTCACCCCCGCCGCGGGCACGCACCGCCTGGACGCCACCACCACCGTCGACGGACCCGCCGAGCTGGTGGCGCCGCTGCGCCGGCTGCTCGGGCCGGGCACCGGCCTGGCGCTGGAGCGCTCGGAGGCGGCGACGCTGCGGGTGGTGCACGAGCCCGCGCTGCCCGCCGAGCACCACGTCGTCGAGATCACCCCCGAGCAGGTCACGCTCACCTGCGCCGACCCGGCCGCCGCCGTCTGGGCCACCCAGACCCTGCGCCAGCTGCTGCCCCCGGAGGCCCTCAGCGCCGGGGCGACCCGCACCGAGTGGGAGCTGCCCTGCCTGCGGGTGGAGGACGGCCCCCGCTTCGGCTGGCGCGGGGTGATGATCGACGTGGTCCGCCACTTCATGCCGCTGCGCGACCTCTACGCATTGGTGGAGCAGCTGTCGCTGCACAAGTACAACGTGCTGCACCTGCACCTGACCGACGACCAGGGCTGGCGCTTCGAGTGCCGTTCGCACCCGCGGCTGCACACCGTCGGCGGCACCCGTCCGGAGTCGATGGTGGGCCCCGACGGCCCGACCGACGGCACCCCGCACGGCGGCTGGTACACCCAGGACCAGCTGCGCTCGCTGGTGGCCTTCGCCGCCGAGCGCGGGATCACCGTCGTCCCCGAGATCGAGTTCGCCGGGCACGTCGAGGCCGCGCTGACCGCCTACCCCGAGCTGGCCGTCCCCGGGCACGCGGTGGACCGGGTGCGCAGCGCCCCGGGCATCTCCGACTACGTCATCAGCACCGACGACGCCTCACTGGCCTTCGTCCTCGACGTCTTCACCGAGGTGCTGGAGGTGTTCCCCTCGACCTTCGTCCACGTCGGCGGAGACGAGGCCCCGCGCACCCAGTGGCTGGCCAGCCCCGAGAGCGCGGCGCTGGCCGAGCAGCGCGGGCTGCCCGACGCCGGGCACCTGCAGCGCTGGTTCACCGAGCAGCTGCGCGACTGGCTGGCCGAACGCGGCCGCCGGCTGGTGGGCTGGGACGAGATCTGCGACGAGGGTCCGCTGCCGGGCGCGGTGGCGATGGCCTGGCGCGGACCGGAGAAGGGGGTGGCCGCGGCCCGGGCCGGGCTGGACGTGGTGATGGCCCCGGTGACCGCCACCTACTTCGACTACTACCCCTCAGAGCTCCCCGAGGAGCGGCGCTGCATCTTCGGCCTCACCACCACCGAGCAGGCCTACGCCTTCGACCCGCTGGCCGACCTGGACGCCGACAGCGCCGCCCGGGTGCTCGGCACCCAGTGCCAGCTGTGGACCGAGTACGTGCCCGACCTGCGTCGCGCGGAGTACCTGCTGTGGCCGCGGGCCTGCGCGCACGCCGAGGTCGCCTGGTCCGACCCCGCCGGGCGCTCCTTCGAGGAGTTCGGCCAGCGGCTGGCCGCCCACGTCGCACGGCTGGACGCGCTGGGCATCAACCACCGCCCCGAGGCCGGGCCGCTGCCGCACCAGCAGGGCGGCACCGGGATCTGGCAGCGGGGGCCGTCCGCCCCGCCGGCCGAGGAGCCGCTGGCGCTGGCCGAGCCCGGCGTCTGACTCGGACGCCGGCGTCCGGTGCCTTCTGTCAGTGGCCCGGCGTAGCGTCCCCACCATGACGATGCGGCTGGCGATGGTGACGGTGGACAGCGACGACCCGGGCCCGCTGGCCCGGTGGTGGGCCGAGCAGGTGGGCGGTCAGGTGGTGCAGGACTTCGACGGCGGCTACGTGATGGTCGGGCTGCCCGACGGCCAGCCCGCGCTGGCCTTCCAGAAGGTGGACGACCCGACCCCGGGCAAGAACCGGATCCACCTTGACCTCACCGCCGACGCCTCGGTCGATGCCGAGGCCGAGCGGCTGGTGCGGGCGGGCGCCACCGAGGTCGGGCGGCACGAGGCGGAGGGCTTCCGCTGGGTCACGCTGGCCGACCCGCAGGGCAACCAGTTCTGCGTCGCCGAGGGCCACTGACGTCGGAGCCGGCCACTACCCTCGGGCCCATGCAGACACCTCCGATGGGCGCGCACGTCGACCAGCTCGACCCGGTCGCCGAGGCGAGGGCCCGGGACGCCCAGCTGTCGCAGTTCTTCCTCGGTGACCCGCAGGGGTGGAAGGGCCCGGTGGTGCACTACGCCGGCGGAGCGGAGGCGCTGCGGGCCGACGCCGAGGCGGCGGGTGTCGCGCTGTACGTGCACGCCCCGTACGTGCTCAACGTGGCCACCACGAACAACCGGATCCGGATCCCCAGCCGCAAGCTGCTGCAGCAGACGGTGACGGCCGCCGCCGAGATCGGGGCGAAGGGTGTCATCGTGCACGGCGGCCACGTCGGCGCCTCCGACGACCCGGCCAAGGGCTTCGACAACTGGCGCAAGGCGGTCGACCAGCTGGACGCCCCGGTGCCGGTGCTGATCGAGAACACCGCCGGTGGGGCGAACGCGATGGCGCGTCGGCTGGACCGGATCGCCCGGCTGTGGGAGGCGGTGCAGTCGGCCGAGGGCGGTGACCGGGTGGGCTTCTGCCTCGACACCTGCCACTTCCACGCCGGTGGGGAGGAGCTGGCCGGGCTGGTCGACCGGGTGCGCGCGATCACCGGGCGGATCGACCTGGTGCACGCCAACGACTCCCGCGACGCCTTCGACTCCGGCGCCGACCGGCACACCAACTTCGGCCAGGGATCGCTCGACCCGGACGGCGTGCTGGAGGTGGTGCGCGAGGCCGGCGCCCCGGTCGTCGTGGAGACCCCCGGCGAGGGGCACCGCGACGACCTGGCCTTCCTGGCGACCGCGTTCGCCTGAGCCGTCGGCCCGGGTCGCACCCGGCCGGTGCCCGGTCGTCGCGCTACGGTCGGGGCCGTGGCGCAGCATGGACGGCAGACGGCGGAGCGGGGGGCCGCGGCCCCGGCCCGCGACCGGCTACGGGACCGGCAGTGGTACGCCGCACTGACCTTCCTGGCCGGCGTGCTGACCTTCGTCGGCACCTGCGCCTGGCTGGTGCTGCCCGACGCGTCGGCTGCCCCCGTGCTGGTGGTGGCCTACCTGGTGGCGCTCGTGCCGCCGACCGTGTGGACGGTGGTGCGGCTGCGCGGCTCGCGGCGCCACGTCGTCGGCCACGTGGTGCTCGTCGCGGTCGAGGTCGCCCTGCTGCTGGGCACGCTGCTGCTGGCCCCACGCGCCGACGACCCCTTCGGGGCGGCACTGCTGCTCGGGGGTCTGTCCTTCCTGGTGGCGGCCGGCGGCGGGCTGCTGCTCAAGGGCCTCGCCCAGCGCTGAGCGCCCGCGCCGCGCTCAGCGGCGGTGCACCACCCGGGCCGAGCTCTGGTCGGTGGCCAGCATGAGGATCTGGTCGATGTTGACGTGCTTGGGCCGGGTCGCGACCCAGACCACGGCGTCGGCGACGTCGTCGGCGCTCAGCGGCGTCATGCCCTCGTAGACCTTCGCGGCCGCGTCGGCGTCCCCGCGGAAACGGGTCACGCTGAACTCGGTCTCCACCATGCCGGGGTCGATCTGGGAGACCCGGACCGGCTGGCCGAGCAGCTCCATCCGCAGCACCCGGCTGAACGCCGACACCGCGTGCTTGGCCGCGTTGTAGCCCGCCCCGCCCGGGTAGGGCTCGCGGCCGGCGACCGAGCCGATGGTGATGACACGGCCGTCACCGGAGGCGACCAGCGCCGGCAGCAGCGCCTGGGTGACGTGCAGGGTGCCGAGGACGTTGGTCTCGTACATGGTGCGCCAGTCCTCGGGGTCGGCCTCGGCGACCGGCTCGGTGCCGATGGCCCCGCCGGCGTTGTTGACCAGCACCTCGCAGCGCTCGATCCCGGCGCAGAAGTCGCGCACCGAGCCGGCGTCGGTGACGTCCAGCGGGCGGACGTCGGCGCCGAGCTCCTCGGCCAGCGGCTGCATCCGCTCGACCCTGCGGGCCCCGACCACCAGGTCGAACCCGGCGGCGGCCAGGGCGCGCGCACTCGCCGCCCCGATCCCGCTGCTCGCTCCGGTCACCACCGCCAGCGGACGTCCCGCCATCGCTGCTCCTCCTCGGCCGCGTCCCCGGCTGGGACGACCGCCCCACCCTCTCAGACGTCCGCCACCGGGTGGTCGCCGCCGCCCGCACCGCGGCCATCCCCGCTACCCCCGCCCTTCACACACCTTCGCGCGACGGCACACACGCTGCAGCATGGGTGCCGTCGCGCGACGGTGTGTGGCGCCCACCCGCTCCCGCCGCGGCACACACCTCCGCTGCACCGCACACACGCTGCAGCATGGGTGCCGTCACGCGAAGGTGTGTGCCGGCGGCGGGCAGCGGGTGAGGGTCAGGGACGCGGGGCCAGCTCGGCGACGGCGGCGCGCAGACTGTCCAGGGTGAGGCCGGCCGCGGCCATGATGTGGGCGGCGGCGCCGGCCTCGGCGCGCATCAGCCCGAGCACCAGGTGCTCGGTGCCGAGGTGGCGGTGCCCGAGGTCGAGGGCCTCGCGCAGGGTCAGCTCCAGCGCCTGGCGGGCGGCGACGTCGAAGGGGATGTGCCCCTCCTTGGCGCGCCGGCGACCGGCACGGGTGCGCTCCAGCGCGCCGGGTCCGAAGGCCTCCTCGGCCTGGGAGCGGACGGCGTCCAGGTCGATCCCCAGCTGCCACAGCTTCTGGGCGTCCGGGCCGGAGGTGTCGCTGCGGGCGATCGCCTGGACGGCGGCCGCGGCCTGCGACCGGGGCAGACCGGCCCGGGTCAGCACCTCCGCGCCGACCGACTCCGCACCCGGCGGGTCGTACAGGCAGATCAGCAGGTTCTCGGTGCGTACCTGGCCCTGGTGCCGGGACCGGGCGTCCTCCTGGGCCAGCACCACCGTGCGCCGCGCCTCCGCGGTGAACTTCTCGAACATCCGTCTCCTCCTCGCGCCGTGCTCAGTAGCCGAGCCGTCGGTACTTCTGGTGCACGGCCTGCTTGCTCACCTGCAGCACCGCCGCGATCTGCTGCCACGACCAGCCGTGCTGGCGCGCGTTGACCACCTGCAGCTCCTCCAGGGACTCCTGCAGCGCCCGCAGCGCCGCCACCGCGGCCAGGCCCTCGGCCGGGTCCTTGCTGGAGGCCGCCGCCGCCACTCCCGTCGCATCCGCCATGTCGTCAACCTAGCTTGACGACCCGACCTGCGTCAACCTTCCTTGACGACTACGGGGTTCACCTCCGCGACACCACGCCGATGCCGGCACGGACGGGGGTGCGGTTAGCCTCGGCGCGTGACCCGCAGCGTCTACATCGCCTCCCCCGAGGGGCTCACCGGCAAGTCGACGGTCGCGCTCGGCCTGCTCGACCAGCTGATCCGCGAGGTGGGCACGGTGGCGGTCTTCCGGCCGCTCGTGCACGCCGAGGGTCGCGACACCCTGGTCGAGCTGCTGGTCGACCAGCCCGGGGTGGACGTGGGCTACACCGAGGCGGTCGGGGTGACCTACGACGACGCCCACGCCGACCGCGACGCCGCCCTCACCGCCATCGTCGAGAAGCACGGCGAGCTGGCCGAGCGGTTCCCCGCGGTGCTGGTCCTCGGCTCGGACTACACCGACACCTCCACCCCCGACGAGCTGGTGCTCAACGCCCGGATCGCCTCCAACCTGGCCGCCGGCGTGGTGCTGGTGGTCAGCGGCGTGGACCGCGACGCCGAGGAGGTCATCACCACCGCCGAGCAGGCCCGCCGGGTGTTCGCCGCCGAGCACGCGGCGGTCTCGATGGTGATCGCGAACCGGGTGCACCCCGACGTGCTGGCCGAGACCCGCGTCCGGCTGGCCGAGCACTTCCCCGACCTCTGCTCCTCCGCGATCGGCGAGAGCCGGGTGCTGGCCGCGCCGTCGGTGCGCCGGCAGCTGGAGGCGGTGGACGCCCAGCTGGTGCGGGGCAACGAGGACTGGCTGGACCGGGAGTCCCTCGACCTGCTGGTGGCCGGGATGACCCTGCCCAACGTGCTGGCCCGGCTCACCCCCGAGACCACGGTGATCGCCGCCGGCGACCGCCCCGAGATCCTCGCCGGGCTGGTGCTGGCCCACCGCTCGGGCACCTTCCCGCCGCTGGCCGGGATCATCCTCGTCGGCGGCTACGAGGTGCCCGAGACCGTGCTGCGGCTGGTCGAGGGCGTCGAGCACGACCTGCCGATCGCCATCACCTCCCTGGGCACCTACCGCACCGCCGAACGGCTCTCGCGGCTGCACGGGCCGATGATCGTCGGCTCCCGGCGCAAGGTGGAGGAGGCCCGGCGGCTGTGGGCCGAGGGCGTGGACGCCGAGGCGGTGCAGCGGGCGCTGGACGTCCAGCCGTCCGGGGTCCGCACGCCGCTGATGTTCGAGTACCAGCTGCTCGAGCGGGCGCGCGCGGACCGCAAGCACATCGTCCTGCCCGAGGCCTCCGACGACCGGATCCTGCGCGCCGCCGACGTGCTGCTGCGTCGCGGGGTGGCCGAGCTGACGCTGCTCGGGGAGGAGACCGGGGTGCGGGCGCGGGCGTCCACCCTCGGGCTCGACCTGGACGCCGCCCGGGTGCTCTCGCCACGCGACCCGGAGCTGGTCGAGCGGTTCGCCGCCGAGTACGCCCGGCTGCGGGCGCACAAGGGGGTGACGATCGAGCAGGCGCGGGAGAAGGTCGTCGACATCTCCTACTTCGGCACCATGATGGTCCAGCTGGGGATGGCCGACGGGATGGTCTCCGGTGCCGCGCACACCACCGCCCACACCATCCGCCCCGCGCTGGAGTTCGTGAAGACCCGGCCCGGGGTGCGCAGCGTCTCCAGCGTCTTCCTCATGCTGCTCAGCGACCGGGTGCTGGCCTACGGCGACTGCGCGGTCATCCCCGACCCGACCGCCGAGCAGCTGGCCGACATCGCGGTCTCCTCCGCCGACACCGCGCGCTCCTTCGGGATCGAGCCGCGGGTGGCGATGCTGTCCTACTCCACCGGCAGCAGCGGGTCGGGCGCGGAGGTGGAGAAGGTCCGCGAGGCCACCGCGCTGGTGCGCGAGCGTGCGCCGGAGCTGCCGCTGGAGGGCCCGATCCAGTACGACGCCGCGATCGACCCCGACGTGGCCCGCACCAAGCTGCCCGACTCCCCCGTGGCCGGACGGGCCACCGTGTTCGTCTTCCCCGACCTCAACACGGGCAACAACACCTACAAGGCGGTCCAGCGCAGCGCCGGTGCGGTCGCGGTGGGTCCGGTGCTGCAGGGGCTCAACAAGCCGGTCAACGACCTCTCCCGCGGCGCCCTGGTCGACGACATCGTCAACACCGTGGCGATCACCTGCGTGCAGGCGCAGAACCCCTGAGGATCATCCGTCCCGGTCGTCCAGCTCGGCGAGACGGGCCAGGGCCTCCTCCCAGCGGCAGCGGCGCTCGTCGGCGTCCTGCTCCCACCACGGCGTGCCGCGCTCGCCCAGCCCGACCTTGGCCGCCTGCACCCGCTGCCGGTGGGGCGCCGGGTCGCTGCCCTCGCGCTTCGCCCGCCCGACCGCCGAGCGAGCCCGGCCCAGCTGGGAGCGCAGCGCGGCGGCCACGTCCTCGGGCAGCTGCGGGTCCTGCCGGCGCCAGCGGCGGCCGTCGACGACCAGCCACCGCTCGTCCTCCTCGCCCACCCGGTGACGCTAACGCCTGCCCGCCCGCGTCCGGCGCCGACCTGACCGGTGGGTAGCGTCTGCGCCGTGGCCACCGAACCAGGCAGCGCACCGACCGGGCAGCGCAGCGTGCTCGTCCTCAACAGCGGCTCGTCCTCGCTGAAGTACCAGCTGGTCGACGTCGACTCCGAGCAGGTGCTGGCCCGCGGCAGCGTGGAGCGGATCGGGGAGTCGGGCTCCTCGGCCAGCCACACCGCGGGTGAGCGGACCACCCGCTCCGACGACCGGGTCTCCTCCCACGGCGACGCGCTGGCGATCGTCATGGACGCCTTCGACCGGCAGGGCCCGGACCTGGACGAGGCCGGGCTGGTGGCGATCGGGCACCGGGTGGTGCACGGCGGCGGGCACAGCGAGCCGCAGGTCGTCACCGAGGACGTGCTGGAGGAGATCGAGGCGCTGCAGGTGCTGGCGCCGCTGCACAACCGGGCCGCGGCGATGGGCATCCGCGCCGCCCAGGCCATCCGGCCCGATGTGCCGCACGTGGCCGTCTTCGACACCGCCTTCTTCGCCGGGCTGCCCGCCGAGGCCGCCACCTACGCACTCGACCGTGAGGTGGCCGCGCGGCACCGGCTGCGCCGCTACGGCTTCCACGGCACCTCCCACGCCTGGGTCTCCCGGCAGGCCGCCGAGCTGGTCGAGCGTCCCTACGAGCAGCTCAAGCAGGTGGTGCTGCACCTGGGCAACGGGGCCTCGGCCTCCGCGGTCGACGGCGGCCGCCCGGTCGACACCTCGATGGGGCTGACCCCGCTCGAGGGCCTGGTGATGGGCACCCGCAGCGGCGACGTCGACCCGGCCGTGGTGCTCACCCTGGCCCGCGCCGGCGCCGGGCCCGACGAGATCGACGCGCTCCTCAACCAGCGCTCCGGGCTGCTCGGGCTCAGCGGCGTCAACGACTTCCGCGAGCTGCAGCAGCGGGTCGACGCCGGGGACGCCGACGCCCGGCTGGCCCTCGACGTCTACGTGCACCGGCTGGTCAAGTACGTCGGCGCCTACCACGCCCTGCTCGGCGGCACCGACGTCCTGGTGTTCACCGCCGGCGTCGGGGAGAACAACCCCGCGCTGCGGTCGGCGGTGGCGGAACGGCTGCGGCCGCTGGGCTTCGTGCTGGACGAGTCGGCCAACACCGCCGGCCGGGCCGTCGGCGGCCGGGTGGTCTCCACCCCGGACTCCCCCGTCACCATCGCCGTCGTCCCCACCAACGAGGAGCTGGCGATCGCCCGCCAGGCGGTCGACCTCGTCGGCTGAGCCCGCACGCCGCCCAGCCCGCGGCCGGGCGCTGGTCCCGCCGCCCCGCCCCGGTGCCGACCACTACGCTGACCGCCATGACGACTGCGCTGGTGACCGGGGCCACGGCGGGCATCGGGGCGACGTTCGCGCGTCACCTCGCCTCCCGCGGGAACGACCTGGTCCTGGTGGCCCGCGACGAGCAGCGGCTGCGGACGTCCGCGGCAGAGCTCTCTCGGGTGTACGGCGTGGACGTCGAGGTGCTGCGGGCCGACCTGTCCTCCCGGGCCGACACGGTGCGGGTCGCCGAGCGGGTCGCCGACGCCGACGCCCCGGTCGAGCTGGTGATCAACAACGCCGGGTTCGGTCTGCAGAGCACCCTGCTCGACCCCGACACCTCGGTGCACGAGCGGGCCCTGGACGTGATGTGCCGGGCGGTGCTGATGATCAGCGGCGCCGCCGCCCGCGCGATGCGCGACCGCGGTCGCGGTCGGATCGTCAACGTCGCCAGCACCGCCGGCTGGGTGACCCTGGGCCACTACTCGGCGATCAAGTCGTGGGTGACGGTCTACACCGAGAGCCTGGCGGTCGAGCTGGCCGGCACCGGCGTCAGCGCCACCGCCCTCAACCCCGGCTGGGTGCACACCGAGTTCCACGACCGGGCCGGCATCCGGGCCTCCAAGCTGCCCGACGTGGTCTGGGTCGACGTCGACCGGCTGGTCACCGAGTGCCTGGACGACGTCGAGCGGGGCCGGGTGATCAGCATCCCGACCAAGCGCTGGAAGGCCGCGATCTGGCTGGCCCAGCACCTGCCGCGCCCGGTGATCCGCAAGGTGTCCTCGCTGCTGCAGTCCTCGCGCCGGCACTGACCCGCCCCACCCCCGACCGCCCGCCCCGACCCGGAGGACGATGATGACCACCAGCTGCTTGGACGCCGCCGAGGACCCGCGCGAGGCCCCGCCGCTGCGCTGGGGGGTGCTGGCCCCGGGCGGGATCGGGCGCACCTTCGTCCGCGCCGTCACCGAGCACACCCGCTCGAGCGTGGTCGCGGTCGGCTCGCGCAGCCAGGAGCGGGCCGACGCGTTCGCCGCCGAGTTCGACGTCCCCCGCGGCTACGGCAGCTACGCCGAGCTGGTCGCCGACGAGGAGGTGGACGCGGTCTACGTCGCCTCCCCGCACTCCGAGCACGCCGCCCAGGCGCTGCTCGCGCTGGAGGCCGGCAAGCCGGTGCTGGTGGAGAAGGCGTTCACCCGCAACCGTGCCGAGGCCGCGAAGGTGTTCGACGCCGCGGGTTCGGCGGGTCTGTTCGCGATGGAGGCGATGTGGACCCGCCACCTGCCGCACGTGCTGCAGCTGCACCGGCTGCTGGCCGAGGGCGCGATCGGTGAGGTGGTGGCCGTCCGGGCCGACCACGGCCAGTACTTCGCCTTCGACCCCGCGCACCGGATGTACGACCCGGCGCTGGCCGGGGGCGCCCTGCTCGACCTCGGCGTCTACCCGCTGGCCTTCGTCCTCGACGTCCTCGGCGCACCGGCCTCGGTGACCGCCACCGGCACCCTGACCGAGACGGGCGTGGACGGCCAGGTCGGCGTCCTGCTCGACACCCCCGGACGGGCCCAGGGGGTCGCCCACACCACGCTGTGGTCGGCCACGCCGAACACCGCGGTGGTCTGCGGCACCGAGGGCCGGATCGAGGTGGCCGGCACCTTCTTCACCCCGACCACGCTCACCCTGGTGCCGCGCCAGGGCGACCGGGTGACCTTCGACGGCCGGGTGGACGGCGGCTTCCAGTACCAGGTCGCCGAGGCGGCCCGGCGGATCGCGGCCGGTGAGCAGCAGAGCCCGCGGATGAGCTGGCAGCACACCCTCGACGTGATGGCGGTGCTGGACGAGGCCCGCCGCCAGGTGGGGGTCAGCTTCCCGGGCGAGCCGGGCTGAGGACGTCCCGCGCCAGCTCCTCCAGCAGCGGCAGCACCGGGCGGGACGAGTCGTCGTGCCACCGCTCGGGGCTGCCGGTGGCGACCAGCACCAGCCCGTGCCCGGGGGCGATGAGCACCGCCTGCCCGGCCCAGCCGGCGGCCAGGCGCGTCCGGACGTCGGCGTCGGCGGTCGACAGCCACCAGCCGTAGCCGTAGGGCCGCTGCTCGGGCGGCCCACCCGGGCTGTACGTCCGCCAGGCGCGCTCGCGGTAGCCGTCCGGCACGGCGCGCCCGTCGGCCCAGGCCCGTCCGAACGCCAGCAGCTGGCGCGGGCTGAGCCGGGCGTCGCCGAACCCGAACGGGACGCCCTCGGGGTCGCGCGGCCAGTCGACCTCCGCACAGCCGCTGGGCTCCAGGACCCGGCGGGCGTAGCCGAGCAGGTCCCCGCCGACCGCCCGCTGCAGACCGGCGGCCAGCAGGTGCCAGGCCCCGTTGTCGTAGCGGAACCGGCTGCCGGGGACGTCCAGCTGGGCGAACCCGAGCAGCGCCGGCACCCACCCCGACGGCAGCTCCATCACGTCGTCGATCGGCAGCAGGCCGCCGTCGGCGCCTCCGGTCATGGACAGCAGGTGGTGCACGGTGGCCGGACGCCGCGGCGGCGGCACCGGGTCGCCGAGCAGGTCGTGCAGGGTGGTGGTGAGCTCGACCAGACCGTCGGCCAGCGCCCACCCGGTGACGGTGGAGAGCAGCGACTTCGTCACGCTGGCGATGGTCGGCACCGGGGTGTCCAGACCCTGGCCGTGCAGGTCGACCGCGGCCACCTCCCGGTCGCCCACCGCCGCCAGCAGCGTCGCCGTCGCGCCCAGCGCGGGCTCCTCGCGGCAGCGGGCGGCCACCCGCTGCAGACCGGCCACCAGCGCCTCGTCGTCCACCGTGCTCATCGGCACCGAGCCTCAGGCACCGGGGCCGACCCGTCCACCGGTTTCCGGCCCTGGGGTCAGCGGGTCGCCGCTGTCGCCCGGTCGTGGGCGCACACGGTCTCGTCGAGCTCGACGCCGTCGGCCGGCAGCGGCCCGTCGCACAGCACCGTGCCGCCGCAGGTCACCCGCAGCGTCCGCGCGGCTCCGCGTCCGTCCAGCTCGACGTCCAGCAGGTGCTCGCGCACCCGCACCCCGCGCAGGGCGAGGTGCCGGAGGCCGACGTCGAGCGGACGCACCCGCAGCCCGCCCTCGTCGGGCTGCACGCCAGCGAGGTAGCGGACCACCAGGTCGATGAGCATCGAGTGGTTGTAGTCGGGTTCGTCGCTGATCGGCTCGCCGGTGAGCGGGTTGTAGTGCTCGACCAGGTACGGCACGGCCAGGTCGGCGTCGCGGAAGTGCGAGCGGGCATACGACCAGAACCCGCGGCCGAACTCGGCGGCGACGTCGTCCAGCCCGTGCTCGAGGGCGGCGCTGCCGAGGGCGTCCAGGACCAGGCTGGTGGTGTAGGGCCAGGCCGGGCCGTTCCACATGCAGCCGTTGCGTCCCTTGAGGAAGCTGCCCATCCAGCCGCCCTCGGGCCGGAACGCCGGGCAGTCCTGGGCCACCGAGGGGTAGGCCAGCGGCGTCCCGAACAGGTCGGGGGCCAGCGCGCGGCGCAGCCCCTCGACGTGGCGGCCGTCGGTCAGCCGCGCCCACCACGGGTAGAAGCCGACGACGTTGCGCACCAGGGACACCTCGTCGGTGCGGTGGTGCAGGTCGTAGAAGAAGGCGCTCGCCGGGTGCCACTGCTTCTCCAGCACCGACCGCGCGACCCGGTCGGCGAGGGAGGCGAACTCCGCCCCGTCGGGGTCGCCCCGCCGCGCGCACAGCTCGGCCACCGCGGCGGCATTGAGGTACTGGTAGACGGCGCGGTCGACCCGCTTGAGCGGGGTGAAGGTGTGCGGGTCCCGGGGGTTGGCCGGGTAGTCGTGGAAGTACCAGTAGCTGGGTTGGTACTCCTTGCCGGTGCGCTTGTGGTCGCGCTGGACCAACAGCTCGTCCTCATCGGCCTCCAGTGCGATCCGCTCGCCGCGCACCTGCCGCTTCGCCGTCTGGAGCACCTCCGGGCTCACGCTGTCCCAGCCGTGCACCCGGGCGAACCGCTCGACGGCGTGGCCGAAGAAGCTGGCGTAGGGCTTGTGGACCTGCCCGACGGTGCACGCGTGCAGCTGGCCGTCCGGCTGCTGCGCCGACGGGACGGCCGCCATCACCGCCACGCCGACCGCCGGGTCGGAGCGCCAGCGCAGGTCGAGCAGGTGGAACGGGGTCGACAGCGGGATCAGCTTGGTGAACTCCCAGCCCCCGGGGCGCCACGGCTCCTTCGACATCTTGTGCGAGCGGCCCTCGAACATCACCGTGCCGGGCAGCAGCCCCATCCCCGGCTCGGCCAGGGAGCACCGCAGCAGGTACCAGCGGTAGGCCCAGACCCGGCTGAGCAGCGGGCTGTCGGTCTCCAGCTCGGGTACGGCGTCGAACCAGGACCGGTACTCGGCCAGGTGGCGCTCCAGCAGGTCGGGCGAGGTCGCCTCCGCCCCGTCCTGCGGTGGCCCGTCCCCGCCGGGGGTGGTGTGCCGGAGGGCGGCCACCAGGGTGACCTCGTACTCCTCGCCCGGCGCGAGCTCCCGGCCGTCCCAGACCGCGGGGTCGGAGGCGGTGATGGTCACCTGCAGGGTGAACCCGTGCGCCTCGATGTGGCGCGAGCCCCGCACCCGGTCGCCCTCGCGAGCGCACCACCCCCCGTCGACGCGGGCCCGCAGCAGCACCGGCTCGGTGCCCTCGTTGCACCACCGCTGCACCGAGACCGCCTCGTCGTCCCAGGTGATGAAGCGGGTCTCCTGCACCGTCGCCGTGCCCACCCGCTGCCGGGTGCGCAGGTGGGAGGGACGCCACTGCCCCTCGCTGCGGCCCTGCGCGGGGTCGGCGTCGGCGTCGACGGTGAACAGCAGCGGGACGTTGAGCTTGTGGATGTAGTCGATCCGCCCGCTGAAGCCGGGGACGTCGTCGAGGTAGTCCGCCCACAGCCGGCGGCCGGTGGGGCCCAGCAGCAGCGTCCCGGGGCGGGTCCGCAGACCCCGGTGCGGGCCGGCGAGCAGCTCGTCGATGTTCACCGGAGCACCTCCGGTGCGGACGCCGCCCCGTCCTCGATCCGCTCGTCCATGAGCACCTCCCGCTGCCTCGTCGCGCGTAACGCGCAGCAACCTAGCAGCATGTTGCGCGTTCAGCGCAGGATGGGCCTCGGGTCGCCGCTCGGACGGTTCCCGGCTCCCCGTCCGCGCGCACCCGGCCCCCGGGTCGGCGCGACGTCGCCGTTGTGCGATCGGCTGGGTGGTGGGCCTAGTCTGAGCGGGTGCGAGAGAGAGCGCGCTACACGTCCCGGGCGCATGCAGTGGCCCGATCCGTGGCCCAGCGGGCGCTCCTCAAGCCGGTCGTCTCCGCGATCACCGAGGTGACGGTGCACGGCCGGCACAACCTCGACAACTTCAGCGGCCCCTACGTGGTGGTGTCCAACCACAACAGCCACCTCGACACCCCGCTCATCATCGGCGCGCTGCCGCGGCGGCTGTCGCGCTACCTCTCCGCCGGCGCGGCCGCCGACTACTTCTTCCGCAACCGGTGGCGGGCCTGGCCGACCGTGCTGTTCTTCAACGCCTTCCCGGTGGAGCGCACCGGCACCCGCAACCGCAAGGGGCTGGCCGGCAAGCTGCTGTCCGACGGCGTCCCGCTGCTGCTCTACCCCGAGGGCACCCGGTCGCGGACCGGTCAGATGGCCCCGTTCAAGCCTGGCGCGGCCGCGCTGTGCATCAGCCGGAACGTGCCGTGCATCCCGGTCGCGCTGGTGGGCGCGCACGAGGCGATGCCGCACGGCCACGGCTGGGTCCGCCGCGGACGTCCGCCGGTGCACGTGGTGATCGGCAGCCCGATGTGGGCGCGTCCCGGGGAGATGTCGAAGAGCTTCTCCGAGCGCATCTCCAAGGTCATCGCCGACATGCACGACCAGACCGCGACCGCGGTCGGGCTGCCCCGGCTGATCGACTACGCCAGCCGGGCGGCGGAGAAGGAGGCGCGCGAGGCGATGCTCGCCCGCGCCGCCGACGACGACCCCGACCTGCTGGAGGACCGGGCGCAGCTCGCCGTGGCCGCCAGCGCGTCCAGCCCCGACAGCCCCGACAGCCCGACCAGCCCCGACAGCCCGGCGAGCGCGGACGACCCGTCGGGGCAGCTGGAGGACGAGGGGCGCAACGGCCACCGGGCGGAGCGCGACGCGCTCCCGCACCGACGGCGGCGGGCCGGGCTGCCGGCCAGGCTCGCCCGACGGATGAGGAAGACGACCCAGGAGGAGACGTCGTGAAGGGTGTCAAGCACATGAAGTGGTGGGGCTGGGGCGTCGACGGCGTCTCGTTCCACCACGAGGACAAGCCGAGGCTGGCTCCCTTCGTGCGCGACAAGGTCGGCATCGACATCACCACCCCCGCCGCCAGCGCACCGCTGCGGTTCGAGGACCTCGACATCCCCGACCCGCAGCTGCCCGACGCCCTGGGCGACCGGCTCACCCGGGCGGTCGGTGCCGGCAACGTCACCACCGACCCGATGGAGCGGCTGGTGCACACCTACGGCAAGAGCGTCCGCGACCTGGTGCGGATCCGCCGCGGCCAGCTGGGCCGGATGCCCGACGTCGTCGTCTACCCCAGCAGCACCGAGGAGACCGCGGCGGTGGTGGACGCCGTGGTGCAGGCCGACGCGGTGCTCATCCCCTTCGGCGGCGGCAGCAACATCGCCGGCTCGCTGGAGGCGCCGGCCGGTGAGACCCGCACGGTCGTCTCGGTCGACCTGGGACGGATGCGCAAGGTGCTGCAGATCGACGAGGAGTCCGGGCTGGCGCTGATCCAGGCCGGCGCCCAGGGCCCCGACCTGGAGGAGCAGCTGAACAAGCGCGGCTGGACGATCGGGCACTTCCCCGACTCCTTCAGCCACTCCACCCTCGGCGGCTGGATCGCCACCCGCTCCTCGGGCATGCAGTCCGACCGCTACGGCGACATCGCCGACATCACCCGCGGGCTGACGATGGCGATGCCCCCTTCTCCTGGCCAGGAGAAGGGTGAGGTGCTCACCCTGCGTCCGCTGCCGAGCACCTCCACCGGTCCGTCGGTGCGCGAGATGGTGCTGGGCAGCGAGGGACGCCTCGGCGTCATCACCGAGGCCTGGGTGAACGTCAAGCGGGTCGCCGAGGAGCGCGTGGTGCTCGGCTACTTCTTCCCCGACTTCGCCACCGGGCTGGCCGCGCTGCACGAGATCAACACCTCCGACGCCTCCACCCTGGTGGCCCGGATCTCCGACGAGCGGGAGACCCAGTTCTCGCTGGCGACGTCCAAGCGCAGCAAGGGCCTGAGCAAGTACGTCACCAAGGCGCTGATGGCCTACCTGGTCCGCAAGGGCTGGGACCTGGACAAGCTGTCGATGAGCTTCATCGGCTACGAGGGCTCCAAGAGCCACGTCGCGCTGCAGCAGCGGCTGGTCCGCGAGATCGTCGGCAAGCACGGCGGCATCGTGGTCGGCAAGGGCCCGGGCGTGCTCTACGACCAGAAGAAGTTCGACACGCCCTACATCCGCGACTTCCTGCTCGACCGGGGCGCCACCGCCGACGTGTCGGAGACCGCTGCCCCCTGGTCGCGGCTCAAGCCGCTGTACGACAACGTCATCGCGACCGCGGAGAAGGCCTTCGCCGACATCGGCTGCCAGGGCTACATCATGTGCCACCTCTCCCACAACTACCACTCCGGCGCCTGCCTGTACTTCACCTTCGCGATCGCCTACGAGGGCGAGGACGTGCTGGCGCGCTACGACGTGGTCAAGCGGGCCATCCAGAGCGAGTTCATCCGCTCCGGCGGCACCCTCAGCCACCACCACGGTGTCGGGCTGGAGCACTCGCCGTGGCTGGAGGACGACGTGTCCCCGGCCGGGGCGCGGATGATCGGGCGGCTGTTCGACGGCACCGACCCGGGCCGCAACCTCAACCCGGGCAAGGTCGTGCACACCGGCGAGCCCGGTGTCTCCGTCCTCTCGGAGTGAGGACCCTCGGAACGGGCGCCGGCCGGTGAACGCGCCGCAGGCGCTGCGGCTGCTGGTGCAGACACCCGAGCACTGGCGCGAGGCCCGCGACGTCCGGCTGGAGATGCTGGCCGACACCCCGCTCGCCTTCACCGAGACGCTCCAGACCGCACGCCGGCGCAGCGACGAGGAGTGGCGCGAGCGGCAGCGCACCCGGCTGGCCGCGCCGGCCTCGCGCCACGTCGCGGCGGTGGACGCCGACGGCCGCTGGTGGGGGCAGATGCGGGTCGACGTGGTCGACGGGCAGGCGCTGCTGATGTCGGTGTGGGTGCATCCCGACGTCCGCGGCACCGGGGTGGCCGAGCTGATGCTGGACGACCTGGCCGCCCACGTGCGGCTCACCCTGGGCATGCCCGAGCTGTACCTGGAGGTGCACGAGGACAACCCGCGGGCGATCGCGTTCTACCGCCGCTACGGGTTCGTCGACACCGGGGAGCGGACGCCCTACCCGCTGCCGCCGGGTGGTCAGGAGCTGCGGATGCGGCTCGCGCTGGGCTGAGGCGCCGGCGACCAGGACGCCGGCTCGTCGCCGCGCAGCGACAGCACGGCCGGTTCGGCGTCCGGGGCCACCACCAGCACCTCCCGGTCCTGCTCGGCGCGGACCCGCAGCTCGCGCACCCGGCCGGCCTCCCAGTGCAGGTCGACCACCAGCCCGCCGCGGGCGCGGACACCGGTGAGGGAGCCGGCCGGCCACTGCGGCGGCAGGCAGGGCAGCAGGTCGAGCACCGGACGTCCCTCGTCGAGCCGGTGGGACTGCAGCAGCATCTCCACCACCCCGGCGGCCACCCCGAAGTTGCCGTCGATCTGGAACGGCGGGTGGGCGCAGAGCAGGTTGCGGTAGACCCCGCCGGGGACGTCCACCCGGCCACGGCGGTCGTCGGTGGGCTCGTCGACCGGGGTGAGGTAGTGGCCCAGGCTGGCGACCGCACCGTCGACGCCGCCCAGCCGGGCGTGCAGGGCCACCCGCCAGGCGATGGACCAGCCGGTGGAGTGGCTGCCGCGCAGCCGCAGGCTCTCCGCCATCGCGGCCAGCCGGTCGGTGTGCGCCGGGTCGTGGCGCTGCACGGCGTCACCGGGGAAGAGGTCGTAGAGGTGGGACTGGTGCCGGTGCGTCGGCTCGGCCTCGGGGAGGTCGAGGTGCCACTCCGGGTAGCTGCCGCGGGCGGTCGGCTCGGGCAGCGGCAGCCGGGACAGCGCCGCCTCCACCTGCTCGCGCCGGGCCGGGTCGGGCCGGTCGCCGTCGACGGAGCCGTCGGTGCCCTGCAGCAGGTCGGCGCAGGTGAGCCAGGTGCGCAGCAGGTCGCGGGCCAGCGCGAGGTCCATGGTGGAGGAGACGGTGACCGCGGCCCGGCCGGAGTCGGTGAGGTAGCGGTTCTCCGGTGAGGTGGAGGGGGCGGTGCCCAGCGTGCCGTCGGGCAGGGTGACCAGCCAGGACAGCAGGAAGCGCACGGCACCGTCGACCAGCGGCCAGCCGCGGTCGAGCAGCAGCCCGGCGTCCCCGGTGAAGCGGTGGTGCTCGGCGAGGTGGCGCAGCAGCCAGGGGCCGGCCATCGGCCAGGCGGCCCAGCAGGGGTCGGACGTCCCGTCGCCGACCGGTAGCGAGAAGCCCCACACGTCGGCGTTGTGGTGCGCCGCCCACCCGGGACGGTCGTAGACCCGGCGGGCGGTCTCCCGGCCGGTGCGGGCGAGCTCCTCGACCAGCGTGTGGAACGGCTCGGCGCACTCCAGCAGGTTCCCCGGGGCGGCCAGCCAGTAGTTCATCTCGGTGTTGATGTTGACCGTGTAGTTGCTGCTCCACGGCGGCTGCAGGTGTCGGTTCCAGAGGCCCTGCAGGTGCGCGGCGCGCGTGCCGGGTCGGGAGGAGGCGATCAGCAGGTAGCGGCCGTACTGCACGGCGAGTGCGACCAGCGTCGGGCTGACGTCGCCCCGGGCGGCGCGCTCCAGCAGGACGTCGGTGTCGTCGCCGGGCTGGTCGGTGCCGTCGCCGAGGACGAGGGTGAAGCGGCCGAACAGCGCCGCGTGGTCGGCCTCGTGCTCGGCGCGCAGCCCGGCCACGTCCCGGCCGGTCAGGGCGGTCGCGCGGGCCCGGGCGTCGGGCAGCAGCTCCTCGACCCGGCCGTGCGGCGGGGTGGCGGCGTCGACGAAGTCGGTGCTGGTGGTGACCAGCAGCACCAGCCGGGTGGCACCGCTGACGGCCACCTCGACCGGGGCCTCCGGGCCGTCGCCCGGGACGGCGGTGACGGTGCCGTCGGTGACCACCCGGACGGCCACCGCCGCGGTCACCGCGTGCCCCGGCGTGGGGTCGAAGACCAGCGCCTCGTCGCTGCGGTCGTGGCTGGGGTAGGCGTCGCTGGGCATCCGGGTGAGCAGGCCCAGCCCGTCCCCGTCGGCCTCCAGCCGGCAGTACCCGAACCCGGAGTGCGCCGCCTCCAGCCGCACCCGGACGTCGGTGGGCCGCTCCCAGCGGTGCTCGCCGACCACCGCGCCGGCCGGGGCGCTGACGAAGGCGTCCACCTGCCCGGGCCCGGTCGGGCCGTCGGTGCGCCAGCTGGCGACCGCGGTGGACAGGTCGAGGCGTCGCTGCTCCAACCGGGTGGCCGGGTCGGTGAGCACGGTGAGCGCGGCGAGCGGCTGGTAGGACTGGCTGTGCCCGAACTGCACCTTGCGGATCTCGCGCTCGGCGGTCTCCACGTCGCCGTCGAGGAGGGCCCGGCGGACCCGCTCGACCACCTCCGGCGCCGGCTCGTCGGAGGCGGGCCTGCCGGCGGTGCTGCCCGGCCAGCCCGACCAGCAGGTGTCGTCGTTGAGCTCCCACCGGGTGGCGGCCGCGTCCCCGTGCACCATCAGCCCGATCCGTCCGTTGCCCAGCGGCAGGCCCTCGTTCCAGGTGGCCGCGGGCGTGCGGTAGCTCAGGGCGGGTCCGGTCGGGGTCACGGCGGTCCTTCCGTCGACGTCGTCGTCAGCTCGCCCGTAGTCTGCCGGACCGGACCGACAGCCCGCGCCGGTCGGGCCGATGAGTCCGGGCCACCCTCCGGGTCGACCTCCTCGACCGACCGAGGAGGACACCATGGGTCAGCTGCTGCGGGTGCAGAACTTCGCCGTCTCGCGGGACGGCTACGGGGCCGGGGAGGGCCAGAGCCTGGAACGGCCGTTCGGCCACGCCGACCCCGACGCGCTGCACGGGTGGGCGATCGAGACCGCGAGCTGGCCCGGGCGCACCGACGGCGGTGGCAGCCGCGGGCTGGACGACCACCTGGTCCGCGACTTCAGCCACGGCATCGGCGCGGAGATCATGGGCCGCAACAAGTTCGGCCCGGTGCGCGGCCCGTGGCCGGACCACGAGTGGCGCGGCTGGTGGGGCGAGGAGCCGCCGTTCCACACCCCGGTGTTCGTGCTGACCCACCACGAGCGGCCCCCGTTCACCCTCGCCGACACCACCTTCCACTTCGTCGGTGGCGAGCCGGCCGAGGTGCTCGAGCAGGCGCGGGCGGCGGCCGGCGGGCTGGACGTCCGGCTCGGCGGGGGCGCCACCTCGATCCGGGCGTTCCTGGACGCCGGGCTGGTCGACACCCTGCACGTGGCCGTCGCCCCGGTCGAGATCGGGGGCGGGTCCCGGTTGTGGGAGTCGCCGGAGGAGCTGTTCGACCGCTACCACTGCGACGTGGTGCCCAGCTCCAGCGGCGTGGTGCACCACCTGTTCTGGCGGCGGTAGCCGGGGGCTCCGCGGGTCAGCAGACCAGCCACAGCCCGAGCGCGGCCACGCCGAACGTGCGCGTGCTGGCCTGCGGCGACTGCCAGGCGGTGCCGGCGGTCGTGCGGACCTCGATGGTGTACCGGGCTCCGAGCACGGCCGACAGCAGCGTCGGCGTCAGCAGGATGCTGTTGTCCGTCGTGGTGGTGTCGTACACCTGGCTGCCGTTGGTCTGCAGCACCCGGACGCTGAACCGCCGGTTGGTCGGTGTGGCCCAGCCGATCCGGACTCCCAACCCCTCCGTCTGGCAGGACAGCGCCGCCGGGGAGGCCAGGGTGCCGGTGAAGGTGCCCGTGCCGACCGTCGCGGTGTCGCTGAACTGCGCCCAGGTGCGGCCGGGGGCGAGCACCAGGCCCAGCAGGAGAGCGGCGACGGCGAGGGCGGCCGCCACCGGCGCCCGCCTCCTCACCCGACCGCCTGGGTGGAGGTGAGGACGAGGGTGAGGGTGCCCCGCGCCCCCTGGTTGGCGTTGGCCGAGGCGGAGTCCAGCCCGACCAGGACGCAGAGCGTCTCGCTGCCGCCGGGCGCCAGCGCGCGGGGCACGTTGATCACCGAGGTGGCCGACGCCGGCACGAACGTCTGCGCTCCCAGCGGGCTGCCCGAGCAGGTCTGCTGCCGGGGGTAGCTGGTGTCGGAGGTGTCCGGCGAGCCGGCGAACAGCCGGAACGTGATCGAGCTGCCGTCGTAGGTCCAGGTGCTGCCGCGCTGCACGGTGGCGCCGTAGGTCGCGGCGGCACCGCTGACGTTGCGCACTGTCAACGGGTAGGCCAGCGTCTCCGCCGGCAGCAGGTCGTCGGCGGCGATGGAGGTCTTGGTGTAGCCGGTGCCCAGCCCGACGGCCTGACCGCTGTCGAGCTGCAGGTCGAGCTGCCCGGCGGTGAACGAGCCGGTCCGCACCTCTGCGGTGTCCTGCCAGTAGGCCCACGAGGTGTAGCCGCTGAGGCCGAGCAGCACCGCCAGGGCCAGCGCCAGCACCGGCTTCCAGAGACGGGGCGGCTGCGGGTCCGCGACGGCGCGACGGGGACCGGTGCTCACGACGTCCTCCTGCGGGTGCGGGCGAGAAGATGACCGCCGGCCAGCAGCGCGGCGAACGCGGCCGCCACCGACCAGGCCGGCACGGCGGCACCGGTCGCGGCCAGCACCGGGCCGTCTTGGCGGGCCGAGCCATCCGGGCGCACCGGGGCGTCCGGACGGACCGAGGCGTCGGTCAGCGTGACGGTGAAGCCGAGCGGCCTGCTCAACCGCATCATGTCCTCCCCGGCCTCGGCGACCAGCTCCAGCTCCAGCCCGACCGCGACGTCCTCGCCCGGTGGCACCGCGTCGACATCGGCCAGGACGGCGTCGGTGGTGCCCGCGCGGACGCTGGCCCCCGCGACCCGGCCGGTGACCACGAGGTCGCCCGAACGGAGCGGGCCGGCGAGCTCGGGAGCGTCCAGAGCCACGGTCAGGTCGGCGACCTCGGCGGAGTCGTTGCGCACCCACAGGGTCGCGCTGCGGACGTCCCCGGGCACCCAGCGCGTCCGCGGGTCGAAGAGCGGCTCGGCCAGGGTCTGGCGGAAGCTGCGGCCGTCGCTGCTGAGCCCGATCCGTGGGTCGGCGGCCGCGGGCACCGTCGTGCCGGCCAGCAGCAGCGTCGCAGCGACCAGCAGCAGGGCGCGGCCCCGGGCCGTCACGGACGCCCTCCGCCGCTGACCGCCCGACGCGGCTGCGGACGCGGACGCACCCGCTCGCGCAGGGCACCGCCGAACATCACGACCGCGTATACCACCAGGCCGAGGGCCACCAGCTGCGCCAGCACCGCTCGCTGCGAGCCGCTGAGCAGGCTGTTGAGGTAGCCGAGGTGGGGCACCGAGTACCAGACCGTGCCCCTGACCTGGACGGCCCGCACCAGGGCGGCGTCCGGACGGGTGTTCGCGTCGCCCTGGGTGAGGAAGGCGCGTTCGCCGTCGAGCACCCGGCTGGCCACCACCCGGTGGGTCACCGTGGTCGCCTCCCCGGAGCGCAGCTGGTAGGTGATCACCTCACCGATCCGGATCGACTCGACCGGACGCGGGCGCACCACGATCAGGCTGCCGACCGGGTGGGCAGGCTCCATCGAGGAGCTGAGCACGGTGTAGGTGGTGGACCCGGTCACCCGGGGCACCACCACCGCCACCGTCAGCACAGCCCCCAGCGCGAGGAGCACCACCCAGCAGAGCACCCGCCAGAGCCACGCCGTCACGGCGCGGACCCGGCTGAGGTGCCCCGCCGACGGCGCCGGGGCGGAGGAGGGCACCCGGATCAGGCGGTGGCCTGGGTGGCCGTGATGGTGAACGCCTCGAGGTCGATCACGGTGTTCTGCGAGCCGTTGTCGACGGCGGTGCCGATCGGCACGTCCACGACGATGGTGGCGTCGATGGTGTCGCCGTCGTTCGCGTCGGTGATCTCGGTGACGGCCTCGCCGCCGACGAGGAAGGTGCCGGTGACGTCGTAGTCGGCCGGGTCCATGGCCGGGGCGCCGTCGCCGACCTCGGCCGCGGTGACGTCCAGGGTGGCCCGCAGGTTGGTGCCCTCGGCACCGATGGTCACCGCGCACTCCTTGGTCAGCACGTCACCGGGGACCACGGTCTCGGTGGCCGGGTCGAACGCGACGCCGGTGATGCCCTCCACGGCGTTGGTGACCGTCCAGCCGGCGGCGTCGCAGGCCGCCGCGTCGAGCGTCAGCTCACCGGCGTTGATAGTGCCGCCGGCGACGTCCTCGGTGGCCTGCCAGTAGGCCAGCGAGCCGCCTCCGCCGACGAGCAGGACCGCCGCCGCGACGGCCGCGAGGGTTCCCTTGGTGGTCTTGTTCATACGTGTCGCCTTCGTGTCATCCCCCGACGACTGGACCGGGCCGACCGGCCCGGGTCGCGGTGGACTCCCTACCGCGGGCCGGACGCTACCTGCTGATCATCGCCTTCTCCCGGATCCTCAGACGATCCTCGGCCATTCTTAGGGATCGCCCGGTCTGCCGACGGCGGATCCGCTGCCGGCAGCAGGAGCTCGGCCCGCGGCCGGCTCCCGGTCAGGCTGGGCACATGACCACACCGACCCTGGCCGAACGCACGGTCGAGGAGCTCCTCGACCAGCGCATCCTGCTGCTCGACGGCGAGCTCGACGACACCGGCGGCACCCAGCTGTGCGCCCGGATGGTGCTGCTGGCCGCCCGCAACCCCACCGCCGACATCGCGCTGTGGATCAACTCCCCCGGCGGCTCCGTCCCGGCCATGCTGGCGATCATGGACACCATGCGGATGGTGCCCAACCCGGTCACCACCCTCGCCCTCGGGATGGCCGCCAGCGCCGGGCAGTTCCTGCTCAGCGCCGGGACGCCCGGTCGGCGCTACGTGCTGCCGCACAGCAAGGTGCTGCTGCACCAGGGCTCGGCCGGGATCGGCGGGTCCGCGGTCGACATCGAGCTGCAGGCCGAGGACCTGCGGGCGATCCGGGACACCGTGCTCGGGCTGACCGCCGTGCACACCGGCCAGACACCGGAGCGGATCTTCGCCGACTCGCTGCGTGACCACTGGTACGACGCCGAGGAGGCGCGGGAGTACGGCTTCGTCGACCACATCGCCCGGTCCCTGGACGAGGTGCGGCCCGGCACCGTCCTCGGACGCACCGGCTTCGACCCCTCCGGAGGTGCCCGATGAGTTCCTACACGATCCCCAACGTCATCACCCGCAGCTCACGCGGGGAACGGGTGATGGACGTCTACAGCCGGCTGATGGAGGGCCGGATCATCTACCTCGGCACCGAGCTCGACGACGGCGTGGCCAACGCGCTGATCGCCCAGCTGCTGCACCTGGACGCCGAGGACCCCGACGGGGAGATCAGCCTCTACATCAACTCCCCCGGCGGCTCGGTGACGGCGATGTTCGCCCTCTACGACACCCTGCAGTACACCCGGGCGCCGGTGGCCACCACCTGCGTCGGCCAGGCCTGCTCCACCGCGGCGGTGCTGCTGGCGGCCGGGGCGCCGGGACGCCGCGCGGTGCTGCCGCACGCGCGGGTGCTGCTGCACCAGCCCTCCACCCAGGGCCGGGGCACGATCCCCGACCTCATCCTGGCCGCCGACGAGATCCTGCGGCTGCGCGGGGAGATGGAGCAGGTGCTGGCCGCCCACACCGGCCAGTCCGCCGAGACGCTGCGCCGCGACACCGACCGCGACCGCGTCTTCACCGCCCCGGACGCGGTCGCCTACGGCCTGGCCGACCACGTCATCTCGCTCCGCTCCCTCGACCGCTGACCGTCCTCGGCTCCTCTCGCGGGCAGTGGGAGCTGTCCACAGATTCGCACACACGGACGAAAAGTGTCGGCGGGAGTCCGTAGCGTTCTCGTCATGGAGGAACCCCGGACCGAGGCCGCGTCGGTGCTCAGCGACCTGGCCGAGCTCCGCGCCCTGGAGCAGGCGGCCGCGGCGGCGGTGCTGCGGCAGGCCGCGCGCTGGGCCGACCTGCACCCGGCCCCGTGCCCGGAGCTGGCCGCGACCCTCTCCGAGCGTGGCCGCGACACCGGCTGCCCGCTCGCCGGCGAGGGCACGGCGCAGGTGGACGTGTCGTGCCTCGCCGAGCTCGCC
>NZ_QPKK01000150.1 GCF_003344635.1 Desertihabitans aurantiacus
CAGCGGATCGATGAGGCCGCCGCCCGCGCCGTCACCCTGGCCTGAGCCGCACCGCCCGCACCCGACCCCGGTCCCGCCCCGCGCGGGGCCGGGGTCGCGTCGTCCCCGGGCGCGGGCTCAGACCGCCGCGGCCGCCGGTTCGCGGCGGGCGACCAGCAGCAGGTGGGTGTCGGGCCAGGGCAGCGAACGGCCGTCGGCCGGGTCGAGCAGCTCGGCCACGGGGTCGAACCGGTGCTCGACGATCCACTCGTTGCGCCAGGCCCGGCTGGCCGGGTCGACCACGAACCCGGAATCGGTGACCAGCCGCACCCAGTCGTCGACGTCGAGGTCGCAGAAGCGCTCGTGGCACTCGCTCAGCCAGTTGCCGACGTAGTCCTTGGTGGTGAGGAACTCCATCGCCTCCCGCAGCGTCAGCTCGACCTCCCCGGGCCGACCGGGCACCGGGGTGGGGTGGAAGTCCCCGCCGGACAGCCGGGGGAAGTCGAGGGCGAACTGGTCGAGCCGCGCGCGGGTGGACAGCGACCTCACGTGCTCGGTGACCTGCCGCGGGTCGAGCCCGTCCAGCTCGACCGCACCGCCCGGGTCGACGCCGTCGTCGGTGCGCAGCCGCAGCACCACCCTCCGGTCCCCGCCGGCCGGACCGACCACGTCGGAGTTGATCCACACCCCACCCGGACGGGTGTGCGCCGCGATCCTCCGGGCCAGCCGGCGCAGGTCGGCCGGGCCGTCGCCGTAGCTGCTGATCTCGTGGGTGAGGGCGAGCGTGATCGTGGTGTCGACGGAGGCGTCGGGGAAGACCGGGTCGGCGAGCAGGTTGCGCTGCAGGAACCACACGTTGGGGTTGGCGAACACGCCCTGGGCCTTGCGGTGCTCGGCCTCGGCGACCAGGTGCCGGGCGACGTCCACCCCGAACAGGTCGCTCTCGTGCAGCTCCGGGGCCCGCGCGGCCCGCTCCACCAGACCGCCGGTGGCGCAGCCCAGGTCGACCACCCGTCCGGGCCGGACGAAGGGACGCACCTGCTCCCACTTGCGGTCCGAGGCCACCTCGAAGGACTCGGCGTAGCTGCGGTAGTCGCGGGTCCCGGTCAGGTCGCCCTCGGCCGAGACGACCGGGTCGGTGCCGATCCGCACCACCTCGGTGACGAGGTCGTAGCGGCGGTAGACGTCCACGGTGGCCGGGTGGGCCAGCTCGGCCCAACGGGGGTCGCCGGCGACCAGCAGCTCCAGCACGTCCCAGGGCCGCCGCGGCTCCAGCCCGGACGCCGCCAGCCGCCCGGCGGTCTCCTCGTCGGCCTCCACCGCGACGACCGGGTAGCCCAGCGCCCGGTACATCGCCGCGACCTCGGGCGTGGAGCAGGCGACCACGGTGTGCTCCGGGTCGGGCCGGCGTCCCAGCTCGGTGGCGACGGTCTCCACCACGGTGCTGGCGAACCGCTCGGTGGGTCGGGTGTCGACCACCGCGACCACGCTGGAGGGCAGCCGCTCCAGCGTGCTGGCCCGCTCGATCATCGCCTCGCGCCGGTTGGCCGCCACCGGGTTGCGGCGGGTGCCGCGGTGGTTGGCCGAGGTGACCGCCCAGACCACCTCCGCCCCGTCGGCCACCGGCACCGGACGTCCGTCTGTGTCGCACACACGGCCGGCGAGCAGCTCCTGCAGGTAGGCGGTCTGGAAGCGGGTGAGCAGGTGGTGCCGCCCGGGCAGCAGGATCTGGTGGTAGCCGGTCATGGCCCCAGTCTGGAGGTGCCGGGGTGCCCGTCCGGCCGATTCGCACTGGGGTGGACGCTCGGCTATAGTTGCGCGCGCTGGTCGAGATGACCGGTGAGGCCCGCAGCAAGATCCGGGCCCCGTGGCGCAGTTGGTTAGCGCGCCGCCCTGTCACGGCGGAGGTCGCGGGTTCGAGTCCCGTCGGGGTCGCGAGAGCGGTGAAGATCCACTGGATCTGAGCCGCTCTTGTGGTTGAGAGGCACTCTCGACCGACACGGCCAGGTAGCTCAGCTGGTAGCAGCGTTCGCCTGAAAAGTGAAAGGTCGCCGGTTCGAACCCGGCCCTGGCCACCACCCCGACGCCCCGGTCCCCGTGGACCGGGGCGTTCGTCGTCTTCGGGGGTGCTCCCGCGCCCGGGACGACGAGAGGGGCCCCGCCGGCTGGCGGGACCCCTCTCGGACGGACGTGTCAGGCCCGGCTGACCTCCGGGGCCGGCGTCTCGGTGTTCTCCTGCGCCGTGCCCTGCTCGGGCAGGTCGGACGCGTCGACCTCGCCCGCGGACTTCTCGCGGGCCTTGGCCAGGGAGGCGATGAACTCCTTGCGCCCCGGGGTGTCGGCGACGTCACCGACGATGGCCACCGAGTTCCGCGGGAAGGTCAGGTAGCGGGTCATCAGGCTGATGAAGGCCTGCGCCCGGTTCCGGCCGCCCAGCAGCATGTAGATGTGCAGCGCCACCCAGGCGGCCCAGGCGATGAAGCCCTTGAACTTGATGCCGCCGCGCAGCTCGACCACGGCGTCGTTGCGGCCGATGGTGGCCATCGTGCCCTTGTCGACGTAGTTGAACGCCTTCATCGGCTCGCCCTTGGCCAGCGCCACCACGTTGTCGGCGGCGTGCTTGCCCTGCTGCATGGCGACCGGCGCCAGCTGCGGCAGCGGGCCGGACTCCACCATGCCGCAGTCACCGGCGACGAAGATCCGCTCCTCGCCCTTGGCCAGCAGCGTGTCCTCGAGCAGGATGCGGCCACCGCGGCCGGTCTCCAGGCCCCACTCCTTGACGAAGCTGTAGCCACCGATGCCGGCGGCCCAGATCACCAGGTCGGCCTGCATGGTCTCGCCGCCCTTGAGGTCGACGCTGTCGGCGCGGACCTCCGCGATCGCGGTGCCGGTGCGCACCTCGACCCCGCGCTCCTCCAGCTCCTTGCGGGTGTAGGCGCGCAGGTCGGCCTCGAACGGGCCGAGCAGCTCGTCCATCATCTCCACCAGCACGACCCGGACGTTCTCCGGCTTGAGCTCGGGGTAGACGACGGGGACGCCGTAGGTGCGCATCTCGGCCAGTGAGCCGGCCATCTCGACACCGGTCGGGCCGCCGCCGACGACGATCACGGTGAACCCGCGCTCGGCCTCCTCGGGGTTGGCCGCGAGCCGCTCCATGGCACCGAAGATGGTGTCGCGGACCTCGATCGCCTGCTTGCGGGTGTACAGCGAGTGCGAGTAGTGCGCCGCGCCCGGGATGCCGAAGTGGTTGGTGGTCACACCGTTGGCGAGGACCACGTAGTCGTAGTCGATCGGCGGGCCGTCGTCGACGATGACCTGGCGCTTCTCCCGGTCGATGCCGGTGACCATGGCGCGGCGGAAGCGCGCGAGGCGACGGTGCTGCTTGGCGGCGAGCGCGCGCAGCGAGTAGGTGACGTCGCCGGGGTTCAGACCACCGGTGGCCACCTGGTAGAGCAGAGGCTGGAAGGTGTTGTAGGGGTGCCGGTCGACCAGGGTCACCCGGCATCCCAGCTTGGTCAACCGGCGGACGGCGGCCACTCCGGCGAAGCCCGCGCCGACAACCACCACGTGGGGTCCTGTGCTCATGCCCTCATTCTTGCGCTTCGCCCCGGCACCCGGAAATCGGGGGCGGCCCGACGGGGGCCTCGCGGGTGTGACGTTGGCCTCATCCGCTGGACAGCACCGGTCGCGGCCCGGATCCTGTGCCGCCGTTCGCCTCCGACGGCGTCCCTCAGCCGGTCAGGTAGCCGCGCACCCAGCGTCGGAGCTCGTCGAAGACGACGGTGCGCGCCGGCTCGTCCGACAGCGTGAGGTCGTGCATCCCACCGGCGATGCGGACCACGGTCACGTGCGGTCCCAGCCGGACGGCCCGGGTGGCGATCTGCTCGACGTCGAGGACGACGTCGGCCAGCCGCAGGTCCTCGTGCCACTTGCGGCGGAAGTCGCTGCGGGTGGAGCACATCACCAGCACCGGGCAGTCGATCGCCAGCCCGGCGGCGACCCGCTGGTGACCCTGCAGGATCGCCCGCAGCCAGCCCGCCCGCACCGGCCAGGACGAGCTGGACTTCCAGGCCAGGTCGTAGTCCCAGGCCCCCTCCTGGCTGGCGTGCACGCTGCGGAAGTAGTGGTTGGACTCCGGCAGCGGCAGCACCGCGGTCGGCAGCCGCTGCCCGAGCGTGCTGACCAGCGGTGAGCCGAGGGTGCGGAGCATCTGCGAGCCCTGCAGGTCCAGCCACGGGGAGTTGAGGATGACCCCGTCCAGCTCGCCGCGACGCTGGTCGGCCCACAGCGCGCCGACCAGGCCGCCGGTGGAGTGGGCCATCAGGGTGACCGAGGGGTGCTCGGCCTGGACCAGGTCGAGGGCGGCGTCCAGCTCCTCGGTGTAGAGCTCGAGGTCGGTGATCCAGCCACTCACCTGCCCGGGACGGGTCGAGCGGCCGTAGCGGCGCAGGTCCACCGCGTAGAAGGCGAAGCCCAGCCCGGCGAGGAAGTCGGCCAGGTGGGTCTGGAAGAAGTAGTCGTTCCAGCCGTGCAGGTAGAGCACGGCCCGGGTGGTGTCACGTCCCGCGACCCGCCGGACGAGGGTGGCCGAGATCGGACCCTCCGCCTCCCCGGGCGCCGGCAGCGCCCGGGGCAGCGGCAGGTCGGTGGCCTCGTAGCCGGGCAGGACGTCGGGACGCCAGCTGACGTCCTCGGTCACGCCCGACCCGTCACTTCACGAAGCCGACGTTGAGCGGGTACTTGTAGAACTCGCCGTTGTTGGCCTTCGTCGCCGCCTGGATGCCGAAGATCAGCCCCACGACGCCGATCGCCAGCCAGGTGAGGAAGCCGATCAGCACGGTGCTGAGGATGGCGCTGACCACCGAGACGATGGCGGCCAGGATGCCGAAGTTCAGCGACTGGACCGCGTTGTAGCGCAGCCACGGCGAGCGGTCCTTGTAGACGAGGAAGAGGACCAGCGGCACCACGAAGGCGAGGAAGCCACCGCTGACGAAGCCGCCGACCAGCATGCCGACGTGGGAGAGGGTGCCCCAGGTCTTCTCGTCGCTCTGGCTCACCGGCGGGCCGGCCGGGGCGCCCTGCGCCCAGCCGGCCTGTCCCGGCGCACCAGGGCCGCCCTGGGCCATCGGGCCGGGCTGGCCCGGGTAGCCGTAGGGGTCCTGGCCGTAGCCACCCGGCTGGGCGTAGGGGTCGGCGCTGGGCTGGGAGTAGCCGCCCTGCTGGGCGTACTGGCCGGCGCTGGGCTGGGAGTAGGGGCCCTGCTGGGCGTACGGGTCGGCGCTCGGCTGGGAGTACCCACCCTGCGGGCCGAACTGGTTCGCGCTCGGCTGGGAGTACGGACCCTGCTGCGCGTACGGGTCGGCGCTCGGCTGGGAGTACCCGCCCTGCTGCGCGTACGGGTCCGCGCCCGGCTGTGAGTACCCACCCTGCGGACCGAACTGGTTCGCGCTCGGCTGGGAGTACGGACCCTGCTGCGCGTACGGGTCGGCGCTCGGCTGGGAGTACCCGCCCTGCTGCGCGTACGGGTCCGCGCCCGGCTGGGAGTACCCGCCCTGCGGACCGAACTGGTTCGCGCTCGGCTGGGAGTACGGACCCTGCTGCGCGTACGGGTCCGCGCTCGGCTGCCCCTGCTGGGCGTACGGGCCGGGCCCACCCGCCGGAGCGGCATAGGGGTCGGAGGCCTGGCCGGCGGCGTAGGGATCGGCGTGCTGGTGCTCCGGCGCCGACGGCACCGATCCGGCGCCGAACGCGGCATCGCCGCCGGCGCCCGTCTGGTACTGCCCGGTCGGGTACGGCTCGCCCTGGGACGCCCCGGGCTGCTGCCCGGCGTCGGACGGGGCGTCGGCGGCGTCCGGGTCGTCGAGCTGCTCGGCCGACGGCAGCGGCTGCGTGGGCTGCGGCGCGGAACCTGCGTCGGTCTCCGTGGACGTCCCGTAGGAGCCCTGGTCGGCACTGGCCGGAGCCGGCTGGTCGCCCGCGCCACCAGGCTGGTGGTACGACGGCGTGGAGTAGCTGGGGCCGGCGTAGCCACTGCCCTGGGCGGGGCCTGCCTCATCCTGCTGCGGGTCGGCGCCCTGCGCTTGCAGCGGGTCGACGTCCGGACCCAGCTCCCACGACTGCTCGACGTTGTCGGGGCTCTCGGGCTGACGGTCCTGCGGGAAACGAGGCTCAGTCATGCCGCACAGGCTAGTGGCGTGTCCGGCCGCCTGGTAGCAGCCCGGACCCCGGCCTCACCCTGAGCGGCGGTACTGACCGACCCCTTCGCCCTCGTCGTCGTCGACGGCGTACTTGTCCGCCAGGTCGGCATACGGATCGGGGACCTCGTGACGGTCTTCCACGGGGCGACCCGCCAGCTCGCGCTCCAGGGAGGAGAAGTCCGTGTCCACCGACCGGTACTTCAGCTCACGGGCGACCTTGGTCTGCTTTGCCTTCGCACGGCCGCGTCCCATACGGGCGACCCCCTCGCTTCATCAGCGCGCGGCGGTACCGCGGCTCTGTGTGGTCATCTTCGTGGGGCTCAATCTACCCGAGCGACCCAGGCACGCAAAGCAGCGTCCGCCCGGGGTTTCCCGGGCGGCTCCCCCAGCCGGTCAGCGGTGCTCGCCGACCAGCTCCACCGTCCCGCCGGGCGTGTCCTCGACCCGTCCGCACACCCAGGCCGGGACGCCGCGCCCGGTGAGGGTGGCCAGCGCCGTGGCCGCCGCGTCCTCGGGCACGACCGCCACCATGCCGACCCCCATGTTGAGGGTGGCCTCGATGTCGGGGGTGCTGATATCACCGAGCCGCTGGACGAGGTCGAACACCGGGGGCAGCTGCCAGCTGCCGCGATCGACGGTGGCCGACAGCTTCTCGGGCAGCACCCGGGCCAGGTTGTTGGCCAGCCCGCCGCCGGTGACGTGGCTCATCACGTGCACCTCGCAGGCCTCGATCAGGGCCAGGCAGTCCAGGGCGTAGATGCGGGTCGGCTCGAGCAGCTCCTCACCGAGGGTGCGGCCGAACTCCGGCACGTCGCGGTCCAGCGCCCACCCGGCGTCGGCGACGACCTTGCGCACCAGGGAGTAGCCGTTGGAGTGCAGCCCGGACGAGGCCATCGCCACCAGCACGTCGCCGGGGCGGACGCGCTCGGCGCCGAGCATGGCGTCCCGCTCGACCACACCGGTGGTGGCACCGGCGACGTCGTACTCGTGGGGGGCGAGCAGCCCGGGGTGCTCGGCGGTCTCCCCGCCGAGCAGGGCCGCGCCCGCCTGCACGCAGCCCTCGGCGATGCCGGAGACGATGTCGGCGACCCGCTCGGGGACGAGCTGTCCGCAGGCGATGTAGTCGGTGACGAACAGCGGCTCGGCGCCGCAGACCACCAGGTCGTCGACCAGCATCCCCACCAGGTCGCGCCCGATGGTGGTGTGGACGTCCATCGCCTGGGCGATCGCGACCTTGGTGCCGACGCCGTCGGTGGAGGTGGCGAGCACCGGGTGGGAGTAGCGGCGGAGCAGCTCACCGGCGTCGAAGAGGCCGGCGAAGCCGCCGAGCCCGCCGATCACCTCCGGCCGTCGGGTGCGCACCACGGAGGTCTTGATCAGGTCGACGGCCCGGTCACCGGCCTCGATGTCGACCCCGGCGCGGGCGTAGGCGGAGGGCGTGGTCGTCATCGGGCCTCCACCGCCTGCGGCTGGCGGGTGCCGACGGCCGGCTGCGACTCCTCGGCGTCCGGCGAGTCGAGCTCGAGCGCCGGCTGGGTGGAGGCGTCGATGGCGTGCCGGCCGGTGCGCTCCCGCATCGGGATCTCGACCGGGTAGACGCCGTCGAAGCAGGCCCGGCAGAGGTCGTCCTTGGGCACCGTGGTCGCCTCGACGAGCCCGTCGAGGGAGATGTAGCCCAGGGAGTCCGCGCCGATCGAGGTGCAGATCTCCTCCACCCCGAGACCGTTGGCGATCAGCTGGGCGCGGGTGGCGAAGTCGATGCCGTAGAAGCAGGGCCAGCGCACCGGCGGGGAGGAGATCCGCACGTGCACCTCCGCGGCACCCGCCTCGCGCAGCATCCGCACCAGCGCCCGCTGGGTGTTGCCGCGCACGATGGAGTCGTCGACCACCACCAGCCGCTTGCCCTCGATGACGTCGCGCAGCGGGTTGAGCTTGAGCCGGATGCCGAGCTGGCGGATGGTCTGGCTCGGCTGGATGAAGGTGCGTCCCACGTAGGAGTTCTTCACCAGGCCCTGGCCGTAGGGGATGCCGGACTCCTCGGCGTAGCCGATCGCCCCGGGCGTCCCCGACTCCGGGACCGGGATCACCAGGTCGGCCTCGACCGGGTGCTCGCGGGCCAGCTGGCGCCCGATCCGCACCCGGGCGGAGTGCACCCGGCGGCCGCTGATGGTGGTGTCGGGACGGGCCAGGTAGACGTACTCGAACAGGCAGCCCTTGGGCTCCGGCTCGGCGAAGCGCTGGCTGCGCAGGCCGTCGACGTCGATGGCGACCAGCTCACCCGGCTCGATCTCGCGGACGAAGGCGGCGCCGACGATGTCGAGGGCGGCGGTCTCGCTGGCCACCACCCAGCCCTTCTCCAGCCGGCCCAGCACCAGCGGGCGGATGCCCTGCGGGTCGCGGGCGGCGTAGATGGTGTCGTTGTCCATGAACACCAGGCAGAACGCCCCGCGCAGCCGCGGCAGCACCTGCATCGCCGCCTCCTCGACCGTGAGGTCGTCGTAGGTGGCGAGCAGCGCGGTCACCAGCGAGGTGTCGTTGCTGGAGTCCATGGTCACCTTGTGGCTGACCGGCTGGGCGTTCGGGCGGCTCTCCAGCCAGGCCTCGAGCTCGTCGGTGTTGGTGAGGTTGCCGTTGTGACCGAGCGCCAGACCGCCGGTGGCGGTGGGGCGGAAGGTCGGCTGGGCGTTGTTCCACACGCTGGCGCCGGTGGTGGAGTAGCGGGTGTGGCCGATGGCGACGTCACCCTGCAGCGAGGCGAGGGTGGACTCGTCGAAGATCTGGCTGACCAGGCCCATGTCCTTGAACACCATGATCTGGCTGCCGTTGCTGACCGCGATGCCGGCCGACTCCTGACCGCGGTGCTGCAGGGCGTAGAGCCCGAAGAAGGTGAGCTTGGCGACCTCCTCACCGGGAGCCCACACGCCGAAGACCCCGCAGGCGTCCTGGGGGCCGCGCTCTTCGGGGTCGATGTCGTGGTTCAGACGACCGTCGGGACGAGGCACGGCAGCAAGCCTATCGGCTCGTTCCGAAGAAGGACCCATCCAGCACCCGCTCGACCCCGTCGACCGCGGCCCGGAACCACGCCCGGCGCCGGACCAGCATGAGGTGACCGGCCCCGGTCAGCTCCACGGTGCGCACCGGTGTCCCGCTCGCTTCCAGCTCCGCGACGACGCGTCGGGTCCGCCGGACCGGGGTGAGGACGTCCCAGGTGCCGCAGACCACCGCCGTCGGGGTGCCGGCCAGCCCGGGCTGGGGCTCGGGCCACCAGGGCGTGAGGGCCACCACGCCGGCGACGTCGGTCTCCCCAGCGAGCCGCGCAGCGACCCGGGCGCCCATCGAGCAGCCCAGCAGCACCAGGGGGACGTCCGGCCAGCGGCGGCGCACCTCGGCCGCGGCCTCGCGGGCGTCCGCGACCGCCGGCAGCTCGGGGGCGTTCCAGCCGCGCACCCGGTTCTGCACCTCGACCACCGCGACACCGCGCTCGCCGAGCGTC
>NZ_QPKK01000151.1 GCF_003344635.1 Desertihabitans aurantiacus
GGCCAGGTCGTCAGCGGCCCGCTGGTCGGCGGGCCGGGCGGCCCGGCGCTGCCGGACCGCCCGGCGGAGCAGCTGCTTGGCGCCGGACAGCGCCTCGTCGTCGGCGGAGGGAGAGGGCACCTGCCCAGTGTGGCGTCTCGACCTGCCGGGGAGCGCGCGGGCGCGGCACTAGGGTGGGGCTCATGCCCTTGTTCGGCCGCAAGAAGAAAGAGCCGGAGGTCGTGGTCGCCGAGCCGGAGGCCCCCCAGCTGCCGCCGCCGCCCCCGACCGACGAGCGCGGCTGGCGCTCGATGGAGGACCACCGCGACTACCTGCTCGACCAGGTGCACCAGCTGCCGGCCTTCGGCCAGCAGATCCTGGACGCGCTCGACCTCAGCATCTGCGAGGACATCGAGTCCGACGTCGACCTGCCCGGCTTCGACAACTCGGCGATGGACGGCTACGCGGTGCACTTCGGCGACACCCTCGGCGCCACCGAGGACGCCCCGGTCACGCTGGCCGTGATGGGGGAGATCGCCGCCGGTGACTGGAGCGAGGAGCCGCTGCCGCCCGGCACCGCGATCAAGATCATGACCGGCGCGCCGATCCCGCCCGGGGCCGACGCCGTGGTGCCCTACGAGGCCACCGACCGCGGCACCGAGGACGTCCTGGTCTTCGCCGCCGCCCGCGAGGGCCAGCACATCCGCCGCCGCGGCGAGGACGTCAGCGCCGGCGACGTGATGATGCGCTCCGGCGCCCGGGTCGGGGCCCGCGACGTCGGGCTGCTGGCCGCCATCGGCGTCGACAAGGTGATGGTGCGCCCGCGTCCGCGGGTGGTGGTGCTCGCCACCGGATCGGAGCTGGTGGAGCCGGGGCTGGCGCTGAGCAACCCTGCCCAGCTCTACGACTCCAACTCCTACCTGCTGGCCGCCGCGGCCCGGGCGGAGGGGGCGCAGGTGTTCCGGGTCGGCCTGGTCGGTGACGACGCCGAGGCGATCAAGCAGGCGATCTCGGACCAGCTGGTGCGGGCCGACCTCATCATCACCACCGGCGGGGTGAGCCAGGGCGACTACGACGTGGTCAAGGCGGTGATGCCCGAGCTCGGGCTGACCGACTTCTGCGAGGTGGCGATGCAGCCCGGCAAGCCGCAGGGCTTCGGGCTGATCGGTGAGGACCGGGTGCCGATGATCATGCTGCCGGGCAACCCGGTCAGCGCCTACATCTCCTTCGAGGCCTTCGTCCGCCCGGTGATCCGCAAGATGATGGGGGTGGAGCCGCTGTTCCGCCCGCAGGTGCGCGCGATCGCCACCCACCTGCTGCGCTCGGTGCCCGGCAAGAAGCAGTTCGCCCGCGGGCTGGTCACCACCGACCCGGCCGGACGCCGCAGCGTCACCGCCGTCGGCGGTCACGGCTCGCACCTGGTCAGCAGCATGGCCCGGGCCAACGCGCTGATCGTCATGGACCCCGACGTCGACCACGTCCCCGCCGGCTCCCACGTCCCGGTGTGGATGCTGGACGAGGTGTCGTGATGGCCGACCAGCCCGCACCGGGCGAGGCGAGCGGCGCCTTCCCGCACCTGGACGACCGGGGCCGGGCGCTGATGGTCGACGTCTCGGCCAAGGACGTCACCGCCCGCTCGGCCACCGCCGCCGGCACGGTGCTGCTCAGCGCGGCCTGCGTGGCCGCGCTGCGCGACGACACGGTGCCCAAGGGCGACGCGCTGGCGGTGGCCCGGATCGCCGGGATCCAGGCCGCCAAGAAGACGCCCGACCTGGTGCCGCTGTGCCACCCGCTGCCGATCAGCGGGGTCAGCGTCGAGCTGGCGGTGCGCGACCACGGCGTCGACATCGAGGCGCAGGTGCGCACCACCGGCCGGACCGGGGTGGAGATGGAGGCGCTCACCGCGGTCAGCGTCGCCGCCCTCGCCCTGGTCGACATGATCAAGGCCGTCGACCGGGAGGCGCGGGTGACCGACGTCCGGGTGCTGGCCAAGTCGGGCGGGCGCAGCGGTGCCTGGACCCGCGGCGACTGACCCGGCCCCGGTGCCCGAGGGCGCCCGGGCAGCGGTGCTGACCGTCTCCACCCGGGCCTCGGCCGGCGTCTACCCCGACCGCACCGGGCCGGTGCTGGTCGAGGCGCTGCGGGGCTGGGGGTTCGCCGAGGTCGAGGCCGAGGTGGTGCCCGACGGGCCGGAGGTGGGGCAGCGGCTGCGCGCGCTGGTGGCGGCCGGTCACGACGTCGTGCTGACCACCGGGGGCACCGGGCTGAGCCCCAGCGACCGCACCCCGGAGCAGACCGCGGCCCTGCTCGACCTCGAGCTGCCGCAGATCCCCGCCGAGATCTCCCGCCGGGGGGTGGTGGCCGGGGTGCCGACGGCGTTGCTGAGCCGGGGGGTGGCCGGGGTCGCCGGGCGGACGCTGGTGGTCAACCTGCCGGGCTCGCGCGGTGCGGTCCGCGACGGGCTGGCGGTGCTGGCGCCGTTGCTGGGTCACGCGGTCGCCCAGCTGCGCGGGGGCGGGGACCACGGGTGAGGAAGGTCGAGTGGCCGGTCACCCTCGAGCACGACCAGCCCGACGGCACCCGGGTGCACCTGCGCCCGATCCGGCGGCGCGACCGCTCGGGCTGGACCGAGGTCCGTGAGTACAACCAGGCCTGGCTGCGGCCCTGGGAGGCGACGCTGCCGCCGGGCTCGCCGCCCGGCCCGTCCACCTTCGCCGCCCTGGTCCGGCTGCTCTCGGAGCAGGCCCGGCACGGCCGGGCGCTGCCCTGGCTGATCCACCTCACCGAGCAGGGGTCGACCCGGGTGGTCGGGCAGCTGACGGTCAGCGGGATCGTCGGCGGGTCGGCGGCCTGGGGGCAGGTGGGCTACTGGGTGGACCAGCGGGTGGCCGGGCGGGGGATCGTCCCGACCGCGGTGGCGATGGCCGTCGACCACTGCTTCGCCAGCCTCGAGATGCACCGCATCGAGATCGCCATCCGGCCCGAGAACGCGGCCAGCCTGCGGGTGGTGGCCAAGCTCGGCTTCCGGCCCGAGGGGCTGCGTCCGCGCTACCTGCACATCGACGGCGACTGGCGCGACCACCTGGTCTTCGCGCTCAACGCCGAGGAGGTGCCGGAGGGGCTGCTGCGGCGCTGGGAGCGGCTGCGGGGCTGACCCCGTCCCCGCCGACCGCCGACACTCCGTCCCGCCTCGCCGACCGACAGGCACACCGCTCCTATGCTCGCGGCGTGGGTACGGGACTGATCTTCGCCGCCATCGTGGCCGCCTGGCTGGCCTACCTCGTCCCCCTCTTCCTCCGTCGGAACCAGGTCGACCTGGACGCCGACGACCCTGCCGACCACTTCTCCTCCTCGGTGCGCATCGTCACCAGCGGCACCGCTCCGCTGGTGGACCAGGACGGGGAGGAGATCAGCGACGTCGAGGTGTCCACGCCGATGACGCGCCGCTCGGCGATCCGGCGGATCCGCGGTCTGGAGCGCCAGGCCGCCTCGCGCCGGCGCCGGGTGCTGGTGGTGCTGATGGTCGGGCTGACGCTGTGCCTGGCCGCGGCGGCGCTGGAGCTGCTGCCCTGGTGGAGCCTGGCGGTGCCGGGCGGGCTGCTGCTGGTCTTCCTCGCCGTCGCCCGGATCACCGTGCGGCGGATGGTGCGCCGCCACGACCAGCTGGTGGCGCGGATCCGGGTCGGCTCGGAGGAGGAGACCGTGCTGATCACGGTCGGTGCGGTGCCCGAGGGCGCGGACGCGCCGGGTGCCCACGAGCCCTCACGCCCGCTGCGCGGTCTGTGGGACCCGATCCCGGTGACCACTCCCACCTACGTGTCGAAGCCGCTGGCGCCGCGGACCGTGCGCACCATCGACCTCTCCGCCCCCGACGTCACCTCCTCCGGACGGCGCACCCAGCCGGTGCTGGCCGAGACCGGGCCGGTGCCCGCCGCACCGGCTCCCGAGGTGGCGCCGCACGCGGAACCGGCGGTCGAGGTGGAGGACCGCCGGCGCGCCGTCGGCGAGTGAACCTCAGGCGGGCAGGATCTGCCCGATCGGCTCGCTCTTCTCGGCCTGGAACCGGTCCTCGGTGCGCCCGAACGCCCAGTAGCCCGAGAGGCTGACGCAGGAGCGCGGCAGCTGCCGCTCGGCGAAGAAGACGTCCCGCAGCGCCTTCATCGCCTCCCGCTCGCCGTGGGCGAAGACGTCCAGCGGTCCGACGGCGGGCCAGTCCAGCGCCCGCACCGCGTCGGGCAGCAGGCTGACCGCGCCCGGCTCGGCGCCGCCGCGGTGCAGCCAGGTCACCCGGACGCCCGGCGGCGGGGTCGGCAGCACCTCGTCGGCGGGGGAGTCGACCTCGAGGACCACCTCGCCGCGGGCGTCGTCGGGCAGCACCTCGACCGCGGTGCTGATCGCCGGCAGCGCCGAGTCGTCCCCGACGAGCAGGTACCAGCCGGCGTCCGGGGAGGGGCTGTAGGCACCGCCGGCACCGAGCACGCCGACCTCGTCGCCGGGACGGGCGTTGCTCGCCCACGGCGCGGCGACGCCGGCGGTGCCGTGGGTGACGAAGTCCAGCGTCAGGGTGCCGGCCGCGGTGTCCCAGGCCCGGACGGTGTAGGTGCGCCGCACCGGCGGCTCGCCCTCGACGGGGGTGAAGACGAGCTTGACGTAGCGGTCGGTGTGGTCGTTGGAGGAGAGCATCGCGATGTCGTCGCCGCCGAGCACCACCCGCACCAGGTGCGGCGCCAGCCACTCGGTGGAGCGGACGGCGAGGCGGGCGACGGGTCGGGCGGGTCGTGTGCTCATGGCCCGCACCCTAGCCGCAAGGTAAGGCTGTCCTAAATGTGACTCGTGGAGTGGATGCTGTGTGGTCCGGTCCGCCACGGATAAGCCTGGGTGGGCTTGGCCGGTTGAGCAGCCAGCCGGTCAAGCCCCTTCCCCGTCGGCCGGGCGCTCGCCGGGGTGCAGGTGCGCCCGCTCGCCGTCGTGGTCGAAGATCGTGAGGATCTCCACCGGCCCGTCCACGGCGGTGATCGCGTGCGGCACCATCGTGGAGAACTCCGCCGCCTCGCCCTCGCCGACGATGATCGTGCGTTCGGCCAGCTGCAGCCGGGCCGTGCCGGAGAGCACCGTGAACCACTCCCGCCCCGGGTGCACCCGCAGGTCGCCGGGGTCGTAGCGGTGTTCGGGGGTGACGCGCATCTTGGCCACCGTCGTGCCCCGCAGTGCGCGTTCGGGGGAGAGCAGCCAGGTCGTCATCCCGGGGTGGCTGCTCGGGTGCGGGCGGATCACCACGTCCTCGTCCTCGCCCGGCTCGACCAGCTGGTCGATGCTGGTGCCCAGGGCCCGGGCGATCGGGACGAGCTGGTCCAGCGCGATGCGGCGGTGGCCGGTCTCGATCCGGCTCAGCGTGGAGGGGCTGAGGTAGCAGCGGGCGGCCAGCGCGTCCAACGACCACCCCCGCGCGAGCCGGAGACCCCGGATGCGTTGCCGGATGAGGGCGTCGAGCTCCACTTCTTGCTCCATGCGCAAGAGCCTATGTCTGAGGCGCATGGCGCGTCTACCGTGGTGGTGTCGCCGGGGAGGACCCGGCTGAGGACGTGAGGAGACACCATGACGAACTACGACGTGGCCGTCGTCGGAGGCAGCTTCGCCGGGCTGAGCGCGGCCGTCCCGCTCGCCCGGTCGCTGCGCTCGGTGCTGGTGGTGGACGCCGGCCAGCCGCGCAACGCCCCCGCCGAGGGCGCCCACAACGTGCTCGGGCACGAGGGCATCGCGCCGCGGGAGCTGCTGGCTGCCGGACGCCGGGAGGCCGAGGGGTACGGGGTCGAGATCCGCGAGGGCGAGGTGGCGACGGTGCGCCGCGAGGGGGACGGGTTCGTCCTGACGCTGTCGGACGGCTCGACCGCCACGGCACGCCGGCTGCTGCTGGCGACCGGGCTGGTCGACGAGCTGCCCGACGTGCCGGGGCTCGCCGAGCACTGGGGGACCAGCGTGCTGCACTGCCCCTTCTGCCACGGCTGGGAGGTGCGCGGGAAGCGGATCGGCGTCCTCGCCACCGACCCCGCGGCGGTGCACCAGGCGCTGATGTTCCGCCAGCTCAGCCCGCACGTGACGGTGCTGCAGCACACGGTGGCCGACTTCGAGGCCGAGGACTGGGAGCAGCTGGCCGCCGTCGGCGTCGAGGTGGTCTCGGGCGAGGTGCTCCGGGTGGTCGGCGAGGACGGCGCCCTGCGGGCGGTGGAGCTGGCCGGTGGGCACGCCGTCGGCCTGGACGCCCTGGTCGTGGCGCCACGGTTCGTGGCCCGCGGGGAGCTCTACGAGCAGCTGGGCGGCACCCTGACCGAGGGTCCGCGCGGACGGTTCATCGAGGCTGGGCCGATGGGGCGCACCGCGCTGCCGGGGGTCTGGGTGGCCGGGAACGCGGGCAACCTGATGGCCTCGGTGGTGCCGTCGATGAGCGAGGGGATGTACGCCGGCTCGGCGATCCACGGCGACCTGATGATGGCCGACGTCGAGCGCGCGGTGCGGGAACGGGCGGCGGCATGAGCGCGCCGGCGGGGACCAGCGCGGAGTTCTGGGAGGAGCAGTACGCCGACCGGGACCCGGACTGGGTGACCCGGCCCAACGCGGCGCTGGTCGACACGCTGTACGGGCTGCGGCAGCGTCCGGGCTCGGCGCTCGAGCTCGGCTGCGGCCACGGCGGGGACGCGGTGTGGCTGGCCGAGCAGGGCTGGCAGGTGACCGCGACCGACGTCTCGGCCACCGCGCTGGCGCGGACCGCCGCCCTGGCGGAGAGCCGGCGACCGCTCGGCCGGGTGCGGACCGAGCAGCACGACCTCACCGCCTCGCTGCCGGCCGGCGAGTTCGACCTGGTCTACGCCTGCTTCTTCCACAGCACGCTCGGCATCGACCGGGACGCCGTGCTCGCCCGGGCCGCCGAGCGGGTCCGGGTCGGCGGGGTGTTCGTGGCGGTGGACCACGCCTCCTCGGCGCCCTGGTCGTGGACCGCCGACGCCGGCATCGAGTTCCCGAGCCCGCAGCAGACCCGCCGCTCGATCGGCCTGGTCGAGGGCTGGTCACCGGTGCGGGTCGCGGCGGTCCGGCGGCTGGCCACCGGGCCGGGCGGTCAGCAGGCCGAGGTGACCGACAACGTCGTCGCGGTGCGGCGGACCCGACGCTGAGGGCGGTGTCGCTGCGCGGGCCGGGGGACGTCTGGGGTTAGTGTGCGAGACCTGTCGTCGACCGTCTCGGAAGGGGTCCGGGTGTCCTGCATCCGCTTCAGCACCGACGCCATGCGCGAGCAGCTGCGGTCGGTGCCGGCCGAGCTGCGGGAGGCCAAGGTGGTCACCGGGGCCGCCGCGCCGCCGGTGACCGAGAGCAAGATCCGCCGGCTGCGGCTGCTCGCGGGCGACCCGGACCCCCGGATCCGGGCCAGCGCGGCGAGCAGCCACCACGCCCCGGCGGACCTGCTGCTGCAGCTGGCCCGGGACGCCGAGGTCGGGGTGCGGACGTGGGTGGCCCGCAACCAGGCCGCACCGGCGGACGTCCTGCGGGTGCTGGCGGGCGACACCGACGAGACGGTGCGCGGCTGGGTGGCCCTCAACGAGTCGACGCCGTCGGAGGTGGTCACCGCGCTGGGGGAGGACCCGAGCACGACCGTGCGCAGCATCGTCGCCTGGCGCGCGTCGGTCTGAGCCTGGTGCGGGCCGGCTAGAGCATCGGCCGGGCGAGCGCGATCTGGACCGCCTGCTCCACCCCCTCGGTCCAGGGACGGCCGTGCCCGGGCAGCAGGACGGCGTCGGGGTAGAAGCGCAGCCGCTCCAGCGAGGCGCGCGCCTGCTCGGCCGATGCGGTGGCCGCGCCGGCGACCAGGGTCGGCCCGGTGCGTGAGGTGTAGGGGTCGTCGGTGACCAGCGCGTCACCGACGAGCAGTGCGTCGGCCTCCGCCACGTGCAGGGCGCAGTGGCCGTCGGTGTGGCCGGGGGTGTGCACCACCAGCGGCTCGCCGGGTACCGGCAGCTGCTGCCCGTCGGACATCGGCTCCACACCGGTCACCGGAGGCACCCGCAGCGCACCGGCGCGGACCATCGACAGCAGCCCGGGCAGCGCCTTCGGGTAGCGCAGCAGGTAGCGCGGACGCGCGCGCTCGTGCCGGTACCGGTAGGGGTGCGCGGCCAGCCAGTGGTCGTCGGGGTGCAGGTACACCGGGACGTCCAGCTCCCGGCGGATCCTCGCGGCGGTGCCGATGTGGTCGAAGTGGGCGTGGGTCAGTACCACCGCCCGCAGGTCGGCCATCGAGCGTCCGAGCCCGGTGAGCGCGCGTCCGAGCAGGTCCCAGCTGGCCGGGAGGCCGGTGTCGACGAGGGTGAACCCCGTCTGGGCGTTCCCGAGCAGGTAGCAGTTGACGTGGTGTGCTGACACCAGGTGGACGCCGTCGGCGACCTGCTCCACCGTGTCAGCCACCGGGCACCTCCGTGCCGATGCGTCGCTGAATCACCATGGTCCCCGTCCTCCCGGCTCCTCCGTGCTGCGGGCATACCCCGGTCGGTCGGCCGCTCACGCGCCGCGAGGAACGATCTGTGGCGGCTGCCGGTGGCCCTTCGTGGCGCAGCCCTAGGCTGCGGTCGTGGCCTTCGACTGGAAGAGGCTGGAGCGGCAGGACCGGGAGCGCGCCGACCGGGCCGGCTTGGGCCTGGGCGTGGGCTGGCTCGTCGGCGGAGTCCTCGGGCTCGTCGGCACGCTGCTCGGCTGGTGGTCCGGCTGGGACTCGGCCGTTGTCGGGCTGGTGCTCGGGGTGATGTTCCTGGCCCTGTACCTGATGGTCCGGCGACGTCGCGCCGGACGGGACCGCTGAGGCGGCCGGGTCGGGGAGGGGACGTCGGCACGGACGGGTCCGGTGCCGGGTGGTGGAGCTAACGGGATTCGAACCCGTGACCTTCTCATTGCGAACGAGACGCGCTACCAACTGCGCCATAGCCCCTAGCAGGGAGCGACGATACCAGGCCGGACCAGGGCGGATGCAACTCCGCGGGCTCAGACCTCCTCGACCTCGACCAGGACGCCGATCTTGTCGATCCGGTGCTCGGGGTTGCCGAACTCGTCGCGCCAGAAGTTGCCCTCCGCGTCGTCCTCCGGCGTCGCGCACGTCGACAGCGTGATCATCGCCTCGGTGGCCTCCTCGCCGGGCTCGCCCGGCACCGGGGCGCGCTGCTCGGCCAGCGACTCGTCTGAGCGGAACGAGGTCTCGCGGGTGTCGGTGATCTCGTAGGTGTAGCGGACGCCGTCGGCCTCGACGTGCACCTCCTCGCCCTCCTCCAGCTCGGGCAGCTCGAGGAAGGCCTGGGTCGAGGACAGCCGGTGCGCGGTGACGATGTAGTTGCCGACGCCGCCGGCGCCGGTGCCGCCCTCCTCGCCGTACGGGCTGGCCGCCACCCCGCCGTCCTGGATCTCGGTGCCGGGCCCGTCGTCGGGAGACCCCTCGTAGGCGACGACCTCGAGGTCGTCGATGTCGATGGCGGGGATGCTCAGCTCGGCGTCACGCGGTTCGCCGTCGCTGGCCGCCAGCGTCGGGGTGGGGGTCGGTGTCGGCGTGGGGGTCGGGGTGGCCGAGCTGGCCCGGGGTGTCGGGGTGGCGCTCGGCTGGGCCTGGCTCGACGCGCTGGGCGAGGAGGCTGTGGTGGTACCGGACGGCGACGGGA
>NZ_QPKK01000152.1 GCF_003344635.1 Desertihabitans aurantiacus
GGTCGCGAAGGTCCCGGTGGTCGGGCTGGCCGGCGGCTGGGTGGACGAGCGCGGCGGCGTCCGGCGCGCGGCGACCGAGACCACCCGGCTGCTGGGCGCCGCCGGCACCTGACGCGTCCCCGCGCGCGGGTGTCTTCAGTCGACGACGGGGGTGATCGCTCCGCGGTGCAGCCGGCGCGCGGCCTCGGCCAGCGATCCCGACAGCGAGGGGTAGACGGTGAAGTCGCCGGCGAACTCGTCCACGGTGATCCGTTCGGCGACCGCGAGCGAGAGCGGGTGGATCAGCTCGCTGGCCGACGGCGCCACCACCACCCCGCCGACGATGATGCCGGTGCGGGGCAGGCAGAAGATCTTGACGAAGCCGTCCTCGATGCCCTGCATCTTGGCCCGGGCGTTACCCCGCAGCGGCAGGGTGACGGCCTTCGCGTCGAGGACGCCGCCGTCGACGTCCTGCTGGGAGACCCCGACCGTGGCGATCTCGGGGGCGGTGAAGACGTTGGCGGCCACGGTGTTGAGGTCGAGCGGGGCGACGGCGTCGCCGAGGGTGTGCCACATCGCGATCCGGCCCTGCATGGCCGCCACCGAGGCCAGCGGCAGCACCCCGGTGCAGTCCCCGGCGGCGTAGACGCCGCGCGCGGAGGTGCGCGAGACCTTGTCGACGGTGATGTGGCCGGAGTCGGTCAGGGCCACCCCGGCCTCCTCCAGGCCCATGTCGGTGGTGTTGGGGATGGAGCCGACCGCCATCAGCACGTGGGAGGCCTCGATGACGCGGCCGTCGGTGAGCTCCACCTCGACCCCGTCGCCGACCCGCCGGGCGGCGGCCGCCCGGGAGCGGGCCATGATCGTCATCCCGCGGCGCTCCAGCACCTCCTGCAGGACGCGGGCCGCGTCGGGGTCCTCGCCGGGCAGCACCTGATCGCGGGAGCTGACCAGCACCACGTCGACGCCGAGGGCGTGGTAGGCGCTGGCGAACTCGGCCCCGGTGACCCCCGAGCCGACCACGACCAGCCGCTCGGGCAGCTCCTCCAGGTGGTAGAGCTGCTGCCAGGTGAGGATCCGCTCGCCGTCGGGCTGGGCGTCGGGCAGCCGGCGCGGGTGCGTCCCGGTGGCGACGAGGATCGCGTCGGCCTCGAAGCTGCGCTCCCCCTCGGCGGTCTCCGCGACCACCCGGCGGGTGCCGTCCAGCCGTCCCCGGCCGCGGACGACGTCCACGTGCTCGCGCGCGAGGCGCTCGGTGATGTCGCTGGACTGCTTGGCCGCCAGCCCCAGCACGCGGGAGTTCACCGCGGCGAGGTCGACCGAGACGAGGGAGTCGATCGTGGCCGGGTCGCCGTCGGCTCCGCCGACCCGCAGCCCGAGCTCCTCCGAGCCCTGGATGATCGTCATCACCTCGGCCGTGGCGATCAGCGTCTTGGACGGCACGCAGTCGGTGAGCACCGCCGCGCCCCCGACGCCCGCGTCCTCGATCAGGGTCACCTCCCCGCCGAGCTGGCTGCCCACGAGAGCCGCCTCGTACCCAGCCGGTCCGCCGCCGATGATCACCACACGAGTCACGCCGCCCATCCTGTCACGCCGACCAGCCCCGGCCGCCCGTCCGGCGGGCCCGCCCGACCGCCGCGGCCAGCGCGTCGAGCACCTCCACCGTCTGCTCCCAGCCCAGGCAGGCGTCGGTCACGCTCTGCCCCCGGACCAGGCCGGACGGGCCGACGGCGACGTCCAGCGGCTGGCGTCCCTCCACCAGGAAGCTCTCCAGCATCACCCCGGCCACCGGTCCTCCGGCGGCCACCTGCTCGGCCACGTCGGCGGCCACCACCGGCTGCCGGCGGTGGTCCTTGCCGCTGTTGGCGTGGCTGGCGTCGACCACCACCCGCGGGTTCAGCCCCGCGTCGGCCAGTCCGGCGGAGGCGGCCTGCACGTGCTCGCGGGAGTGGTTGGGCCCGCTCGCCCCGCCGCGCAGCACCAGGTGGGTGTCGGTGTTGCCGGTGGTGCGGACCAGGGCCGCCCGCCCGTCGGCGTCGATGCCCAGGAAGGTCTGGGCCGCCGCGGCCGCCCGGCAGCCGTCGACCGCGACCTGCAGCCCACCGTCGGTGCCGTTCTTGATGCCCACCGGCATCGACAGCCCCGACACCAGCTGGCGGTGGATCTGGCTCTCGGCGGTGCGCGCCCCGATGGCCCCCCAGGTCACCAGGTCGGCCAGGTACTGCGGGGTGATCGGCTCGAGGAACTCCGTCGCGCAGGCCATCCCGAGGGCGTTGACGTCGAGCAGGAACCGGCGGGCGGTCCGCAGCCCGGTGCCGATGTCGTGGCTGCCGTCCAGGTGCGGGTCGTTGACCAGGCCCTTCCAGCCGACGGTGGTGCGCGGCTTCTCGAAGTAGGTGCGCATCACCACCAGCAGGTCCGGCTCGAGCCGGCGGGCCTCGGCGGCCAGCCGCCCGGCGTACTCCAGCCCGGCGTCGGGGTCGTGGATCGAGCACGGTCCGACGACGACGAGCAGCCGGTCGTCGACGCCGGCGAGGACGGCCCGCACGGCTTCGCGGGAGCGTCGGACGGAGTCGGCGACGGGGTCACCCGGCGCCTCCTCGAACAGCGCGGCCGGGCTCGGCAGGGGTTCGGTCCCGACGACGCGGACGTCGGCGGTCGGCGGCGCGACGGTGGCGCCGGGGACGGTCGTGGTGGTCACGGGAGGGCTCCTGGGATCGGGGGCGGGCCCTCGTCCAGAGCCCGCCGGGAACGGCGAAGGGCAGGGACGTCGTCCCTGCCCCGTCGGCTCTGGAAGGTTCGTGGTGGCGCGTCTAACCGGCCGCAGGCCCCTCCGGAGCCGACGTCAGATAGCCGAACCATCGTGCGAACACGAGCGGCAGCCTACACCGGCCACGGCGGCGGCGCCTCCGGTGAGAGACTGCGCGGGTGACCGACGACCCGAAGGCGCTCGCCGCCGACGCCGCCCGCGCCCTGCTCACCGCCGCCTCGCTGGATTCGGTCGACCTGGCCCTGGTGCTGGGCTCGGGCTGGTCCGCGGCCGCCGACCGGCTGGGCGAGGAGCTGTACACGGTGCCGCTGGCCGACCTGCCCGGGTTCACCGCCCCCACCGTCGCCGGCCACGGCGGGCAGCTGCGGGTGGTCCGCACACCGAACGACAAGGTGGCCGCCGTCTTCACCGGCCGGCACCACTTCTACGAGCGGCGCGACGTCGACGCGGTGGTGCACGGGGTGCGGACCGCCGCGGCCGCCGGGGCGTCCACGCTGGTGCTGACCAACGGCTGCGGCGGGCTGAACCCGGCCTGGCCCCCAGGGACGCCGGTGCTGATCCGCGACCACATCAACCTCACCGGCACCACCCCGCTGCGGGGGGCCACCTTCATCGACATGACCGAGGCGTACTCGCGCCGGCTGCGCGAGCTGGCCCGCAGCGTCGCCCCCGAGCTCGACGAGGGCGTCTACGTGCAGTTCGGCGGCCCGCAGTACGAGACGCCGGCGGAGGTGCAGATGGCCCGCGTGCTCGGCGGCGACCTGGTCGGCATGTCGACCACGCTGGAGACGCTCGCGGCCCGCGAGGCCGGGCTGGAGGTGCTCGGCATCTCGCTGGTCACCAACGCCGCGGCCGGGACGACCGACGCGACGCTGGACCACCAGGAGGTCATCGAGGCCGGGCGGGACGCCGCCCCGCGGCTGGCCGAGCTGCTCACCGGTCTGGTGGCGGTGCTGTGAGCGCCCTGCCCGAGGGTCTGGCCGAGGCCGCCGCCCGCTGGCGCGCCGAGGACCCCGACCCCGCCACCGTCACCGCCCTCGACCTGCTGCTGGCCCGGGCCGGGGAGGGCGAGGAGGCCGCCGCCACCGAGCTCGCCTCCGCCTTCGCCGGCCCGCTGCAGTTCGGGACGGCCGGCCTGCGCGGCCCGCTCGGGCCCGGTCCGGCGCGGATGAACAGGGTGGTGGTCACCCAGGCCGCCGCGGGGCTCGCGGCCTGGCTGCAGGAGCAGCCCCAGACGTCCGGGGGCACGGTGCTGGTCGGCCACGACGCCCGCTACAACTCCGACGTCTTCGCCCGCGACACCGCCGAGGTGCTGGCCGGCGCCGGTTTCGACGCCGTGCTGGTGGACGTCCCCACCCCGACGCCGGTGATCGCCTTCGGTCTGCGTCACCTCGGCTGCGTGGCCGGGGTGGTGGTCACCGCCTCGCACAACCCGCCGCAGGACAACGGCTACAAGGTCTACCTCGGCGACGGTTCCCAGATCGTGCCGCCGACCGACGCCGAGATCGCCGCCCACATCCGCACCGCGGCCGCCGCCCCGCTGACCGAGGTCGTCCGCTCGGCGGAGTACCGCACCGCCGACGACTCCCTGCTCGCGGCCTACGTGGCCCGGGCCGCCACCCTCGTCCCGGCCGACGCGCCCCGGGAGGTGTCGTGGGTCTACACCCCGCTGCACGGGGTCGGCGCGGCGGTCGTGGACGCGGTGGTCGGCGCCATCGGCCTCACCCCCGGCCGCCCGGTGGCCCAGCAGGTCGAGCCCGACCCCGACTTCCCCACCGTCGCCTTCCCCAACCCCGAGGAGCCCGGCGCGATCGACCTGGCGCTGGCCGCGGCGCACCAGGAGGGCGCGGAGCTCGTGGTGGCCAACGACCCCGACGCCGACCGGTGCGCGGTGGCCGTCCCCGACGCCGGCGGTGAGGCCCCCGGCGGGTGGCGGATGCTGCGCGGGGACGAGCTGGGTGCGCTGCTGGCCGACGACGCGCTGCGCCGCGGCGCGTCCGGGGTGTACGCCCGCTCGGTGGTCTCCAGCACCCTGCTCGACCGGCTCGCCGAGGCGCACGGGCAGCCGTCCACCACGACGCTGACCGGGTTCAAGTGGATCGGCCGGGTGCCCGGGCTGGCCTTCGGCTACGAGGAGGCGCTCGGCTACTGCTGCGACCCGGCCGCGGTGGCCGACAAGGACGGCATCACCGCGCTGGTGCGGGTGCTCGCGCTGGCGGCGTCGCTGCGCGCCGAGGAGCGGACGCTGACCGATCGCCTGGACGAGCTCATGCGCACCTACGGTCTGCACGCGACCGACCAGCTGTCGGTGCGGGTCACCGACATGGGCCAGATCGCCACCGCGATGCAGACGCTGCGGGCCGCTCCTCCGACGACCCTGCTCGGCGAGCCGACCCGGGTCCTCGACCTGGCCACGGGCAGTGACGCGCTGCCGCCCACCGACGGCGTGCTCATCACCACCGACCGGGTGCAGGTGGTGACGCGCCCGTCGGGGACCGAGCCCAAGCTCAAGTGCTACCTCGAGGTGCGCCAGACCCCGGAGGACTCGACCGACCTGGCGGCGGCCCGGATCCGCGCGGCGTCCCTGCTGGCCGACCTGCGCCAGGAGATGGCCACCGCGCTCGGGCTGCTGTGACGCCCGGGCGCAGGCTGGTGCTGGTGGCCGGGGCGTCCGGGAGCGGCAAGTCGCGGCTGGCCCGGATGGCGGGACGTCCGCTGGTGCGCCTGGACGACTTCTACCGCGACGGCGACGAGCCCGGGCTGCCGCACACGCTGGGCATCGTCGACTGGGACGACCCGGGCTCCTGGCACCTCGAGGAGGCGGTGGACGCGCTGCGCACGCTCTGCCGCACCGGCACGGTCACCCTGCCCCGCTACGAGATCGCCGCCAACGCCCGCGTGGGCAGCCACGTCCTGACGCTTCCCGACGACGGCTGCGTGGTGGCCGAGGGCGTCTTCGCCGCCGACGTGCTCGAGCCGGCGCGGGCGGCCGGGATGGACGTCCAGCCGCTGTGGCTCGACCGGCCGCGGAGCCTGACCTTCCTGCTCCGGCTGGTCCGCGACCTGCGGGAGCGGCGGAAGCCGCCGCTGGTGCTGCTGCGCCGCGGGCTGGCGCTGTGGCGCACGGAGCCGGCGATGCGCCGTCGGGCCCTCGCGCTGGGCTTCGAACCGCTGGGGATGCGGGCGGCGGTGCGACAGCTCGCCGGCGGTTCGACCGGTTGAGGCTTGGCCAGCGCGGACGGTCCGGGGAATCGGTCCGGCGCCGGACCGGTTGCCCGGGTATGAGCATCGACACCGGCAGGTACGGGATCTGGCTGCGCGCCGACGAGTGGTCGGCGGAGCTGGCGTCCGCAGCGGAGGGTCTCGGCTTCGGCACGCTGTGGATCGGCGGGTCGCCCGACGGCGACCTGGCCGACGCGGAGCGGCTGCTGGCGGCGACCGAGCGCGTGCTGGTGGGCACCAGCATCGTCAACGTCTGGACAGACGACGCCGCCACCGTCGCCGGCTCCGTCCACCGGCTCGCGGAGCGATTCCCGGGCCGGTTCCTGCTCGGGGTGGGGATCGGCCATCCCGAGGCGCAGCGGGAGTACGCCTCGCCCTACCAGAGCCTGGTCGACTACCTCGACGCGCTGGACGCGGCGGGCGTGGCCCCTGAGCAGCGGGCACTGGCCGCGCTCGGTCCGCGCGTGCTGCGGCTGGCCGGCGATCGGACCGCCGGGGCGCTGCCCTACCTCACCACCCCCGAGCACACCGCCCGCGCGCGGGCCGAGCTGGGCGACGGCGTCCTGCTGGCGCCGGAGCACAAGATCGCCCTGCAGCGGGACCCGGCGGCCGCGCGCGAGGTCGCGCGGGACGCCGTCGCCCTCTACCTCCGTCTCAGCAACTACACCCGCAACCTGAAGACGCTGGGATTCTCCGACGCCGACATCGCCGACGGCGGCTCGGACCGGCTGCTCGACGAGCTGGTCTACCAGGGCCCGGTGGACACCGTTGCCGCACGGCTGGCGCAGCACCTGTCCGCCGGGGCCGACCACGTCGCCGTCCACCCGCAGTTCGCCGACGGCGACGACCGTCCGGGTCAGCTCCGCGAGCTGGCCGCCGCGCTCGGCCTCTGACGGCGGCGCCGCAGCCCGGAGGCGACCAGGCGGCGGAGCAGCTCGCGGCTGTCGGTGGGCACCGCGCCGAGCTCGACGGCGCGGTCGTACCGCTCCTGCGGCAGGTCGTAGTGGTCGCCCTGGAACGCCCGCCGCGGGATGTCCATACCGGCGGCGAAGGCGTGCAGCTCCTCGTAGGAGTCGTCGCTGACCAGGTGCGACCACACGGTCCCGCGGTGCGGCCAGCGCGGCGGGTCGATCAAGATCATCACCCCACCGTAACCGGGGCCGACCGGCTCCCGGTCGGGCCCACCTGCGACGCTGGGACCATGTTCCGCCGCAGCGGCGCCGCCCTGAAGCGCATCGGCCTGGAGGTGCTGGGTTGGGGGCTGGTCGTGCTCGGGCTGGCCGCCCTGGTGCTGCCGGGCCCGGGCCTGGTGCTGCTCCTGCTCGGCCTGCTGGTGCTGTCGCAGCAGTACGCCTGGGCCCAGCGCCGGGTGGCGCCGGTCAAGCGGCGCGCGCTGCGGACCGCAGACGACGCCGTCAGCACCTGGCCGCGGCTGGTGCTGTCGGTGCTCGGTGTCGTCGTGGTGGCCGGGGTCGGCGTGGTCTGGGGGCTGCAGCCGCCCGCGCCGGGCTGGTGGCCGCTGCCCGACCGGTTCTGGCTGTTCGGCGGCTGGGCCACCGGCGGCACCGTCCTCGGCTCGGCCGTCCTGGCGCTGGTGCTGCTCGTCTGGAGCTGGTGGCGGCACCGCCGCCACGGTCCGGTCCCCCGCGCCTGACGGCCGGCCCGGCTCAGTCCTCGGCGCGGTGCACCGGCGCCCACTCCGGCCCGGTCTCGGCCAGCGACTCGTCGAGCTTGCTGAACAGCGGCGACGGCTTGGACAGCGGCGTGCCCGGCGCGATGTCGGTGCGGCGCCAACGGGCCTGCTCCAGCGCGTAGGAGCCCATCAGCACCGGGTAGTCCGGGCCGCCCTCCTCCGACACCTCGTGGATCTCCGGCAGCGCCGCCCACACCCCGCGACCGCCGAGGGCCTCGAAGACCAGCTGGGCGGAGTGCGGCAGGAACGGGGTCAGCAGCGTGTTGCAGTCCGAGACCACCTGCAGCGCGGTGTGCAGCACGGTGTCGCGGCGTCCCGGGTCGTCCTTGAGCTTCCACGGCTCGGTCTCGGACAGGTAGCGGTTGGCCAGCGTGACGATCCGCATCGCCTCACCGATCGCCTGGCGCACCTTGTTGCGTCCCAGCGCCTGCCCGACCGTGTCGAAGGCGGCCGCGGACGCCTCCAGCAGGGCGACGTCCACCGGCTGCAGCTCCCCCGGCGCGGGGATGGCACCGACGTTCTTGTGCGCCATCGACAGCGAGCGGTTGACGAGGTTGCCCCACTCGTTGGCCAGCTCGTTGTTGATCCGGCGGACGAACTCCTCCCAGGTGAAGTCGGCGTCCTGGTTCTCCGGGCCGGCGGCGGCGATGAAGTAGCGCAGCGCGTCCGGGCCGAACTCGGCGAGGAAGTCGCGGACGTAGATGACGGTGTTGCGCGAGGTGGAGAACTTCGCCCCGCTCATGGTGAGGAACTCGCTCGAGACCACCTCGGTGGGCAGGTTGAGCTCGCCGTAGGGGCCCGGGGTGCCGCCCTTGTCGCCGCTGCCACCCGCGCCGAGCAGGATCGCCGGCCAGATGACGGAGTGGAAGACGATGTTGTCCTTGCCCATGAAGTAGTAGGACAGGGCCTCCGGGTCGTGCCACCACTTCTGCCAGGCGTCGGGGTCGCCGCTGCGCCGGGCCCACTCCACCGAGGCGGAGAAGTAGCCGATGACGGCGTCGAACCAGACGTAGATCCGCTTCATCGGGGCGTCCCGCCAGCCCTCCAGCGGCACCGGCACGCCCCAGTCGAGGTCGCGGGTGATGGCGCGGGGCTGCAGGTCGTCGATGAAGTTCTGGCTGAACTTCAGCACGTTGGGACGCCAGTCGCGACGCTCACCCAGCCAGGCGGTGAGGCTCTGGGCGAAGGCAGGCAGGTCGAGGAAGAAGTGCTCGGTCTCGACGAACTCGGGCACCTCGCCGTCGATCCGCGAGCGCGGGTTCAACAGGTCGATCGGATCGAGCTGGTTGCCGCAGTTGTCGCACTGGTCGCCGCGGGCGCCGTCGTAGCCGCAGATCGGGCAGGTGCCCTCGACGTAGCGGTCGGGCAGGGTGCGTCCGGTGGACGGGCTGATGGCGCCCATCGACGTCTTCGCCACCACGTAGCCGTTCTCCTCCAGCGCGGTGAACAGCTGCTGCACCACCTCGCGGTGGTTGACCGTGGTGGTGCGGGTGTAGAGGTCGTAGGACAGCCCGAGCCCGCGCAGGTCCTCGGTGATCATCCGGTGGTACTTGTCGGCGGTCTCCCGTGCGGTCAGGCCCTCCTTGTCGGCCTGCACCTGGATGGCCGTGCCGTGCTCGTCGGTGCCCGACACCATCAGCACGTCGTGACCGCTCATCCGCATGAACCGGGCGAAGATGTCGGAGGGCACCCCGAAACCGGACACGTGGCCGATGTGCCGGGGACCGTTGGCGTACGGCCAGGCCACGGCGGCGAGAACAGCAGTCATGCGCCGCACCCTACCCAGGACCGCACCCTCCCCCGACCGCGATTCCCGGACGCCGGGGCCGGCGGGGGGGCACCGAGCGTCCGCCGCAGTTCACCACCTCGTGGCCCGCAGGTCGTTGTCCAGGCCGCTCCGGCTCCGCGAGGATCGGACCCGTGACTGCCACCCCCGCACCACGTCTGCG
>NZ_QPKK01000153.1 GCF_003344635.1 Desertihabitans aurantiacus
CGACGCCCCCTGCCGGGTCGGGCTGGCCGGCTGGCCCGGTCCGCAGCGGGCGGTGGCGCCGCTGCGGCACTCCCAGCCACGGCCGGTCGCCGGGTACCCCGACGTGCCGACGCTCCGGCTGGCGGGGTCGGACGACCGGCTGCTGCCGCGCGCGCCGGACGGAGCGGTGCGGCTCGAGGGTGGGCACTGGCTCCCCGAGGAGGCGCCGGAGCCGCTCGCCGAGGCGCTCACCGGCTGGCTGTCAGGGCTCGACCTCGGGGTCTGACGCGGGCGGTCGAGCCGAGCACGACCCCACGACGCCCGGCTCCAGGCGACGCTGCCCGGCTGGCCCGACCCAACGCCCTGAGCTCGTCGAAGGGCGGATGCCGAGCGGCTCCCTGGTCCCCGCCCTTCGACAGGCTCAGGGCGCTGGGGTCCGGTTCGGTGCCCAGAGCCGGCGAGCGCGCCTTCTCCGCCCTTCGACAGGCGTAGGGCGCTGGGGTGGGAGTCGGTGCCCAGAGCCGGGGAGGAGCGCTCCCGCCCCGCCCTTCGACCGGCTCAGGGCGCCTGGGTCGGCGTCGGCGCACCGCGCTGCGTCGGGTCCTGCCGCGGGGCGCCGCTCAGCGGTTGACGCGGCGGAGGGTGCGGATGGGGATGAGGTCCTCGGCGGTGTGGCGGGCGGCCACGGCGGCCTCGTCGTCGGCCTCGGCCTCACCGGCGCGGATGCCGGCGAGCCGGGCCTCGTAGGCCTTCACCTCGGCGGCCTGCCGGTCGGCGTCCCAGCCCAGCAGCGGGACGGCGATGGCCAGCACGTCGTCGACCGCCCCCAGCCCGCGGTCGCGCTGCTCGTGGTCGATCCGGAGCCGGTGCAGCAGGATGTCCTCCAGGTGCAGGCTGCCCTCGTAGCGCACCGCGAAGGCCACCTCCGCCCCCAGGTACACCGGGGCGCTGGGCAGGGGCGCGGCGAGCGAGGGGTCCTCCTCGATGAGGTCGATCAGCGTGCCGACCTCCGAGCCGTAGCGGGAGAGCAGGTGCTCCACGCGGTCGGCGTCCCAGCCGTAGCCTGGCGCCACCCGGGCCAGGTAGCGTCCCGCCGCCTCGAGCCCGACCGCCCCCACCAGCGGGATCTTCTCGGTGATCGAGGGCCACTGCCGGGCCATCTCGGGGCCGAGGGCGAAGTCGACCGCGTCGCGGGCCATCACCCGGTAGGTGGTGAGCTTGCCGCCGGCGATGGACACCATGCCCGGGGCGACCTCGGCCACGGTGTGCTCACGGGAGATCTTGGCCGACTCCCCCGGCGCGCTGTCCTTGGGCTGCAGCAGCGGGCGCAGCCCGGCCCAGGTGCCGATGATGTCGTCGGCGGTGAGGTCGCTGGCCAGCACCTTGTTCGCCTGCTCCAGCACGTACTCGATGTCGGTGCGGGTGGTGATCGGGTGGCGCAGCGGGCCGTTCCACGGGGTGTCGGTGGTGCCGATCACCCAGTAGTGCTGCCACGGGATGACGAAGAGCACCGACTTCTCGGTGCGCAGGAACAGCCCGGCGTCGCCGCGGATCCGGTCCCGGGGCACCACCAGGTGCACACCCTTGGACGCCAGCACCTGCAGCCCGCCGCCCTCGCGGGCCAGCGACTCGACCTCCTCGGTCCACACCCCGGTGGCGTTGACGACGTGCTTCGCGCGGACGCGGTGGGTCTCCCCGGTCTCCAGGTCGGTGACCACCGCCCCGACGATCCGCTCGCCCTCGCGCAGCAGCTCGGTCGCCTGGGCGCGGGTGGCGGCCAGCGCCCCGTAGGACACCGCGGTGCGCACCAGCCCGAGCACCAGGCGGGCGTCGTCGACCCGGGCGTCGAAGAAGCGGATCGAACCGGTCAGGTGCTCCGGGCGCAGGTCGGGGAACTGCTCCAGGGTCTGCTTGCGTGAGTAGTGCTTCTGGGTGGGCACCGCCGCCGCGCCGCGGTCGCCGGGCAGGGTGAGGTTGCCCAGGGCCGACATCGCGTCGTAGAGGCCGACGCCGAGCGCGCTGTAGGACCGCTCCACCACCGGGGTGCGCAGCGGCCAGAGGAACGGCTGGGCCTTGACCAGGTGCGGGGCGATGGTGCTGAGCAGCAGCCCGCGCTCGCGCAGCGCCTCCTGCACCAGGGCGAAGTCGAGGTTGTAGAGGTAGCGCATCCCGCCGTGGACGAGCTTGCTGGAGCGCCCGGACGTCCCCGAGGCCCAGTCCTGCATCTCCACGATCCCGGTGCGCAGCCCGCGGGTGGCCGCGTCCAGCGCCACCCCGGCCCCGGTCACCCCGCCGCCGATCACCAGCAGGTCGAGCCCCTCCTCGTCGCCCATCGAGCGGAGCGCGGCCAGGCGGGAGACGGAGGTGGTGGCGGGGATCATGGCGCCAACCTACTCAGCGGCGCGAGCCCGGACGGAGAACATCCCGCTGCGCAGTCGCAGCGGGATGTCCCACCCGAGGTGTGGCCGGTGCTCAGCCGCGGGTGACCTCCACGGACACCGACTCCCGGGTGGTGTTCCCGGCGGCGTCGGTGGCCTCGTAGGTGAAGGTGTAGACCGCGCCCTGGGCCGCGATGACGCGGAAGCTGCGCCCGTCGTCGTAGGTCTTGACGCTGGCGCGGCGGCCCTCGGCCTCGGCCGAGACCAGCTCGACCGTGACGTCCTCACCGGAGTCGTCGGTGGCGCGCGCGTCGACCTCGACCAGGACGCCCTTGTTGTTGGGCGGCCAGATGCTCTCCGGGCTCGCGCTGAGCTCCAGCTCCGGAGCGGTGGTGTCGGGGGCCGCGAGCTCCATCCCGACCAGCACCGGGTCGTGGTCGGAGCTGCGGTACGGGTCGGGGGCGAACAGGGCGTCCTGGGCGGGCGCCTTGAACGTCATGTCGTAGTCGAGCAGGCTCGGCTCGTCGGCGTTGATCCGCCAGTCCGCGGCCTCGGTCACCTTCTCGGCCAGCGCCTCGTTGGCCAGGGCGTAGTCGAGGTAGCCGAGCTGGCCGTCGAAGACGTAGGAGTAGGCCAGCTCGCCCTGGTCACGCAGCAGCAGGTCGGTCCAGCCGGCCTCCTCCAGGGCGGTGATCGGGTCCTCGTGGTCGTAGGAGTTGAGGTCGCCGATGATCAGCGCCTCCTCCACACCGGTGCCGGTCGGGTCGGCGTCCAGCCAGTCCGCCAGCGCCCGGGCGGCGTTGGTGCGCACCTGGTTGCAGTTGCCCTGGCCGTCCGGGTCCTCCGGGTCGCCGGCGGCCTCGCAGTCCGAGCCCTTCGACTTCAGGTGGTTGACGGCCACGGTGACCGCGCCGCCGGTGGAGTTGTCGGTGAAGGTCTGGGCCAGGGTGGGCCGGTTGTACTCGTCGAGGAAGCGGACGTCGTCCTCGCTCGTGAGCGTGGCGAAGCTCCCGGTGGGAGTCACCTCGGCCGGCTTGTAGATGAGGGCGGTGGTGATCTCGTCGGTGCCGATGACGCCGGTGTCGACCGCGTCGTAGGTGCCCGCGCCGACCTCCTCGTTGAGCGCCGCGACCAGGCTGTCGACGGCCTCACCGCCGTTGTTCTCGATCTCGATCAGACCGAACACGTCGGCGTCCATCGCGGCCAGCGCGGCGACGATCTTGGCCTCCTGCCGGTCGAGCTCCTCCGGCGTGTCCGCCCCGCGGCTGCCCAGGGTGGTGAAGTAGTTCAGCACGTTGAACGAGGCCACGGTGGTGGTGCCGCCGACCTCGGGGACGTCCGGGCGCGGGTTGGCGGCGGTGTGGGTGGCGCCCTCGGTGGGCTGGACCCGCCACAGGTCGAAGCGGTAGTCCAGGACGCCGGTGGCGTCGGTGACGAGGTCACCGCCGCGGAAGCGGTTGTCGAGGGTGAACTCCTCGCCGTTCGGGTGGATCGCCGGGTCCGGGTTCTGGCTGCTGCGGCCGTCGTCCAGGGTGATCCGGTTCGCCAGGTTCTCCGCGGCCAGCGCCTCGGCCTCCGGCGAGCCCGGCTCGAAGACGGCGGTGGGCTGGTGCTGGCGCCCGTTGCTCAGCACGATCTCGCCGTAGCGGCCGTAGTTGAAGAACTCCGCGATGGCCAGGTCCTGCGGCCAGGTGGTGTACATGCCCTCGTGGGCCTCGGCCTCACCCGGCTCCAGCGGCAGCTCCAGGGCCACCGGCTCGGGCAGCGCGCCGCCGGTGGCGCAGACCTCGGCCTCGGCGACGGTGATCTGGGTCATCCCGAAGTACTCCGAGACCGCGCCCTGAACCCGGACGGTGTCGCCGGACTCGACCGCGGGCGCGCCGCCGCCGTAGACGAACACGCCGTCGGAGGTGGCCGCGTCGCCGTCGCCGGCGTCCTGCAGGTAGAAGCCGTTGAACCCGCCGGTCTGGAAGTCACCGACCACGGTGCCCTCGACCGTCACCTCCTCGCCGGCCACCGGGGAGACGTCGCCGCTGCCCTGCACCTCGCCGACCGCGGTGGCCGGCTCACCGCACACCGTCGGCTCCGGCTCCGGCTCCGGATCGGGGTCCGGGTCGGGACCGGGGTCGCCGGCGCAGTCGGACGTGTGCGCGCCGAGGCCGTCGAAGGTGTCGGTGGTGAAGCCGGCCCAGCTCGTGGCCGGGTCGAAGGCGTCGCCGGGCGTGGTGTCGCCGGCGCAGACCGAGGGCAGCCGGCGCAGCGTGTTGTCGGCGGTGGAGACGTCGCCACTGCCCCACTGCGAGCCGGGGTCGACGCCGAGCTGGCCGAGGGAGTCCACCACCGCGTCGTCGTGGACCAGCAGCACGGCGTCGTCGCCGTTCCACAGCCCGGAGCCGGTGGTCTGGTCGGCCTCGGCGAGGACGGCGGGGACGGCGCCGGACGCGGCCACCACGTGCACCTCGCCGACGGCCAGGGTGCCCTCGAGGGCGAGGGTGAGGCTCGGCGTGGCGCTGCCGTTGAAGGCGACCTGCACCGCGTAGCCCGACAGGTCCACCGCGGCACCGGTGCCGTTGTAGATCTCCAGGGCCTTGTTGTTGCTGCTGCCCTCCACGTACTCGCTGAAGAACAGGTCGGTGGCCGGGGCGGCCGCCGCGGGGCTGACCACACCGGTCAGCGACAGACCGCCGACCAGGGCAGCCCCGGTGAGCGCGCCGAGGACGCGCCGGGATGACGAGGGCATCGAGTTCTCCTCCAGTGGGGTTCGGGCCACGGACGAACCTAGGAGAACCTCCGCACCCTGCACCCGGCGGCCCCCCGAACGCGAGGTGTCGATCAGGTGAACAGCCGTCGGGCTGCCGGTCGCGCCGGCGGCCCGTCCACCACCGGGACGACCCGGGCGGCGTCGCCGACCGGCCAGGAGTCCGGGGCGTCGGGCAAGACCCGCAGCCGGGTGGTGCGCCTCCCGGGGCGGCCCGCGTCGATGCTCCTCACGCGGTCCTCGGACCGCGGCCGCTGTCGACCAGGAAGCGCTGGGGCACCTCGCGTCGGCGCCCGTGGTCCCAGGGCTGCTGCCAGCCGGCCAGGTCGAGGACGGCGTCGAGCAGGTGGGCGGTGAGGCCCCAGACGAAGAGGTCGTCGACCACGAACGCCGGGCCGCGGTAGCCCCGGGGATGGACGGCGGTGACCCGGGTGGCGGGGTCGGTGAGCACCGACAGCGGCACCCGGTGCACGGCCGCGACCTCGCCCGGGTCGCGCGATGTCAGCGTCCGGTCCCCGGCCCAGGCGCCGACGACGGTGGTCACGTCGAACCGGCTGACCTCGACGTGCACCGCGCCCAGCTCGCCGAGCACCTCCACCTCCTCCGGCGCCACGCCGATCTCCTCCTCGGCCTCGCGCAGCGCGGTCACGATGAGGTTGGGGTCGTCGGCGTCCCGGGCGCCGCCGGGGAAGGCGATCTGGCCGGCGTGGTGGCGCAGCGTGCTCGCGCGCTCCACCAGGGTGACGTCGAGGTCGTCCTGGCCGGCCGGGCCCAGCAGCACCAGCACCGCCGCCTGGCGTGCGCCGACCGCCGGCCGGATCCGCACCGCCGAGGTGACGGCACCACCCGCGAGCGCCGCCCGCAGCAGCTGTTGGTCCCAGACCGGCATGCCGCCACCCTACGGGCGCCCGGTCCCGGTCTCCCGCCCGGCCGGGAGACCTCCCCGTCCCCGGCGTGACGGCGTGTGGGGCAGGTCGTGACACCTGACACCGGTCGAACCCTGCCCTCCGCGACCAGGATGGGGCCCATGACCGCTGCGGACTCCCCGTCCTCCCCTCCGGCCCAGCCCGAGGGCATCCCCGGCGCCCCGTCGGGTGCGCCGCAGACCCTGGCCGACCTCAAGCCCTGGCAGGGGCGCGCCACGCGCACCGACCAGCTGCTGCTCGGTGCGCTGCTGGTGGTGCCCGCGCTGATGCTGGCGCTGACCCCGCTCAAGCCGCTGCTGATCGCCCGCCACCCGATCCTGCTCGAGCTGCTCACCGGCTCCAACGCCGCGATCGGGGCGGCCGCCGCCTTCGCCCGCATCGGTGAGGCGCCGCTCTGGCTCGTGATAGTCGCCGGTGTCGTCGGCAGTGCCAAGTTCGGCTGGCTGTTCTGGCTGGCCGGCCGGCGCTGGGGCGACCGGGTGGTCAACCTGCTCGCCCCGCACCCGCGTCAGCGCCAGCTCGCCGAGCGGCTGCGCCGGGCGAACCCGTGGTGGGTGCGGGTGGCGGTGCTGGCCGGGGAGCTGCCCTTCGTGCCGGCGGCGATCGTCTACGTCGCGGCCGGCTGGGCACGGATGCGGCTCAGCGTCTTCCTGGCCGCCCACCTCGGCGGCGCCCTGATCTGGACGTCCCTGGTCGCCGGGCTGGGCTACGGCCTGGGCCAGCACGCGGTCGACGTGGTGCTGCTGGTCGACCGCTACGCGATCTGGGTCACCGTCGCGCTGGCCGTCGGGCTCGCCGTGCTGGCCGGGCGCAAGGCCGGACCGCGTCCCGCACCGACCGCCCCGGCGGCCGACCAGCGCGAGGACGCAGCCTGACGGGCGTCAGCCGCGGGCGGCCGCGACCGCGTCGCGGTAGGCCCAGCCGCTCTGCTTGACGGTGCGCTGCTGGGTCTCGTAGTCGACGTGCACGATGCCGAACCGCTTGGAGTAGCCGAAGGCCCACTCGAAGTTGTCCATCAGGCTCCAGCAGAAGTAGCCGCGCAGCGCCATGCCCTGCCCGACCGCCTGCGCGGCGGCGTCCAGGTGGGCCTGGAGGTAGGCGACCCGGTCGTGGTCGGCCACCGTGCCGTCCGGGCCGACCTCGTCGGGCCAGGCGGAGCCGTTCTCGGTGATGTGCACCGGCAGTCCGGGCGCCCGCTCGTGCACCATCGCGACCACGTCGACCAGCCCGTCGGGGTGGATCTCCCAGCCCATGTCGGTCTTCGCCGCCCCGGTGTCGACGGTGCGGACGTTCTCGCTGCCCCAGCTGGCGGTGGCCCGGGTCGGGTCGGCGAAGACCCCGTCCTCGGGTCCGGCGACGGTGTGCCGGCTGTAGTAGTTGATGCCCAGGAAGTCGACCGGGGCCGAGATCGCGGCCAGGTCGTCGGCGCGCTCGGCGAACCAGTCGGTGGTGCCGGTGTCGGCCAGCACATCGGCGGGGTAGGCGCCGGTGAGCACCGGGTCGAGGAAGAGCCGGTTGCCCAGCCCGTCCTGGCGGCGGACCGCCTCGGCGTCCACCACCGAGTCCGAGGCGGGACGCACCGAGTACAGGTTGACCGTCAGCCCCAGCTGCTGGTCGTGCCCGCCGTTGGCGCGCATCGCCTGCAGCCCCAGCCCGTGGCCCAGCAGCAGGTGGTGGGCGGCGTGGACCGAGCCGACGCCCTCGGTGCGGCCCGGGGCGTGCACGCCGTTGCCGTAGCCGAGGAAGGCCGAGCACCACGGCTCGTTGAGGGTGATCCAGTGCCCGATGACGTCCTTGAGCGCGTCGTGGGTGAGCGCGGCGTACTCGGCGAAGGCCTCCGCGGTGTCGCGGGACAGCCAGCCGCCGCGGTCCTCCAGCGGCTGCGGCAGGTCCCAGTGGTAGAGCGTCGCCCACGGGGTGATGCCCCGGTCGAGGCAGGTCTCGGCGAGCCGGCGGTAGAAGTCCAGCCCGCGCTGCTCGACCTGGCCGGTGCCGGTGGGCAGCACCCGCGGCCAGGCGATCGAGAACCGGTAGGCGTCCACACCGAGCTGCTGCATCAGCGCGACGTCCTGCTCGACCCGGTGGTAGTGGTCGCAGGCCACCTCGCCGGTGCTGCCGTCGACGACGGCGCCGGGGGTGGCGGCGAAGGTGTCCCAGATGCTGGGGCCGCGGCCGTCCTCGGCCACCGCGCCCTCGATCTGGTAGGCGGCGGTGGCGGTGCCCCAGACGAAGTCGGCGGGGAATCGGCTCATCAGGGGCTCCTCGAGGTCACGACGGTGGGTGCTCGGGAAAGGGTGCCACCTCCGGGCCCCGACCCGGCGGCGGTGCCCACCGCGCGTCAGCGCAGTGCCTGCTCCACAGCCGCCTCGACGTGGATCCGGGTGGTCGGCAGCACCGGCACCGCGCTGTCGTCGGGCCCGACCAGCAGCTCGATCTCGGTGCAGCCCAGCACGACGCCGTCCGCGCCCGCAGCCACCAGCCGGCCGATCACCTCCCGGTAGGCCGCCCTCGACTCCTCGGTGACCACGCCGAGCACCAGCTCCTCGTAGATGATCCGGTGCACGGTGGCGCGGTCGGCGGCGTCGGGCACCAGCACCTCCAGCCCGGCGGCGGCCAGCCGGTCGCGGTAGAAGGTCTGCTCCATGGTGAAGGCGGTGCCCAGCAGGCCGAGCCGGGTCAGCCCCTGCGCGTGCGCCGCCGCCGCGGTGGCGTCCCCGATGTGCAGCACGGGGACGTCGACCGCCGCCTCCACCGCCCCCACCACCTTGTGCATGGTGTTGGTGCACAGCACCACCAGCTCCGCGCCGGCAGCCTGCAGCGAGCGGGCGTGCCCGGCCAGCAGCTCCCCGGCGCGCTCCCACTCCCCCTGCACCTGCAGCACCTCGATCTCGGCGAAGTCCACCGAGACGAGCACCAGGCGGGCGGAGTGCAGCCCACCGAGCCGGTCGCGGACCAGCTCGTTGGCCAGCCGGTAGTACTCCGCGGTCGACTCCCAGCTCATCCCGCCCAGCAGCCCGATGGTGCGCACGGGCGGATCCTCCTCGCCCCCGCCGCCCGCCGTCAACGCACCCGGGCCGGGGCGGAGGCGGGCGGGGTAGCCTCGCCGTCATGGACGTCCCCACCGTGAACATCGACGAGATCCCCGAGGACGCGCGCCTGGTCGACGTGCGCGAGGACGACGAGTGGGCCGCCGGGCACGCCGAACGGGCCCAGCACCTGCCCGTCACCGAGCTGGCCGAGCGCTACGGCGAGCTGCCGGCCGAGGAGCAGCTGTACGTCATCTGCCGCAGCGGCGGGCGCTCGGCCCGGGCCGTCGCCTGGCTCAACCAGTCCGGCTACACCGCAGTCAACGTGGCCGGCGGGATGGGTGAGTGGCAGGCCCGCGGGCTGCCCCTGGTCGGCGACTCCGACGACCCCCACGTCATCTGACCCTCTGACCCCCTGCCCCTCCCCCTCTCCCCTCCCACCCGCCACCCCGCCGGTTCGAGGTGATACCGGCGTCACC
>NZ_QPKK01000154.1 GCF_003344635.1 Desertihabitans aurantiacus
CGAGCGTTCGCAGTACCGCCTCACCGAGGCCACCCCGCTGGCCACCTGCTGACCCGCGCCTCCCCTCCCCCGCCCCCCTTCTCGCCCCCTTCCTCGCGGGTTCGAGGTGATACCGCAGCCCCGGGGCTGCGGTATCACCTCGAACCCGCTGGAGGGAGGGAGGAGGGGCGGCGGCGGGAGGGTGGGTCGCGCGGTGGCTGGGGTCAGGCGGCGAAGCGCTCGGCGGCCCAGGCGAGCTGGCGCCTCGACTGGTAGCCCGTCCCGCCCTCGTGGCCGTTGAAGTCGTAGACCTCGATCTGCTTCTCCGCCGGCCACTCGGCGTAGGCGGCGAACACCGTCGAGGGCGGGCAGACGTCGTCCAGCACGGCGGCCGAGAACAGTGCCGGGCAGGCGGCCCGCCGGGCCAGGTGCACGCCGTCGAAGTAGTTGAGGGTGCCGAAGACCTGGGTGCTCCGGCCGCGCCAGCCCTTGAGGAAGTTCTCGATCTGCGGGTACGGCCCGTTCGCAGCCATGTCGACGCTGCGGCGGAAGTCGCACAGGAACGGCACGTCGGGCATCGCGCCGCGCAGCGGCAGACCCACCTTGGCCGCCAGCGCCGCGGCCGCGATGGTCAGCCCGCCGCCCTGGCTGCCGCCGGTGGCGATGATCCGGTCGGCGTCGACGTGCTCGAGGGTGGCGGCGGCCTGCAGCGCGCGGACGGCGTCCACGTAGACCCGGCGGTAGTAGTAGGTGTGGGGGTCGTCCACGCCGGCGACCATCAGCCCGGAGCCGGCCGCGACCCCGCTCCCGAGGTCGGGGTCGGGGGTCGCCTCGATGCCGCCGGTGCTCCAGCCCTGGCCCCGGGTGTCCATGCTGAGGTGGGCCCAGCCGGCCAGCGGCCACGGGTGCACCAGGTGCGGCAGCCCCCGGCCGCCGGAGAAGCCGTGGAAGGTGACCACGGTCGGCAGCGGCCCGGTGGCGCCGGCCGGCACGGTGTACCAGGCGCGGATCGGCGCCCCGCCGTAGCCGGCGAAGGTCAGGTCGTGGACGTCCACCAGCGACAGCCCGGTCTCGACCGGCTGCACCCGGACGTCCAGCGGGTGGTCGTTCTCGGCGAGTGTGGCGTCCCAGAAGGCGTCGAAGTCGTCCGGTTCGGGGGTGCTGCAGCGGTAGCCGGGGAGCTGGTCCAGGGGCAGGTCGGATCGAGGCACGAGAGGAAAGATGCCATGCCGCCGCTCCGGTGTCTGCACCGCCTCCCGCCCGCGGCCTCCGGCCGGTAGCGTCGCGACGGTGAAGACGCTCCACCTGCTGCGCCACGCGACCACCGAGGACGCCCTGCCCGGACGCCCGGACGCCGACCGTCGGCTCACCGAGCAGGGCTGGCAGGAGGCCCGGGCACTGGGCGAGCACCTGCGCGCGGCAGGCGTCCGCCCCGACGAGGTGTGGTGCTCCTCGGCCACCCGGGCCCGGCAGACCTGCAGCGCCCTCGACCTCGACGTCGAGCCGCAGCAGGGCCCGGCGCTCTACCGCACGCACGCGGACGGGCTGCTGGAGATGGTCGCGGGCTGCGACCCGGCCACCGGCTCGCTGCTGGTCGTCGGGCACAACCCGGCGATGCAGGACGCCGCCTGGGAGCTGGTCACCCCCGGCACCGCCGAGCAGGAGCTGCTGGGCCGCCGCTTCCCGCCCGCGACCTTCGTGACGCTGACCTTCGACGGCCCGTGGTCGGGCCTCACCCGGGCGGTGTGCACCGAGGTGCGTCTGCCCTGAGGGCGGCGCGGTCGGGACAGGAGCGCGTCAGGCGTCGACCTCGAGGACGAGCGGGGGCTCGGTCCAGGTGCCGGCAGCGGGGTCGGCGCGCAGCTGCGGGGCGAGGTGCCACCGGTGGGTGCGCTCCCCCAGCACCACCTCGACGGTGCTCGGCGCGGTGGTGCGGACACCCGTCACCCGGGCCTGGCCCAGTGGCAGGACGGCGGCGAAGAGCGCGCTGCGACCCACCACCCGTTCGACGGTGCTGGCGCACCGCTGCGAGGTCGGGTTGGACGGGGTGTCGGCGGTCAGCAGCTCGTCGGCGCCGGTGTGCCAGCGCGACCACGGGCGACCGTCGTCGGTGAGCCGGTAGTCGGTGCGGCCGGTCGGCTCCGCAGCCAGCCGGACGTCGCGGAACTCCGGCAGCAGGACGCGGTCGGTGGCGGCCCGGCCGGCCGGTGAGTCCAACCTGCCGCGGACGTGGGTGATGAGGTCGATGGCATGCGGGTGCGGGCTGTCGACCAGCACGAGGTCGAGCAGGTAGTCCCCCAGCTCCGGCGGCAGCATCGTCAGCACGCGACGGATGGTCACCCCGGCGTAGGCCGCCACCGGAGCGGGGTCGTCGATGTGCCACAGCACGCCGACACCCTCCGGGTCGGGCTCCTCGCCGAAGGCGACCATGGTGTCGACGCAGCCGAAGCTGCCCGGTGCCACCTGACGGTGACCGAGGAGCCGGCCCCGGGTCGGGGGCTGGCTGATCCGGTCGACCAGCACCGTGGAGTGGGACCAGGTCTGGACGTACCAGGGCCGGTGGATGGGGTTGGTGTACATCGTGGTGGCCGGGTCGGCGATCACCCGGGAACCCTCGACCACGAGCTCGATCTCGAGCTTGTCCGGGTGTCCGTGCCCGCCTCCGTGCGGACCGAACTTGATGAAGGCGCAGGTGTCGGGACCGGATCCCCGCTGGGCGGTGGGCTGCCGCAGCACCGCGTACCCGCTGTCGGCCTGGACGTCCACCCGTGGCACCGGCCAGCCGTCGGCGCGGGGCGCCTCGCGTTCGACCGATGGGCGGCCGTGCACCAGGTAGGCCGCGGTGGCGCGGTCGAGGGCATCGGCCTGGGAGGAGGCGAGGAAGCGGTCCAGCTCCTCGGAGCGGCACAGGGCGGCGCCGCGGACGTACAGGTCGGCATGGACGGCCAGACCCGGCGGCTCGGCGGTGGCGAGGTGGGAGTCGTTGGTCGAGGGCACCGTGAGGTCGTTGCGGGCCACGCGCAGCGGTGTCAGCAGCATCTGCTCGAGCACCGTGGCGACGTCGGCCCCGAGCTCGAGCGCCCGGTAGCTCTCGACCGCGTTCAGCACGGCGGTGAGCATGTAGAAGTGGTAGCCGGGGCTCCCCTCGTACCACCAGCCGTCGGCCCGTACGCCGTCGGCGAGCTGGCTCTCGAAGCCGTGCTCGCGGGTGAGCGTCGAGCTGGCGAGCTCCCGGTCGTCCAGCGCCACCGCCAGCGAGGCCAGCCCGGCGAGGTGCCACACCTCGATGTTGTGGGTGCGGTTCATCAGGTGCTGCTCGATCACGGCCACCATCGGTCGCAGCAGGCGCTCGGCGACGAGCTCCCGCTGCTGCGGCGTCATCCACCGCTCGACCAGTGCGTGGCTGCGGGCCAGCGACGTGGCCGCCACCGCCTCCTCCAGGCTCTGGTGCATCAGCTTCGCCCGACCGACCTTCTCGCCGTGGAGCGGCAGACCGGGGTACACCTCGGCCAGCTCGGTGAGCACGCCCACCGCCCGCTCGACGTGCTGACGCCGGCCGGTGACCGCGGCCGCCAGGGCGGAGGCGTCCAGGTGCTCGAGCAGCCGGACGTTCCTGGCGTAGGCCCAGCCGGTGTCGAACTGCTCACCGGCGACGTCGTGGTCGAACTCCTCGCAGTGGTGCCGGTCGGGTTGGGTCTCCTCGAACCGGAGCGCTCCGGAGTGCACCGGGCAGTAGTAGTTGTGCCCCCACCCTGCGGGCCGGTCGGTGACGTCGCGGCCGCGGAGCGGAGAGGCCAGGGAGGCGCGGGCTGCGGACTCGACGGTCCGCCAGGCGGCGGCGTAGGCGGGGTCGCGGTCGCGGCCGTCGAGGGTGGTCCCGCGCGGACGGAGGAAGGTGGACATGGTCGCAGGAGCTCCTGGGTCAGGGATCGGTCGGGGCAGCGGCTGACGGCCGCGGGCCGTCAGGCGGTGAGGTCGGTGGCAGGTGGCGGGACGGGCGCCGACGGCGGGCTGTCGCGGACCAGCCGGGCGACCCCGATCCGTGAGTCGGCCATGCCGTAGAAGACGTACGGCACCCCGTCCACCTCCTCGATCGCGGTCGGGAAGACGACGTTCGGCACGGTTCCCTCCCGTTCCGCCTCCGTCTCGGCGGTCAGCAGCGGTGCCGGGCTCCGCCGCAGCACCCGCCACGGCTCGTCGGCGTCGAGGATCATCCCGCCGGCGGCGTAGTTGACGTTCTGCTGCTGCTCGAAGGCCCGCACCAGCTCGCCGGTGACGCCGTGGTGCAGCAGCAGCCAGCCCTCCGGCACCCGCCGTGGCGGCGGACCACCGCCGATCTTCAGCTCCTCGTAGTCGAACTCCGGTCCGGCCAGGAAACGGTGCCCACGCCAGCGGGCCAGCGCGGACAGGTCGTGCTGCACCTCGGCCAACGGGACGAAGGAGATCCAGATGCTGTGCCGCGTCTCGCCGAGCCAGGCCGGCGGACGGGCTCCCTGTCCCGGACGGATGTCCTCCAGGTCCCACATCGGCCGGTGCAGGACCGCCAGGCTCAGCACCCCGTCGGGCGCCGTGACCGGTTCGGGGAAGAACACGGTGTCCTTGTTGGGGAACAGGTTGAGGTCGAGGTCGAGGCCGTCGTCGTGGGTGTAGAGGACGGGCCCGTGCCGGGTCCAGCGGCGGAGGTCGGTGGAGGTGGCGACCGCCGTCCGGGGGCCGAGAGGGCCGTAGGCGACGTAGGTCATCACGTGCACACCGAGGACGTCGACCCAGGTGACCCGCGGGTCCTCGGTGCCGGCGTTGGACGCGCCCCGCTCCCACGACCGGTCCGGCTCCAGCACCACGCCCTCGCGCTCGACGCCCGTGGGCACGCCGTCGGTCACGACGACCCGGGCGAGGCCGATGCGGGAGACGTTCCCGGCCGCGACCAGCCGGGGCAGCAGGTACAGCTCGCCGTCCGGCCCGCGGCCGCTGCCGGGGTTGAGGACGCCCTCGGCCTCGAGCGGACCAGGTGCGGGGCTCATCACCACGCCCAGCCGTTCCAGCCGGTAGCCGAGGTGCTGGGTGGTCGTGGGGTCAGCACGGTTCATGGCAGTGCTCCTGGCCGGGGCAGTCGGGGTGGGACGGGTGCGGTGGACCCGCGGAGCAGGAGCTCGGCGGCTGCCAGGTCGTGCTGCCCGTCGGTGGCGGGCGTGCCGGCGGTGCCGCGGCCCAGCCTCGCCCGGAGGACACGGGCGGCCTCGACGCCCCAGCCGAAGGGATCGGTGCGGACCGTGGTGAGCGGCGGATGCAGGTAGCCCCCGAGCTCGACCCCGTCGAAGCCGATCACCGAGACCTCCGCGGGCACCCTCACCTCCAGAGCCTGCAGCACGCCCAGCCCCGCGACCGCCATCGGGTCGGAGGCGTAGACGATCGCCGTCGGCGGATCCGGGTCGGCCAGCAGCTCGCTGGTGGCCGAGGCGCCCGACGAAGCCGAGAAGTCGCCGGGGCGGATGAGGTCCGTCGTCAGCCCGGCCCGCGTCACCGCCTGCCGGAAGGCATCCAGCCGGTTCCTGCCGTGCACCATCGCGACGTCACCGGTGACGTAGGCGATCCGACGGTGCCCCAGCGCCACGAGGTGCTCGACGGCGGCGATGACACCGTGGCGGTCGTCCACGTTGACCGACGGCAGCTCGGTGCCGGGCTGAGCGGGTCCGACCAGCACGGCCTCCGCCCGCAGCCCCGCCAGCAGCGCCGGCCGCGGATCGTCGACCCGGAGGTCGGTGAGGAAGAACCCGTCGACGCGGCTGCGGGCGAGGTGCTCGTAGGCGCGGTGCTCGGCCTCCTCGTCGGGGGCGACGCTGAGCACCAGGGACCAGCCGTCGGTGCTGAGCACCGACTCCACGCCGGCGATGAAGGAGGGGAAGAACGGGTCGGCAGCCAGCACCGCGGGATCGCGCCGGACCACCAGCCCGAGGCTGAAGGTGGTGCGCATGGACAGCCCCCGGGCCTGCTGGCTCGGCGCCCAACCCAGCTCGGCCGCGGCGTCGAGCACCCGCTGGCGGGTCCCTGCTGCCACACCGGGACGGCCGTTCAGGGCGAGCGAGACCAGGCCCTTCGACACCCCGGCCCGACGGGCCACGTCGGAGATCGTCACGTCCTGCACCTGAGCTCCCGTCCGCCCGCTCGCGAGCGGTGCGGTCCCATGGTGACGCATCCCCGGGACGGTCAACGGTCGCCCTCCCCGCGGCGCCCGGAAGGCCGCCCGTCGTCGTGACCGGCCGGCGCCCCGGGCGCCGTCGAGGTCTTGGTGTACGGCGGTTCGAACGGCTTGCCGTCCAGCACCGGGTCCGCGGTGCGGACCATCCACTCCTCGAGGCGACGGCGCAGGTCGTCCGCGGTGGCGGCCAGGGCGGGCTCGGCGATGAGGTTGCGGCTCTCGGTGGGGTCGAGGACGAGGTCGAACAGCTCCTCCTTGGCCACCGGGACATCGGCCCATCGCGCCTCGACCAGACGGTCCTTGCTGAGGCTGTCGTCGCAGTTGCGCAGCTCGGGCCGGTGCTGGTCGCCGAACCGCCGGGTGTAGCGGAAGCGGTCGGTCCGCACCGAACGTACCGGCTCGTACGCCACGTGGAAGGTGACCTCGCCGAAGACCTCCTCGTTCAGCGTGCTGACGCTCCCGTCGAGCAGTGGCAGCAGGGACCGGCCCTCCACCCACGACGGCCGGACGACTCCGGCGAGCTCGCACACCGTCGGGTACAGGTCGATGTGGGAGACGAGCCCGTCCACCACCCGTCCACCGGCGACCTGCGGCAGCCCGGCCAGGACCAGTGACACCCCCAACCCGCGGTCGTTCGCGTTGCACTTGGCTCGCGGGAACGGGATGCCGTGGTCGGTGGTGACGACCACGAGGGTCCTCTCGAGCCGGCCGGTCCGCTCGATCGCCTCGACGACCTGGCCGATCTTGGCGTCCAGACGCGCCGCCGAGACCGCGTAGTCGGCGTAGTCTGCGCGCGTCGGCGGGGTATCAGGCAGCCCTGGCGGCGCTGGGGCGTACCGGTGGTCGCCGCGTACGTCGTCGGCGTTGAACGCGACGTTGTGGGCGTGGCGGTGGGTCTCGAAGAAGCCGACGTCCAGGAAGAACGGCTCGGACGGCCTCGACTCGATGAACGCGGTGGCCGCCGTCTCTGCGTTCTCCGCGGTACCGATGACCTGCTGGTAGCCCATTGCGCGCACCTCCTCGGGGTCCGGGGTCAGGTGCTGCAACCCGGCCAGCGCTGTGGCGTAGCCGGCGGCACCCAGCACGGCGGCGAGGTGTCGTCGGGGACGGTGCAAGCGGTGCCCGCGGTGCGCCAGCCCGAGCATGCCCGTCTGGTGCGGCCACTGGCCGGTGAGCAGTGCCGCTCTCGACGGCGAGCAGGTGGGGGCCGCGGCGAAAGCCCGCCGGAACACCGTGCCCCGCTCGGCCAGCGCCTGCAGGTTCGGGGTCGCCACCGGAGCCCCGTAGGGCGACAGCTCACGACCGGTGTCGTGGGAGTGCAGGTAGACGATGTCAGGACGCGCCGCCGCGCCCCCACGAGGCGACGAGGTCGGCTGCGGATCGGTGCTCATGCTCGGGTCCCTCCTGGCGAGCCGTGGTGTTCGGTGGCCTGCGTCCTCCTCGGGGAGCTCTCGCTCACCTGCCGGCCCGCTCGTCGCGGGCTCGTTGCAGCTCGTCGCGGATCGCGTCTCCGCCGTCTGCCTTCCACCTGGCCACTCCGTCGGCCCAGGCCGAGACCGGCTGGCGGCCCTGGAGGATCTCGTTCTCCAGGTCGGCCATCGCGGTCGAGAGCTGGGTGCCCCGGCGGCTCTGGGTCTCGCTGTACAGGCCGAGTGCCTCGTTGGCCAGCCCCGTCGGGACGGTGTCGGCCATGGCGTCGAACTGGTCCTGGGTGACGTCGGGACGTCCGGCCTGGTAGAGGGTGAAGGGCGGCTCGCCCAGGTAGACCAGGCTGAGTGCGGTCTCGCTCCGGCCCTTGTCGTTGAGGACCGGGTCGGTGCCCTCGAGGTCGTGGTGCACCCCCTCCAAACCGTAGGTCTTGAAGAGGTACTCCTCCGTCCCGAACGGCGAGGCGAAGTAGTTGAGGACGTCCAGCAGGGCCTCGACCCGGTCCTCGGAGCGGACGCTGATCGAGGTGATGTTGTGGGTGGGGTTGCCCAGCCAGATCGGGGCGGCGCCGCCACCGTCGGCCCTCGGCGGCACGTAGGACGCCAACCCGATGTCGTCCGGGGCGGCCAACAGGTAGAAGCTGAGCCAGGCGCTGTAGGTGCCCTCGAGGAAGACGGTGCTGCCGTTGACGACCCAGGTCTTGCGCTGGTTCTGGTCCACCCCGAAGGCGTCGGGGTGGACCAGACCGTCGGCGACGAGCCGTCGTCCGGCCTCGAGCGCCTCCTGCTGGCGCTCGGCCTCGTAGGCGTGCACCAGGCGTCCGCCCTCGTCGGCCCAGGTGTTGGGGACGCCGAACATCTGCCTCAGGGTGCTCAACGGCACCGACCCGAGGGCCCACGCGTTGGCCTGGCCGGCGCTCGCCCCGGCGCACAGATCGTAGAAGGCCTGCCAGGAGTCGGGCGCTCCGGCGAGACCGCGCTCGGCGAGCAGGTCGTCGCGTCCGTAGAGGGTGCTGCTGAGGGCGGCACCGCGCGGGATCGGGACGCCGAAGATCTTCCCGCCGTAGACCGTGTGCCGCCAGCTGTCGGTCGGCACGTTGGCCAGGAACGGATAGGCCTGGATGGCCGAGCCGGAGAGGAACGGGGTGAGGTCGACCGCCTCGGCCTGGAGCAGCGCGGGTAGCGACGGGGTCTCGTTGGGGAAGACGCTGAACACGTCGGGCAGCTGGCCGCCGGCGACCGCCGTCTGGAAGCGGTCCTGGTAGTCGGCGCTCGGCACCAGGGAGACCGACAGCTCGAAGCCGAGCCGGCGGTTCAGCTCCTGCCAGAACGCGTTGCGGTCCATCGAGGGCGGAGCCGGGGAGTTGGACATGGTGAGAGCGGAGACGGGCTGACCGTCCCCCGGCGGGCCGTCCGTGGCCGCCACTGGGTCAGCGGGGTAGGCCAGCATCCCGTCGTTGCCGCCGACGGGGCCTTCCAGGTCGACCGGCACGCCCTGGTACGGGATGTGGTCGGGCAGCTGCACGGCGTCGTTCTGCGCCTGGGAGCCGCCGCCTCCGCGGCCTTCGTTGCTGCAGGCGCTGAGGGTGGGGACGCCGACCGCGGAGACGGCGGCGGCGCCCAGTCCGGTCTGCAGCAGGCGGCGGCGGCTGATGCGTGACGACGGTGTCATGGAGATCTCCTCGGTGTGCGGTCAGGTGGACGGTGGTCGGACAGGGGGATCGGACCAGGGCACGGCGGTGCCGTCGGACCGACCAGACGGGGCGGGCTACCCCTTGACGGCGCCGGTGAGCATGCCTTTGGCGAAGTGGCGTTGGAGGAAGGGGTAGACGATGACGATGGGGATGATGGAGATGACGAGGATGGCCATCTGGATCGAGGTCTGGGGTGGGAGGGCTTCGGTGGCGGTGCCGAGGT
>NZ_QPKK01000155.1 GCF_003344635.1 Desertihabitans aurantiacus
GGCGTCCAGCCCACGGACGGCGACCAGCCGGGAGAGCAGACCGGCGCCGCGGACCTCGCAGCGGTCCGCGCCGGTGCCGGCGGTGAGCCCGTCCAGGGTGCCGGACAGCGCCCAGCCGGCCACCCGCAGCCGGGTGCCCGGCTCGACCAGGTGCAGCCGGTGCACCCGCACCTCGACCGAACCGCGGGCCAGCACCAGGCTGTCGATCCGCGCCGAGGGGAGGTTGGTGCCGCCGCCGGGCGGGGCCGCCGGTGCCGTGCGGTCCTCGAACCGCGGGGCGTGCCAGGACGCCGCCCAGTCCGGCCCGGTGCCGAGCCGGTGGATCCGGCGCCGGACGCTGCGCACCCCGGCGACCTCCAGCTGCACCTCGTTGTCGCTGACGTTGCCGCGCGCGGTCGGGCTGGTGCGGGTGGAGTAGGCGAGCCGGGCGTACAGCGGGTTCGCCGGGCCCGCGTCGGGCTCCCAGGCGCGCACGTCGTCGCTGCCGTGGTTGTGCAGCCGGACCAGGCCGTCGCGGGTGGTCTGCACCAGCCACCCGGCCGGGGCGATCTCCAGCGTGCGGTCGGCCGGGGTGGCCGGCTCCTCCGGGGTGCGCCAGAGCTCGGCGTCGGCGCCGAGCAGCAGCGGCAGGAAACCCTTGGAGGCCCAGTAGGGCGAGGCCGGGCCGGAGTAGGGCTGCACGATGGCCGCGTGCGGGCCGTGCCAGCCCCGGCTCAGCAGGCCCTCGGCGTCCAGCGCGCCACGGTCGAGGAAGTAGCGCAACCCGGCCGACAGCAACCGCCGGGACTGGCCGGCCGTGAGCGGGGTCCACCCGGTCAGCGCGCCGAGGCCGACCGCGGCCAGGGTCGCGAAGCGGTAGGTGAGCGAGCGGCCCTGGAACAGCGGCGCCCCGTTCGCGTCGAAGGTGGCGGCGAAGCCCACGAGGAAGTCGCGCAGCCGGGGGCCGAGGTGGTCCAGCCGCTCGCGGTCGCCGGCCAGGTGGGCGTCCAGCACCGGGTAGAGGTGCATCGCCCAGCCGATGTAGTGGTCGAAGGCCTGGTGCTGGCCGTCGCTGTACCAGCCGTCGCCGCGGTACCACTCCTCCAGCAGGTCCTCCGCCCGCCCGGTCGCCCGTCGGGTCAGCTCGTCGCCCCGCCCGACCGACTCCAGGAAGCGGGCCACGGTGAAGGGGAAGAGGTACCAGTTGTTGGTCGACGGCTGGTGGGTGAGCGCGCCCCGCAGCCAGGTCGCCAGCCGCTCCTGGGCGTCGGCGTCGAGGACGTCCCAGGACCAGGGCCGGGTCAGCCGCAGCCCGAGCGCGACCGAGGCCGACTCCACCATCGGCTGCCCGCCGCGGCCGATGTCGAGCACCGGCGGCCAGCCGTCGTCGGGGTCGGCGTGCACCCCGGCGCTGCCCGCGGCCAGCCCCTCGACGTAGCCGGCGAGGTGGCCGTGCGGGTCGGCCCCACCGGCCCCGGCGGTGCGCAGCGCCGAGAGCAGGAAGGTGCGGGCGAACCCCTCCAGGCCGTCCGACACCCAGCCCGAGCGCGAGGGGCTGCCCGGCAGGTCGATCCGGCCGCCACGCGGGGTGCGGTAGCGGGCCGCGGCCGCGAGCAGGCGGTCGGCCACCTGCTCCCAGTGGGCGCGGCCCAGACCGGTGACCGGGGCGTCGGCGTCGTCGGGCAGCTCTGCCTGCAGGTCCATGGGGCCCCATCCTCGCCCACCCGGCCCCCGCACGGCCCGCAGGGGGCCGATACACCCTTGCGGGCCCGCGTCCGACCGCTGCACAATTCTGGTTACCCGCCGGTAACTTCATCGGGCGGGTCCGCAGAGCAGCGACCGATCCGGCTACGGGAGAGCTGATGAGCCACTACAAGCCCCACCTCCGCGACATCACCTTCAACCTCTTCGAGGTGCTGGGCCGCGAGCAGGTGCTGGGGACCGGGCCCGCCGCCGACCTCGACCGCGAGACGGCCGAGGCGATGCTCACCGAGGTGGCGGCGCTGGCCACCGACAAGCTCGCCGCCGCCTTCGCCGAGGGCGACCGCAACCCGCCGGAGTTCGACCCGGCGACGTCCACGGTGACCCTGCCGGAGTCGATGCACCTGGCGTTCAAGAGCTGGATGGACTCGGAGTGGTGGCGGGTCGAGCTGCCCGGCGAGCTGGACGGCCAGGACTGCCCGCCCTCGCTGCGCTGGGCCGTGCTGGAGCAGGTGCTCGGGGCGAACCCGGCGCTCTACATGTACGCCGCCGGCCCGAAGTTCGCCCAGGTGCTGTGGACCAACGGCACCGAGCGCGACCGCCAGATCGCCCAGCACATGGTGCGCCGGCAGTGGGGCGCCACCATGGTGCTCACCGAACCCGACGCCGGCTCCGACGTCGGCGCCGGCCGCACCCGGGCCGTCCCGCAGCCCGACGGCAGCTGGCACCTGGAGGGCGTCAAGCGGTTCATCACCTCCGGCGAGCACGACCTCACCGAGAACATCGTGCACCTGGTGCTGGCCCGCCCGGTCGGCGTCGAGGGCGCCGGCGGACCGGGCACCAAGGGGCTCAGCCTGTTCCTGGTGCCCAAGCACCACTTCGACCTCGAGACCGGCGAGCTCACCGGCGTCCGCAACGGGGTGTACGCGACCAACGTCGAGAAGAAGATGGGGATCAAGGTCTCGGCCACCTGCGAGCTGACCTTCGGCGCGCGCGAGCCGGCGGTGGGCTGGCTGCTGGGCGAGGTGCACCAGGGCATCCGGCAGATGTTCCAGGTGATCGAGCACGCCCGGATGATGGTGGGCACCAAGGCGATCGCCACCCTCTCCACCGGCTACCTCAACGCGCTGGAGTACGCGAGGAGCCGTGTCCAGGGCCCCGACCTCCTGCGGGCTGCGGACAAGACCGCACCGCGGGTGCCGATCACCGCCCACCCCGACGTCCGCCGCTCGCTGATGACGCAGAAGATGTGGGCCGAGGCGCTGCGCGCGCTGGTGCTCTACACCGCCTCGGTGCAGGACGACGTCTGGCTGGGCGAGGCGGCGGGCGAGCGCGACGAGCTGGCCGCCCGGGTCAACGACCTGCTGCTGCCGCTGGTCAAGGGCTACGGCTCGGAGCGGTCCTGGGTGGTGCTCGGCACCGAGTCGCTGCAGACCCTCGGCGGGTCGGGGTTCCTCAGCGACTACCCGCTGGAGCAGTACGTCCGCGACGCCAAGATCGACACCCTCTACGAGGGCACCACCGCCATCCAGGGCCAGGACCTGTTCTTCCGCAAGATCGTCCGCGACCAGGGGCAGGCGCTGGGCTGGCTGTCGGCGCAGATCGGCGCGTTCGCCGAGGCGGACGGGCCGCTGGCCGAGGAGCGGGCGCTGCTCCGGCGCGGGCTGCACGACGCCGGTTCGATCGTCGGGCTGATGGTGCAGCACCTGCAGTCGGCCGACCCGCGGACCGAGGGCGGGGACCCGCGCGACGTGTACAAGGTGGGACTCACCACCACCCGGGCGCTGATGGCGCTGGGCGACGTGGTCTGCGCCTGGCTGCTGCTGCGCGGCGCGGAGGTGGCCACCCGGGCGCTGGAGGCCGGCCCGGACGCCGCCGACCGCGACTTCTACACCGGCAAGGTCGCCACCGCCCGCTTCTTCGCCCGCACCGTGCTGCCCCACCTGACCGCCGAGCGGAAGATCGCCGAGGGCACCACCCTGGAGCTGATGGACCTGCCCGAGTCCGCGTTCTGAGGCGCACCGGCCCTCGACCTACGGCCCGGCCGACCGCCCGGAACCGCGTCCGGACACGGTGGACGCAAGGCCCCGGCCACGCCGCGCACCCCCGATAGGCTTCCCGGGCAGCATCGCGACGTGACCCACGACAACGGCAGGATGGCACGCATGTCTGACTACCAGCAGGGCCAGGGCAACGATCCCCGTCAGCCCGAGCACGGGCAGGACCCGCAGGGCGGCTACCCCGGCTACGGCCAGCAGCCGGGCTACGGCCAGGGCGGATACGGGCAGCCCGGCTACGGGCAGGAGGGCCAGCAGCCCGGCAGCGCCCCGTCCGCCTCGTGGGAGCAGCAGGACGCCGGCCAGCGCGGGGAGCACCCCCAGGAGGCCCAGCGCGGCTACGGCCAGCAGCAGTCCGGCTGGGGCGCCCAGCAGCAGGAGTGGAGCGCCTCCCAGCCGTCGGCCGACCAGCCGCAGCACGGCTACGGCCAGCAGCAGGGCTACGGGCAGCAGAGCCAGCAGCAGGGCTACGGCCAGCAGGCCGAGCAGGGCCAGCAGTCGGACTACGGCCAGCAGTCGGACTACGGCCAGGCCCAGGCCGGCGCCTACGACCCGCAGGCCGGCTACCCGCAGTCGCAGACCTCGGCGGGCTACCCGCAGGGCCAGTCCTCGGCCGGCTACCCCCAGTCCCAGGCCTCGGCCGGCTACGGCCAGACCGGCTACGACCAGGGCGCCGGCTACGGCACCACCGGCGCCAGCGGCTACGGCGGCAGCACCGGGCAGGATGCCTACTCCGCCTGGGGCGCCAGCCCGCAGCCGTCGAACCCGAAGGGTGGTCTGCGGGCCATCCTCGACACCAGCTTCACCAGCTACGCGACGCCGGCGATCGTCAAGATCGTCTACATCGTGGTGGGTGTGCTGCTGGTGCTCGGCTGGATCACCTACACGATCGCCGCCTTCGCCGCCGCCGGCGCGGAGGACCCGGCCCTCGGGGTGCTCGCCGGCCTGGCCGTCCTGGTCATCGGCGCGGTGGTGGTCGTCGTCTACCTCGCGCTGATCCGGATCGCCCTGGAGGTCTCGGTCGCCAGCATCCGCACCGCCGAGGGCGTCCGCGACATCGCCAAGCACCTCGGCGCCTCCAGCAACAGCTGACCCGCACCTCCCTCCGGCCGGGTCGCCCTCTCCGGGCGGCCCGGCCGTCGCACGTCCCCACCCCTGCTCGCGTGCATCTCGATGCGGCCACGTCCGGCGTGGCGCGGTGGGTCGTGTCCCGCCGGCGGCCCTGCGGACACGTCCCAGGGTCGGCGCGATGAGTCTGCACGCCTTCCGAGGTCTCGACGGCAGAGGCTCCGGACAGGACCGGGCCCCGACCGGGAGGTGACAGGTGGACACGACACAGCTCAACTCGACCGTGACCCAGACCGAGGAGGTGGCCGGCTGGGTGGACGGCGCCGACCCCACGACGCCGGTGCCGACCTGCCCCGGGTGGACGCTGACCAACCTGGTGGGCCACATCGGCTCCACCCAGCGGTGGGTGACCCAGCTGGTGGCCGAGGGCATCGGCGACCCGGCGGCGGCGTTCGCGCTCGCCTCGGAGGACGCCCCCGACGACCCGTCGGGCTGGCCCGACTGGCTCCGCACCGGGGCCGCGGAGGTGCGTGCGACGCTGGCCGGCGCGACCAACGGCGCGGACGTCTTCGACCCCTCCGGCGGCGGCGACGGCGTCGTCTTCTGGAGCCGGCGGGTATTCGGCGAGATCTCCGTGCACCGCATCGACGCCGCGGCCACCCTCGACCGCCGCTACACCATCGACGCGCCGTCGGCGGTGGCCGCGATCGACGACTGGCTCGGCACCATCGCCTCGCCCGGCTGGGCGGCGGTCGTGCCCGGCTTCGCCGACGCGATGCGGGGCACCGGCCAGACGATCGCCTGGGTGGGCGAGGACGTCGACGACGCCTGGCTGCTGCGCCGCACCGACGCCCCGCTCGAGCTCACCTCCGAGCGCGTCGACGAGGCCGACGTCTCGATCACCGGCCCGGCCGAGCAGCTGCTGCAGGTCGTCAGCCGGCGGTTGCCGCTGGAGAAGGCGACCGCCTGCACCGTCCGTGGCGACCGGGCCGAGCTCGTCCACCTCATCGACCACATGGACTGGGTCGCGGGCTGAGCCGGCTCAGGCCTCCGGCTTGAGCAGCGGGAAGAGGATCGTCTCGCGGATGCCGACCCCGGTGAACAGCATCACCAGCCGGTCGATCCCCAGCCCCAGCCCGCCCATCGGCGGGGCGCCGAACTCGAGCGCGGCGAGGAAGTCCTCGTCGAGCTGCATCGCCTCGGGGTCGCCGGCCGCGGCGGCGATCGACTGGGCGGTGAGCCGCTCGCGCTGGATCACGGGGTCGATGAGCTCGGAGAACCCGGTGCCGCGCTCCATGCCACCGATGATGAGGTCCCAGGCCTCGATCAGCCGCGGGTCGTCGCGGTGCGGGCGGGCCAGCGGCTGCGCCGACGGCGGGTAGTCGCAGACGAAGGTCGGCTGGACCAGCGTCGGCTCGACCAGCTCGCCGAACAGCTCGAGCACCAGCTTCTCCGCGGGCGCGTCGTCCTCCACCTCGATCTCGTGCTCCTTGCAGAGCCGGCGCAGGTCCTCGGCCGGGGTGTCGGGGGTGATCTCGACGCCCAGGTGCTCCGACAGCCCGGGGTAGACGCCGAGCCAGCGCCACTCCCCGTCCAGGTCGATGGTGTGCTCGGTGCCCGCGGCGTCGACGTGGGTGACCTGGCGGCGTCCGAGCAGGTCGGCGCAGTCGAGCACGATCCGACGCACCAGCTCGGCCACGGTGGTCTGGTCGCCCCAGGCGACGTAGGCCTCCAGCATCGTGAACTCGGCGCTGTGGGAGGAGTCGATGCCCTCGTTGCGGAAGATCCGGCCCATCTCGTAGACCCGCTCCGCGCCGCCGACCATGGCCCGCTTGAGGTAGAGCTCCAGCGCGATCCGCAGCGTCATCGGCAGCGAGAACGCGTTGAGGTGGGTGTGGAAGGGACGGGCCGCCGCGCCGCCGTGCACGAGCTGCAGCACCGGTGTCTCCACCTCGAGGTAGTCGAGGTCGTGCAGGGTCTCGCGGATGCTGCGGGTGATCGCGGCCCGGGTGCGGAGCAGGTCGCGGGCCTCCTGGCGGACGGTGAGGTCGGCGTGGCGCTGGCGGACCCGGGTCTCCTCCGACAGCTCCGAGTGCAGGTTCGGCATCGGACGCAGCGCCTTGGACGCCATCGTCCAGCTGCTCGCCATCACCGACAGCTCGCCGCGGCGCGAGCAGACCACCCGGCCGCTGACGCTGACGTGGTCGCCGAGGTCGACGTCGGCCTTCCAGTCCGCCAGCCGCTGCTCACCGACCTCGGCCAGCGACAGCATCACCTGCAGCCGGCCGCCGGGGTGAGCGGGGGAGAACCCCTCCTGCAGGGTGGCGAAGCAGAGCTTGCCGGTGTTGCGGATGAACACCACCCGCCCGGCGACCGAGACCACCGCGTCGGTCTCCTCACCGGCGGTCAGGTCGGGCCAGCCCTCGCGCACCTCGGTCAGGGTGTGGGTGCGGTGCACGGCGACCGGGTAGGCCGGGACGCCGGCCCGCTCCAGCCGCGCGCGCTTCTCGCGCCGCACCTGCATCTGCTCGGGCAGGTCGGGGGTCAGCGGCGCGTCGGTCTCGGTCACCCGGGAAGCCTAGCCAGCGGCCACCGCGTCAGCGACCCGGAAAGCGGCGCCGCGCCCTCAGCCCCGGCGGGCGAGCAGGCTGAACGCGTTCGGCACCCGCCCGTCCCAGGCGGCGGCGGTCACCCCGTCGGGACGCCAGAACGGGTCGGGGTGCTCGGCGAGGTGCTCGAGGACGAGGCCGGCGCCGGTGCAGGCCATCACCAGCTCGGCCAGCGTGTGCTGCTGCTCGACCGCACCGTGGGCGGGGAAGGTGTCGTTGACGTGCTGGCGCTCGAAGTAGCCGCGGTCGGGGCGGACGCGGATCTCCTCGGGCTCCCACGTCCACAGCGGTACCAGCGGGTGCGCCTCGTGCACGAAGACTTGCCCGCCCGGGCGCAGCAGCCGGTGCACCTCGGCGAAGAAGGCGTCCAGGTCGGCCAGCCAGATCAGCGCCCCCTTGCCGGTGTAGACGAGGTCGGCGCAGGCGTCGGGCAGACCGGTGGCGGGCAGGGTGGCCCGGGTGTAGCGGCAGGGGGCGCCGAGGTCGTCCGCCCGCCGCTGGGCGCTCTCGACGGCGGCCGGGCTGTAGTCCAGCCCGTGCACCGATCGGGCTCCGAGCCGGGCCATCGCGAGGTCGTCGAGCCCGTGGCCGCTGAGCGGGTGCACCACGTCGGCCCCCGGCAGCAGCGCCCCGATCGTCGCCACCTCCGAGGGCAGCAGCTCGGCGGTGCGGCCGGCCGCGAGGTGCTCCTCGTGCTCGCGCTCGTACTTCTGCGAGGCGACGGCCCACGCGGCGCGGGTGGTCTCGGCGGTCTCGTCCACGGGCCCCAGCCTGGCACCTCCTCCGGGTCAGCCGGTGGTCAGTCGGTCAGCACCAGCCACTGGCCGCCGTCGATCAGCTCGCGGGCGGCGTCCAGGTGGCCGGCGTGGCAGGCCACCTCGACGACCAGGTGCAGCATCACCTCGCGCAGGCTGTGCAGCCGCCAGCTGCCGAACAGGTCGCCGGGCCACCAGGCCGGCGGGGCGTCCAGGTCGGTGGCGGCGATGATGGCGTCGGCACGGGCGATCTCGTCGCGGTAGGCCTGCACGACCGAGGCCGCCGGCACGTCGGCCGGCACCGTCCAGGTGGTGCCGGCCACCCGCCCCAGCTCCTCGATCGCCTCGCGCTCACCGGCGACGACGGCACGGAACCAGAACCGCTCCTCGTCCATCACCAGGTGCTTGACCAGCCCGACCGGCGTCCACCCCGACGGCAGCGTCGCCCGGCGCAGCTGCTCGTCGTCCAGCGCGTCGACCACCTGGAGCACGTGCTCGCGTTGCATGGTCAGGTAGGACCGCAGCAGCTCCTTCTCGTCCATGCCCGGCGAGTCTGGCACCCGGGGCTGACAGGACGCCGCCCGCCCGGGTACAGAAGGGCCATGAGCAGTCCCCTGGTGACCTACCTGCGCAACCACGAGGCGGCCGCCGGCGCCGGCCGCGACCTCTTCCACCGTGCCGCCGCGAGCCACCGCGAGCGGCCGTGGGGGGCCGACGTCGAACGTCTCTCCGGCGAGGTCGACTCCGACATCGAGGCGTTGCGCCAGATCATGCGCGAGGTCGGCGCCAGCCCCGACCACCTCAGCCGGACGGCGCTGCAGCTGGGTGAGCGGGTCGGCCGGCTGAAACCGAACGGCCGGGTGCTGCGCCGCTCCGCGCTCAGCGACCTGGTCGAGGTGGAGGGCATGCTGGACGCGGTGCAGGCCAAGGCCGAGGGGTGGCGCGCGCTGGTCGCTGCCGGGCTGTCCCAGGTCGGCGACGTCGATGTGGAGGCGCTGCTGCAGCGGGCCGAGGACCAGCGGGAGCGGCTGCGCGGGATCCACGCCCGGGTGGCCGCCGAGGTGCTCACCCGTTCCGAGCCCTGACGGCCCGCAGCCGGCTCAGCCGGCCAGGTGCTCGTGCAGCAGCCGGGTGAACTCGTCGGAGGAGGTGCTCGGCAGGTGGGCGCCGCCGTCGAGCAGCTCGAGCCGGGCCCCGGGGACGCGGGCCGCCGTCGCCCGGGCCCCCACGAGACCCGCGCGGTCCTCGCGTCCGCACACGACCAGGGTGGACGCGCGCACCTTCGGCGGGTCGGCGGCCGGGTCCGCCCGGGCCAGGTCGGCCAGCACCGCCCGCACCCGGTCCCGGT